>NZ_JQSG02000006.1:371250-742500 GCF_000754095.2 Acidihalobacter prosperus
CTTTGATCGCCCAGTCTCCAAAAACTTCTCGATACCATCGATAGTGCCGAGTTGTGCAAACTCGTCCAACATTAGCCACACTCGGCGAGAGCGAGAGTCTTCTAGTTCACTGACTTCGGCTACGAGCGCCTGAATAATTGCCCCATTCACCGCTTCCGCGAGCTGTTTGTAGTTTCCAGACCCCTGCAGTATCACGACGCGTGGGCCGCACTCACCGCGGATCCATTCACGGGCGCTCCATGCCCGAAAATTCTTTCGGCTTCGCGCCTCCTGCTCTGCCACAGCGAGTCCACGCAGCAGAGGGGCAACCTGCGTTTTGAGGTTCGACAGAAAGCTGGCCGTGGGATTGGAGGCCGGGTTCTCGGCTATATCTGCGTCGGGATTGCCCTCCAGAGCCACAGCGCGCATCTCAGCGAACGGCTGCAGAATTGCGGCACGTAGATCGGCCCACCCCCAATTTATGCCCTCGTTCTTTTTCCGATTTGCCAGATACACCAACAGGCCAGTCAGGATCGCCGCCGCACCGTCGGCAAAGATCGCGTTTCTTCCATCTGCCGGAGGTACTAGCCGAGAGGCCAATTCTTGCGCGGCGATTTCCGAATCGATGTCCTCGGCAACCGCCCAAATGACCGTGCGCCTGTCCCATAGGGCGTGCAGAATCGCCCCCTTGGCCTCGGGTTGGCTCAGAATTCGAGCAGTGTACTCACGCTTGGGATCGTGGATGACCAAGCGACTCGCTGGCTCATCACGTAGGATTGATGTGACAAGCCATTCCTCGACGGTGGTCTTGCCACTACCTTGACCGCCAATAAATAAAATGGATTCAGACTCGCGTAGGCGGCTGATCTGCAGCTGCGGGTGAATCCGAACACCGGCTCCGCCTGCACGACACTCAGCTCTCATTTCTCGCTGTGCGGAGCGCATCGCTGTACGGCCGATCAGCAGCCAACGGCCGCGGAGAGGGCGAACATCCACAGAACCAACCCGCACGCCCGATATGATGGCCACCATCAGTCCAGCGAATGCTCCGGCGCCAGAGCATAACCACCACCATTTCGCGTAGACAGACAGCCATCTTCTTGCCGAGTCTGGGTCGGCTGAGTAACCCACCACAGCTGAGATAACATGCCTCGTAAGCGAAGGGAGGTTCTCGGGTGTGAGCGACCAAACAACTACGACCATCAGTTCGTGAAATGAAACTGGATAGAGCCAACCCCGCGGATAGAGACTGCTGGCGTATCCCACGTAGAGCGCTGCCACAGCCAAAGCGGGGATAAACAGCAACCCCAAAATCGAAATTGAGAGAAGAGTGAGAGGGTAGTCACGGTCCATTTATGTCTCACTCCGCGATCAGGTCAGCGATGATTTTCTGTGCGGACGCTTCAATTTTTTTTGCCAGTCGAGCTTCCATGGCTGCCAGCCTGTTTTCCTGAGCGTTAGTCCCGAGCCCGTCATTAATAAGACTTCGCATAGCATCCGAAAACGTCGTGCCGTCGCGTTCAGCTCGATTCATTATCTGTTGATGAATGCTTTCTGGAAGCCGCACTGCTGTATTGATGGTCCGCATTCTTGCCCTCTTCTTTTCCTTTGCCAAAAAGGTCATTTATTTGCGTTAGATTCGATGTAAACGGCGTTGACACGCGATTTAATAAGGGCGTCGTTGGCAATTAAACCGCCACCCGTATAACGCCGCGTAAACATGTTGACGCGCCATAGCCAAAGGCAAAAAAGCTCGGGAAATGCTACTGATCACACCGAGGGTGAGTCGGGTGTGGATAGAAAACGTGCTGCTGCCAAGACACTCTTTGGGATACTGCCGCAAGAACGACACTTGCCACGACCGGATCTCCGGATACTCATCGTGATGCTCCTGGCGTGGCAGTAGAACTGGTGAGAAGAGGATGGTGCGGCGCGAGCATTCGGAGCTCATCCAACTCTTTGCCCGCGAGTTCGGGTCGACCCAACGATTGGAAGTGCACTATCGCGCTCGCCAGCTCGCGAACACGGACGCGCTTCGAGTCAAGATCGGGTTCAGCAGCAGAATTTCTGGCGGCAGCGACCTTCAGCCCAAGCTCGGGAGTGGGTTGGTCAGTCATCCACCGTTGCGCCGTCGCGCGCAGCCAACCGAGACGGTTGGGGATTTTCCGACCAGCGGCGACTGCCCCCGCTAGTTCATCAAGGAGCGCCTGATGCAGACATATCGGCAGCTTGCACAGCAGGGACGAGAGCCCGTCACGCTCAGGTCCTGTCAGAATCGATGGGAAGATCAGTTCCTGCCGATCGTCATCATTACCACTACCACCGCCCTGCCCTTGATTGCTAACTGGAGGGGTGGTTGTGGTAGTAGCATTTGGTCGTAGTGGTATATGAGATGACACGGATGATGTCACTTCACCCCCGACACCAGTGTCAGGATTCGGAGTGACATCCCAGGTTTCAGGGGTGACGCCTGCGACAGCGGCGACATTCATGACGTCACCACTCAGCGTCTGCAGTAAATCAACGCGAACGTGATAGATAGAGCGATGTCCGGGGCGGTGTGTGATTGTCAGCCATCCCCGACTCGCCAGGTCGCTCAGGACTCTTTGAGTCTGCCGCTTGCCTCGTCGGATCCGCTTGGCAAGGCGTGAGACCGTCGCGCGGCGGTAGATGACCACCCCGTCGTCGTCCGCCCAATCGGCTAGCGCCAGCATCGCGATCAAGAGTGTTCCATCGACTGCCCGCCCCGCATCCCAGACGGCAAGTTGTGCGCGGATGCTCACGCGGCATCTCCGTGCTGCGGTTGGTCAGCATCTAGTTCGACAGCATCTCCAAACGCGATTACCTCTGCGACCACAGCCGCGGGAAAATAAACTCTCCGCCCCATCCGCACTCTCGAGTCTGCCAATCGTCGTGCCCATGGATATCGTTCCCTCCGGCGGGGACTGGCGAGGGTGACTTTCAGGGTGCCTACTGACTTCCTAAGCTCGCGAGCGGTTTCGGTTAGTAACAGCAGTTCTCCATAACTAGCTCGCAGGCGATTCGCAATTCCTTCGACATCCGGTCTTGTGTGTGTTCGGTGCATTACTGATGCCCTCGTTTAACTATCTGAGGGCACTTTGGCGGTTGCGGTAACCAGAAAGTAGTCGTAACTTCATCGCATGGGTTATGAAACAATCCACCGGCAACTTTTCCGAGCCCCACGCCAAAAGGCGCTCACTCCGCAGGTAGTGGCGCAGCGGGTGATGAGACTGCTGCCTCGTGGTCAGTATCCGCGAGGACGCAAGATGGCGCGAAGCATCGCCAAGATCCGGCGAGAGGTAAGCTGGAGCAAGTTAGATCGCCTCAGCGAGCAGATCGAACGGGAAAGTCAGATCCTCCACGGGATCGGGAGTCCAGCCCCCGATGTGGGTGACTTAGTCGAGGCATTGATCTGGCGCGGCTGGCCATACTCGGATGATGCGCAGAGCCCCTCCGCTCGGCAGTTGTGTAGCTACTGCCATCGCCCGTCTGTAGGTGTAACTTCGCCTCCTGGAGGCCTCGGGCTAAAAGCGAAAGTATGCGCCCACCATATAGCTCGCACCCCGGGAGCACAACGGGCTGCGCGGCTCACACGATGGGCTGGAGGAGTGATATCACTTCATGACAAAGTTTTAAACGAGGTGGTGAGGCTGAGAGGGGAATTAAGTGAACCTGCCACCGAGCAGGCAACCATCCAAAAACTAGAAGCAGTGCTGGCGGGGGCCAGCATTGACCGAGTTACCCTGGCGTGGTGGAAGCGATTGCCCGACCTGGAGTTGCCGATCCGGATTTCGGCACATCTAGCAGTAGAGGCTGAGTACCGTCGATGGGTGACTGAGTCCCGAATTGAGGGAGGTAAGCGCGGCGGCGCCAAGGGTGGTCGACCAAGGATGATGGACGACGATAAAGTATCTCGGGCCCAACTTATGATGAGCAGCGGCTCCAGCCTAAGACAAGCGGCACGAGGGGTAGGCATGTCGCCATCGTCTCTGTCTCGGCGGCTCCGCGCGGCGGTACAGTAGCGGTACAGTCCCTAGTTCCTCTCAACTCACCTAAATTGATGTAACCTAA
This sequence comes from Acidihalobacter prosperus, assembly GCF_000754095.2. NCBI lineage: Bacteria > Pseudomonadati > Pseudomonadota > Gammaproteobacteria > Chromatiales > Ectothiorhodospiraceae > Acidihalobacter > Acidihalobacter prosperus. Next base: position 375,322 of record NZ_JQSG02000006.1, read on the forward strand.
TGATATTAAAGAGAGATTTATAAGTTTTAGCGTTTCCTGAAGTTACGGCCAGTTACCCAGCTTATCCGTAACTTATTGATTTTAAATACAACTCATAATCCCTTGGTCCTCGGTTCGAGTCCGAGCGGGCCCACCATCACCTTCTCCCGACATCACACATCCATCACGCGAGCGACCGTCTCCTTGTCGTCGATGATGGGGTATTGGTCTTCGGCAGGGAGGTTATAGTGCCACCATTCGTGGGGCTGGTGGCACCAGCCGGCGGCGGTCATGAGGCCCAGCAGCAGCGCGCGGTTGCGCTGGGTGTCGGGGGGAATGTCCAGACGGCCATGGTAGGACTGTTCGCGCATGTCGTCGAAGCCGGTTCCCATCGCCAGCGCTTGGCCATCGGCGCCTGCCAGTGTGAGATCGACGGCGATGCCGCGACTGTGGGTGGAACCGATGCGCGGGTCGGCGACGAAGGTTGCGTCGGGCAGCGTTTCCCACAGACGCCATTGGGCAGCCGGCGGCCGATAGGCGTCGTAGACGATCAGTCGGCAGTCGAGCGCCGCGGCGAGGTCGGCGGCGCGCATCAATGCGTCATGGGCCTCCGGGTGCAGCAGCGCAGCGGGACGGGCGTAGATCGGGTGGCCCGTGATGTTGTCGGCGGTCGCGTAGCGCAAGTCGATGGCGATCGCGGGATGGTCGATGGCGAACAAGTCCGTTCCTCCTGTGGTGGTCTCGGTCCTGGCCGGCTCAGCGCGCTGCGCGGAAGCGATGGCAGCGCACGGCCCATGTCGGCGTGTCGACCACTGTCGATAATTCCTGAGGGCGTTCGCAACCGGCTTGCGCGTGTGGGCAGCGTTCGCGAAAGAAGCAGCCCGACGGTAGCCTGCGATTGGAGGGCAGTTCAACGTTCTCCGGCGGACGCTCCGCCGCGGCACCACCGTCGACGCGGGGCACCGATTCGCACAGCAGGCGCGTGTAGGGATGGCGCGGGCCGTCGAGCACGGCGCCGGCCGGGCCGATTTCCACGATCTGTCCGAGATACATCACGGCCACCCGGTCGGCCATGTGACGGACGACGGAAACGTCGTGCGAGATGAGCACATAGGTCAGGCGGCGCCGCTGACGCAGGTCGAGCAGCAGGTTGAGTATCTGCGCCTGCACCGATACATCGAGCGCCGATGTGGGTTCGTCGAGCACGATGATATCGGGTTCGGAGGATAGCGCGCGGGCAATCGCGATGCGTTGGCGCTGGCCACCGGAGAATTCGTGGGCATACCGGTCGACATGCTCCGCGCGCAGGCCGACCTGCTCGGCCAGCGTTGCAGCCATCCGGCGCAGCACGCGCGTCGGCAAGCGCTGGCGCAGGAACACTGGCTCGGTGATGATGCGCCAGACACGCATGCGCGGGTCGAGTGAGGCATTGGGGTCCTGGAACACGATCTGCGCGGGTCTTTTGTCCGCATGCGCATGCACATGCGCGCCGCCGACCTGCACACGACCGCTACTGGGGGTCAGCAGCCCGGTCAACACCTGCGCGAGCGTGCTCTTGCCGCAACCGGATTCGCCGACGATGCCCAAGGTCTCGCCCTGGGCGACCTCAAGATCGATGCCGTTGAGCGCATGCACGTATTCGCGCGCGCGGCCCAGCCAGTCGCGGCGCAGCGGGAAACGCACGCGCAGTTCCTCGACACGCAGCGGGATGTCGGACGTCGCGTCCTCGTTCATGCTTCCTCCTGCCCATCGACCAGCCAGCACGCGACGGCGTGCGACGGCGCACGTTCGAGCACCCGCATCGGCGGACGCCGGGCGCACACCGGCTGCGCCTCCGCGCAGCGCGGGGCATAGGCGCAACCCGCGGGCGGGTCGCGCAGATCGGGCACGCTGCCGGGAATCGCGTCCAGCGGCGCGCCGGCGGTCGCGCGCTCCGGCAGAGCGGCCAGCAGCGCGCGGGTGTAGGGATGTGCCGGTGACGACAGGACCTCGCGCGTGCCCCCGGATTCGACCACGCGGCCGGCATACATGACGTAGACGCGATCGGTGTATTGCGCGACCACGCCCATGTCGTGGGTGATCAGCATGACAGCGGCGCCCGCCTGACGCGCGCGTTCGCGCAGCAGGCCGAGCACCTGGCGCTGTACGGTGACATCGAGCGCGGTGGTCGGCTCGTCGGCGATGACGATGGCCGGGTCGCCGGAGAAGGCCAGGGCGATGAGCACGCGCTGGCGCATGCCACCGGATAGCTCGAAGGGATAACGGCGCAGCACTTCGTCGGCGTCGGCGATTCGCATTTCGCCCAGCAGGCGTGCCGCCTCCGTGCGTGCCGCGGACCGGGACAGCAGCCGCCGGCGGCGGATCACCTCGATCATCTGGCTACCGATGCGGCGCGTCGGATTCAGCGCCGTGAGCGGCTCCTGGAAGATCATCGCGGCGCGTTGCCCACGCATGGTCACAAGCGTGCTCTCGGAGGCATTCAGTACGTCCGTGTCCAGCAGGGTGATGCGGCCACTGCGCACCCGGTAGTCCTGCCTCGGCAGCAGCCCCATGGCCAGCAGCGAGGTCACCGATTTGCCGCAGCCCGATTCGCCGACCACGCCCACCATTTCCCCCTGCGCGACGTTCAGATTCACGCCGTCGAGCGCGCGCACCGCACCGCCGTAGACCGGGAACTCCATGCTCAGATCTTCGATCTCCAGCACGGCCACCTTGTGCTGCGCCATGTTCAACGCCCCCTCTGGCGCGGATCGAGCAGATCGCGCAGGCCGTCGCCCAGCAGATTGAAGGCGGCCGCGGTGCACAGGATGGCGGCGCCCGGGAAGGCCGAGTACCACCACTGGTCGAGAATGTAATTACGCCCGGTGGCGACCATGGCGCCCCATTCCGGCGTCGGCGGTTGCGCGCCCAGGCCGATGAAACTCAGCGCCGAGGCCATCAGGATGGCATTGCCGATATCCAGCGTCGCCTGCACGATGATCGGCGGCATGGCGTTGGCGGCGATATGCCAGCGCAGCAGCTGCCAGGGTTTGGCGCCGAACACGCGCGCCGCGCGCACGTAGCCGCTCTCGCGCAGACCCAGCGTCTGGCCGCGGGCCAACCGCACATAGGCGGGAATGCGCACCAGGGCGATGGCCAGCATGGCGTTCCACAGGCTCGGACCCAGCGCGGCGGCGAGCGCCAGCGTCAGCACCAGCGAAGGCACCGACATAACCACATCCATCAGGCGCATCACCGTCGTGTCGATCCAGCGCCCGATCACACCGGCAAGCGCGCCGACCACGCTGCCGATGCCGGCTGAAATCGCGACCACGAAAAAGCCGACACCGATGGAAATACGGCCACCATAGAGCACGCGGGCGAAGATGTCGCGGCCGACTTCGTCGGTACCGAACCAGTGCGCCCAAGACGGCGCGGCCAGCCGCGCCGCCAGATCGATGCGATCCGGGTCGACGTTCAACAAGGCCGGCAACAACAGGACGGCGAACAGGATGACGGCGATCATGCCTGCGCCCAGCAAGGTCAGAGGGCTGCGCCGCAGCCGGTATGCGAGATAGCCCCATCGCGTGACGGCGATGCGGCGCGCGGGCATCGGCTCGGGTACGGACATCAGCCGACCTCCGTGATCCGCGGGTCGAGTGCCAGATAGGCCAGGTCGACCGCCAGATTGACGAGCACATAAGCGAATGACACCACGAGCGTGAAGCCCATCACGGCGGGAAAGTCGAGCGCCTGGATCGAGGCGACGACATAGTTGCCCATGCCCGGCCAGGCAAAGATGGTCTCGGTGAGCACGGCGCCGTAGAGCAGGTCGCCAAAGGCGAGACCCAGCACGGTCACCGAAGGAATCAACGCGTTGGGCAGCGCGTGACCGAGAATCACCCGCCGGCGCGACAGCCCGCCGGCGCGCGCGGTGCGCACGTAGTCCTCGCCCAGCTGATCAAGCATGGCCGAACGGATCTGGCGCGCGATGATGCCGACGTTCACGAAGCCCAAAGTGAACGCCGGCAGGGCGATGTGACGCAGGCTGCTCCAGAAGGCCGCGGCGTTGCCCTCCAGCAGCGAGTCGACCAGGTAGAAGCCGGTGATCGTTCGCGGCGGCACCATCAGCGCACTGATGCGCCCGCCGCCGGGAAACCAGCCGAGGTGACCGTAAAACACCGCAATCAACACCAGCCCGAGCCAGAAGGCAGGCGCGGAAATGCCGGTGACGGCCAGCACGCGGGCCACATGGTCGATCGGACGGTCGCGCCATACCGCGGAGGCGACGCCCAGGGGCACACCGATCAGCACGGCGAACAACAGGGCCGTGACCACCAGTTCCAGCGTGGCGGGAAAGAAGGCGGCGATGTCCTGCGCCACCGGCCGGCCGGTGCGGATCGACACGCCGAGATTGCCGTGGGCGAGCTCCTCGACATAACGTGCGTACTGCTGCCATAGCGGCAGGTCCAGTCCGAGCTGATGACGGATGTGCGCCACCACTGCGGACGACGCGTGCGGACCCGCGATCAGCCGCGCGGGATCGCCGGGAATCAGATGGGAAATCACGAAGGTCACCAGCGACACGCCGAACACCACCAGCAGCAAAAACAGCAAGCGTTTGCGGATGACTCTCAAAAAGGTCATGGGTACGTCTGCTCAAGACCGTGCGTACGAACAACCGGCATCGCCGGCCCGGGGGCGACGGGCGGCGGACAGCCACCGCCCGTCGCATGACGACATCAGTGCGACTTCGACATCTCGGCGATGTTGTAGATCTGCTCCAGCATCGGATTGAACACAAAGCCCTTCACGTCCTTGCGCATGGCGATCTGCGAGTTCTTCTGGAACAGGTACACATATGCCGCATCCTGTACCGCGATCCGCTGCGCCTTCCGATACAGGCGCAGACGTTCGGCATGGGTGGCGGCGACCGCGGCCTTGCGCACCAGTTGATCGACCTCCGGATTGGCATAAAACGAGCGATTGCCCGCCAGACCACCGTTGGCCGAATCGAACCAATAGTTCATGAACATATAGGGATCGGCGAAATCCGGGCTCCAGTTGCCGATCGCGATGTCGAAATCGCCCTTGCCGAGCCGGTCGCGGTAGGTCGCGTTGGCGAAATTCTCGAGCTTCACGGCAATGCCGGCGTCCGCCAGATTGGCCTGCACCGCCAGCGCGATGGTCGCCCAGTTCGGATCGGCGTCGGAATAGTCGAAGCGCAGCTTGAGATCCGATGCGCCGGCCTCCTTGAGCAGGACGCGCGCCTTGGCGACGTCGCGCGTCGCGGGCTTTAGAGAAGGATCGTAGCCCCACATGCCATCAGGAATCGGCGCCCCCATCGGCTTGCCCTCGCCGTTCAGTATGCCGGCGATAATGGCCCTGGCATCCACCGCATCGATGATCGCGCGCCGTACCGCCACCTTGTCCAGCGGCGGGCGTTTGTTGTTCAGATACAGGTAGGTCACCTTGAGGCTCGGATACTCGCGCACGCTGACGCCTGGCGTGCCGGCCTTCTTGATCGCATTGAGCTGGTCGGCAGGCAGGTTTTCGGCGATGTCGAGGTCGCCGCGTTCAAGCTGCAGACGCCGCGCCGAGGCGTCCGGCACGATCTTGACCACCACCTCCGCGAAATGCGGCTTCGGACCGGCATAGTGAGCGTTGGGCGTCATGATCAGGCTCTGCCCTTTCTGCCAGCTGCGCAGCTGGTAGGCCCCGCTGCCGGCGGTATGTTCGGCAAGCCAGCCTTGCGCCATGTCGCCGTTCACCTGATGCACCATCACCTTGGGATTGATGATCGCCGCACCATCGTTGGCCAGGGTGTACAGGAAGGGCGCGAAAGGCTGCTTGAGGCGGAAACGGACGGTATGCGGGCCGATCACCATCACCGAGGCGAGATTGTGGAACGGTTCCGCCGGCCCCTTGCCGAGCTTGAGCAGCCGGTCGAAGGAAAATTTCACCGCCGAGGCGTCGACCGGACTGCCGTCCGCGAAGCGCTCGCCCGATTTGAGCTCGAACGTCCAGGTCAGTTTGTTCTTCGACACCTTCCAGGAACGCGCCAGCTGGCCGACCACCTGCGTGCTGCCTTTGCCGCCGATCGTCTCGTAGCGCACCAGCCGCTGATACGCCGGGTAAGTCACCGTCCAGTCGTTGTTGTCCATGGTCACGTCCGGGTCCAGCGTCTGCGGGTCGGCCGCCTTGCCGATCACCAGCACATTCGCCGGCGTCGCGGCAAACGCGCGCACGCCCGCCAGCGACAACACCGCCAGCCCGACGGCCAGCACCCGTACCCATTTGCGTCTTGTCATTGCCTCAACTCCCATAGGTTGATTACGGTTGCCACTGACCCGGTCTGCGCCGGACTTCATTTCGAATATTGGCCGAACCACTCCTGTGCCTCCGACAGCAGCTCCATGTGCTCGCGCACACGCTGCTCGCCGTAGGCGTCGATCACATCCTGCTCCAACAGGCTCAGACTGAAATGAATCCCCGTGTCCGAGCGAAAAAAAAGCGGCGTGGCGGACGGCAGCGCGACCACGTGCGGTGTGATGTCCGCCGCCCAGTCGCAGAACTCGTCGCAGAACACGACCACCTCGACGCCGCGCGCGCGCGCCGCCCTTGCCAGTACCGGGCCGTTGCGCGCGTAGCGGAAGATATCCATGATCAACAGCGCGCGGCGCGGCGCGGGGTCGGTCAGCAAGCCGGCGTAGGCGCCGTCTGCGCCGTCGATTTCATGCACCCCGGGACGCACATAGCCCAACCGCATGGCGAAACCGCGGGCCAGATAACCCATGGTCTGGAAACCGGTTACGTAGACGCTGTCGGCCCCGGCCACCGCCTCGACGATCCGCTGCCACTGCGGCTGACTTCGCACCTCGAAGGCTCGGCGGATAGCCGCGATGCCGCTTTGCAGCACGGCATCTCCGCCCGCGGGCGGCTTGGATTCGCGAAACAGATCGAAGCGATTGCCGATCCGGCTCAGCTCCGGGCCGTATACTTGGCGTTTGAGCTTGCGCCTTGCCGCCGCGGCATTTTCGTAGCCGAGTTTTTTGAAGAACCGGGTTACGGTCATCGGGCTGACGCCCACCCGCTCGGCGATCGCGCGGCTGGTGTCGACCAGCAGGGCGTCCGGATTGGCCGTCAGATAGGCCGCCACCCGCTTCTCCAGTTTGGTGAAACTGGCGTCGTGTCCGACCTCGGCGCCGATCCAGTCCATTCGACCCGCCTCCGCATCCCGGCTAATCGTATGGGCTTATGATCCTTCCAAATCATAAGCAAGTCAAATGTTAGAAAAATAACATTTTGCGGCGCTTACCGATGGCGCGCATCGAATCGATTGGCATGCGGCAAGAAAGCACCCATACTCGAAGTTGTATTCCTGCTGGCGGGTTGACGCGGCCAGCCCTTCACCTGGCGAGAACGGATGTCGCTTGAAGTCCTGATTGGGCGCCAGCCCATCTACAACACCCAGCTGGGCGTGGATGCCTACGAGCTGCTGTTCAGGGGCAGCGGTCCGACAGCCGCCGACACGGCCACCGCGCACGTCGTGGTAAACGCCTTTCAGGAGTTCGGCATCGAGCAGCTGGCCGGTTCGCGTCGGGTCGGCATCAATCTGAGCCCGCAATTGTTCGAAATCGCCCACGAGCTGCCATTGCCCCCGCAGCGCGTCATATTCGACATTCCGCCTGCTTTAGGCCACCCGCAGCACCTGCCGCAGCTGCGCCGCCTTGCCGCCATGGGCTATACCCTGGCGCTCGACGACGGCCGCTACGACCCGGCGCATTCGGAGCTGTATGCGCTGGCCCACATGGTCAAGCTCGATATCAGGGCCATCGCGCCGGAGCGCCTGTCCGCCGACATGGCCGCACTCAGACGTCACGACTTGCAGTTGCTCGCCCTGCGTATCGAAACACTCGCGGAATTCGAGCGCTTCCGGGATCTGGGCTTCGATTATTTCCAGGGCTATTTCCTGAGCCGGCCGCGGGTCATCCGGCATGGCGCCAGCCTGCCGCCCAACAAGGTCGCGTTGCTGCGCCTGTTCGCGATCATTCACGATCCGGCCACCGAAACTCACGAGATCGAGCGCGCAATTGCTGCCGATCCCATCCTCAGCTACAAGCTGCTGCGCCTGATCAATTCGGCCTTTTTCAATCTGCCGCGCCCCGTCACCGCGCTCAAGGACACCATCCTGCTGCTGGGCCGTCAGAGGCTGGCCACCTGGTGCACTCTGCTTGCACTGACCCAGCTCAGCGACAAACCTTCCGCGGTATTCGTCATCGCCCTGGCCAGAGCGCGCATGTGCGAACTGCTGGGCGAAGCCACCAGCGGGATCGTGGCCGGAGACGGCTTCATCGTAGGGCTGCTCTCCGCGCTCGACATCCTGCTCGATCGGCCGTTGCCGCAGGTGATCTCGCCGCTGCCGCTGTCCGAAGATATCAAGCGCGCCATTCTCGAACACCAGGGCGCGCTCGGGCGTTACCTGGAGGTGGTACTGAACTACGAACTCAGCCAGTGGCGACGTGTCGGACGCACCGACATCCCGGCTTCGCTGTTGACCCGAGCCCGACTCGACGCACTCGACTGGGCGGATTCCGTGCTCAAGCTGACCGGCAGCACGCCCCCTCCCCGTCTTGCCTGAGGCCGCCGTTCAGGCGGCACCGTGAAGATACTTGAGCTTGCGCTGCAGGGTGGAGCGGCTGATCCCGAGCAGCTTCGAGGCCTTGACCTGATTCCCCTGGCACAGGCCCATCACCCGCCGGATGTGCGCCACCTCGATCTCGTGCAGGCTCATCCCGTGCGGCGGCTCGTCGATGCCGTCGTTGGCGGTATTCTGATTGATGATGATGTCTTCGGCGTCGATCACATGGCCGTCCGCCAAAGCGAAGCTGCGCTCCAGAACGCTGGTCAGCTCGCGCACATTGCCGGGCCAGTCATACATGTAAAGCTTGCGTCGGGCGCGCGGGGTTATCTCGAATGACTGCCCCTCCACGTTCTTTTCGTTCTGCCGTGCGAGGAAGAAATCGGTCAGCGCATAGATGTCGTCGCGCCGCTGACGCAACGGCGGAATCTTGATCTCGATGACACCCAGACGAAACAGCAGATCCTTGCGATATTCTCCGGTCTCACTGAGGGTCCACAGATCGCGATTGGTCGCCGCGATCACGCGTACGTCGACCCTGGCGACCTTGGTACTGCCGACCGGTCGGATTTCGCCTTCCTGCAGCACACGCAGCAGCTTGGCCTGCAGGCTTTGCGTGATGTCGCCGATCTCGTCCAAAAACAAGGTACCACGATCGGCTTCCTGAAACAGGCCCGGCTGACTCGTGTTCGCCCCGGTAAAGGCGCCGCGCACATGGCCGAACAGCTCGGAATCGAGCAGATTCTCGGTCAGCGCGCACGAATTGACCGCCACGAAACGCTTGGCGGCGCGGGTGCTCAGACGGTGGATCAGGCGCGCGATCACTTCCTTGCCCGCCCCGGTCTCGCCGGTGATCAACACCGGCATATCCTGCCGCGCGATCCGTTGCACCCGGCGCATGATCTCGCGCATGGCTTCGCTCTGCGAGGCGACATAAGGCTCCTGGCGCCGCGCGGCCTCCTCGCGCAGCTGCATCAGCTCCTGACTCTGCGCGCGCTTTTCGAGAATCTTGCCGACCCGGATCAACAGCTCGTCCGGCGCCAGCGGTTTCACCAGGTAATCGTAGGCGCCGAGCTTCATGGCCCGCACCGCCTCGTCGACCTCGGCGTGCGCGGTCACGATCACGATCTCGGGATGGTCGCCACGCGCACGGATCTTAGACAGGATTTCCAGCCCGTCCTCGGCGCCGAGACGAAGATCGAGCATCACCAGATCAATGTGCTGCTCCGCCACGATCGCCAGCGCCTGCTCTCCGGAGTTGGCATCCGCGACGTTATGCCCCTCCTTTTCGAGCAGCAGGCGGAGGGTACGGCGGATGTTGGGCTCGTCGTCGACGACCAGGATATTAGCCATGCTGCCTCGCCCTGGGCAGGATGAAGGACGCCTGCGTGCCACGCCCTGGCTCGCTGCTCATCACCAGGCGCGTGCCATGCTGCGCCAGGATGTGCTGGGTGATCGCGAGTCCCAGACCGACACCACTCGCGCGGCTGGTGTAGAAGGGCTCCATGATCTGTTCGAGGCGATCGGCGGGAATGCCTTCGCCGCTGTCGACCACGCTCACCGCGACGTGGCGTTCGTCCGGCACGATGCGCACCGTGAGTCGCCCGCCGGCCGGCATGGCCTCGAGTGCGTTGAGCGTCAGGTTCATCAATGCCTGGTGAATCAGGTCGCCATCGCAGAGCGCCATCACCGGCGTCTCCTCGGCCTCCAACGCGAACTCGACGGATTCGGGGTTGTTCGTCCCCAGGAGCGTGAACAGATTGCCCGTCGCCTCGACGAGATCGGTCGGCTCCATGCGCGCGATGGGAAAGCGCGAAAACTGAATGAAATGCCGGAAAATGCGCTGCAGACGCGCGCATTCGTTGGACACGATGCCGGAAAGCTCCTGTTTTTCGCGCGGCGTCAGGTTGTTGCGCACCAGCAGTGCCACCGAATTGACGATGGCCTCCAGCGGGTTGCGGATTTCATGGGCGATACCCGCCGTGAGTTGGCTCATGCATGCAAGCCGGTCACGTTCCGACCAGGTTACCCGCTGGCTGGCGTCATGGCTGACGAAGGCCTCGATCGAATCGGCCATGGTGTTGAAGGCATCCGCCAGCGGCGCCATCGTGGGAAAGTCCGCCGCGTCCAGACGCGTCTGGAAATGGTAGGCACCCAGACGCTGCAACGCCTCCATGAGCCGTTCGTTTTCCGTGCGCGCTGTGTCCATTCAGTGCTGACCCCGGCCGAAAGACAAAATTCCATTATACAGGCATTAACTGAGCCGTTAAGTTCAGTCTCCGAGGTCCGCCGTATCCGCCACATCCGTCAGCGCATCGAGAAAGGTTTGGGTCGCGCGCGAGCGCAAGCGGCCTACCGGCGCCGCGACATAGAGATTCCAGCTGATTCCGCGCACATCCTCGATATGCCGGCACACCAGGTCCGGACCGGCGTGCGCCAAGGCCCGGAACGAGGCGAAACCGATGCCGAGGCCCGCCCGCACCGCCTCCTTGATCGCATCGACGCCGGTCACCACGATCTTCACCGGCAACTGCATCCCGGCCTCGGCCAGTGCGCGCTCGAAGGTCTGGCGCGCACCCGAAGCCGGTTCGCGCCAGATGATCGGATACTCGCCGAGCGCCGCCATCGGCACCACATCTGGATAGCGCTGGGCCAGAGGGTGCCCGGCGCGCAACACCAACACCACCTCGTCCACCACCCAGGGCAGCAACTCGTACTGTCCGGACATCGGTATATCCGGCAGCGGCCCCTCGATCATGCCGATATCGAACTCCTCGAGACGCCGCATCAGCGCCAGCGAGTTGTCCGTGTCGATATATACGGACACGCCTGGGTAAGCCTGCTGGAAACGCACCACATACTCGGGCAGGTAATAGCTGGCTAGCGTACTGGTCGAGCCGATATGGATGCTGCCGGCCTCGACGCCCTGCAACTGGCGGATGTAGTCGTCGGCCTGCGCATGCGCGCGGCGCAGGGTTTCCGCATAGCGCAACAGCCCCTGCCCGGCGGCGGTCAACTCGATACCGTAGCCGCGACGCGCGTACAGGGGTTCGCCAACCAGGTTCTGCAGCTGACGCAACTGCCCGGATACCGCGGGTTGACTCAAATACAACGCGTCGGCGGCGCGGCTGATACTGCGCAACCGCGCGACGACGGTGAAGGTCAGCAGGTGCTGGGGATTGACCATGGCGTGTCCAGTGGCTAAACATCAGAAATACAAATAAAGAAAATAGATAAAAGAAATTTGAGTGATAATATAGGTTGTCATAGTCTGTGCGTCCACACTACCCCAGGAGGTCGGAGCATGGATCAGGGAGCCAAATGCCGGATCACGGTCAACGGCGAGACGCTCATCGGCGAAGCGGACGAACCGCTGATTCCGTTCCTGGCCCACCATGGCATCGACGTACCGCACATCTGCTATCACCCCGCGCTCGGGCCGATCCAGAGCTGCGACACCTGCTGGATCGCCGTCGATGGCAATCCCAGGCGCGCATGCGCCACCACTCTCGCCCAGGATATGAACATCCGCCTCGACAGCCGCGAAGCGATGGAGGCACGCGAGGAAGGCCTCAACCGCGTGCTGAAGAATCACGACCTTTACTGCACGCTGTGCGACAACAACAACGGCACCTGCACCGTGCACAATACGGTCCGCGACATGGGTGTAGAGCATCAGGTGTACCCGTACACGCCGAAGCCCTACGAGGTGGACGCGAGCAATCCCTTCTATCGCTACGACCCCGACCAGTGCATCCTCTGCGGCCGTTGCGTGGAGGCCTGCCAGAACCTGCAGGTCAACGAAACCCTGAGCATCGACTGGAGTCTGGAACGCCCGCGCGTGGTCTGGGACGGCGGCCAGCCGATCAACGAATCGAGTTGCGTTTCCTGCGGCCACTGCGTCACCGTCTGCCCGTGCAACGCGCTGATGGAAAAAAGCATGCTCGGCAAGGCCGGCGTCTTCACCGCCGTCCCCGAGAAGGCCCGCCAGCCGATGATCGACGCCGTCAAGGCGGTCGAACCGGCCACCGGCTTCATCCCCATCATCGCGGTATCCGAGCTTGACGCGGCTATGCGCAAGCAGGACGTGCGCCGCACCAAGACGGTGTGCACCTACTGCGGCGTCGGCTGCAGCTTCGAGATGTGGACGCGCGGCCGCGACATCCTCAAGGTCGAGCCGAGCGAAGGCCCGGCCAACGGCGTGTCCACCTGTGTGAAGGGCAAGTTCGGCTGGGATTTCGTCAATCACGAGGATCGCCTGACCACCCCGCTGATCCGCGAGAACGGCCGTTTCCGCGAAGCGAGCTGGGACGAGGCCCTCGGCCTCGTCGCGCGCCGCTTCGCCGAGATCCGCGACGCCCACGGACCCGACGCCCTGGGCTTCATCGCCTCCTCCAAGTGCACCAACGAGGAGGCCTATCTGATGCAGAAATTCGCACGCGGCGTAATCGGCACCAACAACATCGACAACTGCTCGCGCTACTGCCAGAACCCGGCCACTACGGGCCTGTTCCGCACCGTTTCCTACGGCGGCGACTCGGGCGGCATCGCCTCCATCGAGCAGGCCGACCTCGTGCTCATCGTCGGCTCCAATACCGCCGAGAGCCACCCCGTGCTCGCCACCCGGGTCAAGCGCGCACACAAGCTGCGCGGCCAGCAACTGGTCGTCGCCGACCTGCGCAAGCACGAAATGGCCGAGCGTGCGGACGTATTCATCCGCCCGCGTCCGGGCACCGATCTCGTCTGGCTGTCGGCGCTCATCCGCTACATCCTCGACCAGGGCCTGGAGGACAAGGCCTTCCTCGCCGAGCGCGTGAACGGCCTGGACGAGCTGCGCACCTCGCTCGCACCCTTCACCCTGGAATACGCCGAATCCGTGTCCGGCATCCCGGCAAATACCCTGCGCGATCTCGCCGAGCGCGTGGCAGGCAGCAGCGGCGTGTGCGTGCTGTGGGCAATGGGCGTCACCCAGCACTGCGGCGGCTCCGACACCAGCACCGCGATTTCCAACCTGCTGCTGATCACCGGCAACTACGGCCGCCCCGGCACCGGCGCCTACCCGCTGCGCGGGCACAACAACGTGCAGGGCGCCAGCGACTTCGGCGCGATCACCGCCTTCCTGCCGGGCTACTCGCCGGTCAGCGACGAAACCGCCCGCGCCCGCTTCGGCCAGGGCTGGGGCGTCACGCTGCCGGAGAAGCCCGGGCTCGACAACCACGAGATGGTCGATGCCGTGCATGCCGGCGAACTCAAGTCGATGTACGTGATCGGCGAGGACATGGCGCTGGTCGACTCCAACGCGCTGTATGTGCAGTCGGCGTTCGAGAAGCTCGACTTCTTCGTGGTGCAGGACATCTTCCTCTCGCGCACCGCCCAGTTCGCCGACGTGGTGCTCCCGGCCGCGCCCAGCGTCGAGAAGGAGGGTACCTTCTCCAACACCGAGCGCCGCATCCAACGCCTCTACGAGGTCATGCCGCCGCTCGGCGACTCGCGCCCGGACTGGCGCATCCTCACCGGGCTCGCCGAGCGCCTCGGCCGGCCCTGGGGCTACACCCACCCGAGCGAGATCATGGCCGAGGCGGCCAGCCTCACGCCGCTGTTCGCCGGCGTGGACTACTCACGCCTGGAAGGTTTCGCCTCGCTGCAGTGGCCGGTGACCGCCGACGGCACCGACACCCCGATCCTGTTCACCGAACGCTTCCCGTTCCCGGACGGCCGCGCGCGGCTGCACCCGGTGGAATGGATCGAGCCGGCCGAGCTGCCGGACCTCAGCTACGACCTGCATCTCAACAACGGCCGCCTGCTCGAGCAGTTCCACGAGGGCAACATGACCAACCGCTCCCGCGGCATCCACAGCAAGGTGCCCGACACCTTCGTGGAGCTGTCGCCCGAGCTGGCGCAGCGACGCGGGGTGCGCGACGGCAGCCGCGTACGCCTGACCTCGCGGCGCGGCAGCATCGAGGCGCGGGTGCTGGTCACCGACCGCGTCCAGGGCGACGAGCTGTACATGCCGATGAACTCGGTCGAGGAGCCGATCAACGTGCTCACCGGCAGCCACACCGACCGCGTCACGCACACCCCGGCATACAAGGAGCTGTCCGTGTCGCTGGAGGTGATCGAGGCGGACGGCCCCACCCCGCTGCCGCCGCACAACTCGCGCTACGGCCACCCCACGCCCAAGGATGGCCCCGAGCTGCGCGAGAAGTGGCGTCGCGCGGACTACCAGCGCCCGCCGCACAAACTGCCCGAACACGGAGGACTCTGAGCCATGGCCGCACCGCTTGCCTACACGCCCCCGCCGCGTACGCAACCCGACGACGCCCACGCCGAACTCGAGCGCCTCGTCCAGCTGCTGCACGAGCGCGATGTCCTGCGCCTGGCCAACAACGCCCTCGGTGCGGCGCCGGAGCTGACCACCCTGATCGCCGAACTGCTCGACCGCGATGGCAGCCGGCGGCTGAGCTACAACCTCGCCCGTCTGGTCGCCCTGTTCGGCGAACTCGACATGGCACGCATCGAACGGCTGATCCCCGCCCTCGAAAGCGGACTCGCCGCGCTCGAAGCGACCGCCGCGGACGAAGCCGCACACCCGTCCGGCATCGCCGGCGCGCTGGCGCTGCTGCGCGACCGCGAACTGTGGCAGGCGATCGGCGGCATCGTGGCCTTCCTCAAGGCCTTCAACCGAGGCCTGGGCGAATGAACGCGCCTACCCGCGGCGCCGTCGCCACGCCCTCCCCGGTGGCCGCCATCTGGCGTCACCGCAGCGGCGAGGGGCTGGCATCCGACCTCGACACGCTGGCCGAGGAGTCACCGCTGGAGATCCGCTACGGCGACGCCGAAAGCGAGCGCGTGGTCACCATGCGCACCCCCGGCGCCGATACGCTGCTCGCAGTCGGACTGCTGCTCGACATGGGGCTGCTGGACGGGCCGGACGACCTGCTGGCGGTGCGCCAGGAGGGCGCCAACCGCATCCGCGTGCGTCTGCGCACGCACAGAGCGCCACCGCCCGTGCGCAAGACCGCAGTGACCAGCGCCTGCGGCGTGTGCGGGGATTCGCGGCTCGAACTCGACCGACTGCTCGCCTGCCCGCCGCTCGACGAGGGTCCCGAGGTGCCGGTCGCGCGCATCCTGGAGCTGCCCGAGCGCCTGCGCGCCGCCCAGGCGATGTTCTCGCGCTCGGGCGGGCTGCACGCGGCCGCGCTGTTCACGCTCGACGGTCGGCTGTTACGACTGGAGGAGGATGTCGGCCGGCACAATGCGGTCGACAAGGTGATCGGCTGGGCCTGCCTGGAGCGGCGCCTGCCGCTGCAACGACAGCTGCTGATGGTCAGCGGACGCACCAGCTACGAGATCGTGAAGAAGTGCATCCGCGCGCGCCTGCCCCTGCTCGCCGCCGTTTCGGCGCCGAGCAGCCTCGCGGTGGAACTGGCGGACGCGTCGGGAATGACGCTGATCGGCTTCCTGCGCCCGCCGCGCTTCAACGTCTACGCGGGCGAGGCGCGCCTGCGCGGCTAGGCCGAGGCCGCGCCGCCCTCGAGCAGCAGGCTGTGGCCGGTCATCTCGGCCGGCTGGTCGAGGCCCATCAGCTGCAGCAGGGTCGGCGCAATGCCGCTCAGGCCGCCGCCGGTGGCGAGACGCCAGGCGCCTTCGTCGATCAGCAGCAGCGGCACCGGATAGGTGGTGTGCTGCGTGTGCGGCTCGCCGGTGACCGGATCGACCATCTCGTCGCAGTTGCCGTGATCGGCGGTCAGCAGCACCGAATAGCCCTGCTCGACCGCCGCGTCGAGCACCCGACCGACCTCGCGGTCCAGCGTTTCCACCGCGCGGATCACCGCCTCGCGCACGGCGGTATGCCCCACCATGTCGCCGTTGGCGAAATTCACCACGATGAAGTCGTACTGGCTGCTCTCCAGCGCCTTGACCACCTCGTCGGCGACCGCCGCTGCGCTCATTTCCGGCTGCAGGTCGTAGGTCGCCACCTTCGGCGAAGGCACCACCACGCGATCCTCGCCCGGGAAGGGCGTCTCGCCGCCGCCGTTGAAGAAGAAGGTCACGTGCGCGTACTTTTCGGTCTCGGCGCAATGGAACTGGCGGTAACCGCCCTCGCTCAGCACCTTGGCGAGGCAGGTGGTGGGACGTTCAGGGGCAAAGGCCACCGGAAAACCGTAACGCGGGTCGTATTCGGTCAACGTGGTTACCGTCACCGGGCTGAAGTCGCCGCGTGCGAAACCATCGAAATCGTCCAGCGCGAGGGCGGCTGCAAGTTGGCGTGGACGGTCGTTGCGGAAGTTGAAGAACACCACCTGATCGCCGCCGCGGATGGGTTCGCCGCCGGCGACGATGCGAGGCTTGATGAATTCGTCGGTCTGGCCGTCCGCGTGGGCCGCCGCGATACCGCTCCCGGCATCCTCGCAGGCCACGCCTTCCGCGTGCACCAGCGCGCGCCAGGCGAGTTCCGTGCGGTCCCAGCGATGGTCGCGGTCCATGGCGAAATAGCGGCCGATGACCGTGGCGATGCGGCCGTTAGCCGTCGCGAGCTTTTGCTCCAGCGCGGGCAGGAAGCCAAGCGAGGATTTGGGCGGCGTGTCGCGGCCGTCGGTGACCATATGCACCACCGGCACAACGCCGGCTTCACCGCACAGGCCGATCAGCGCTTCCAGATGCCTGACATGGCTATGCACGCCGCCATCGGATACCAGGCCCAGCAGGTGTAGCGGCCGATCGGCCTTGCGCGCAGCCTCCACGGCCTGTCTCAGGGCCGGGTTGGCCTGGAACTGGCCGTCGGCGATGGCGTCGTCGATGCGCACGAGATCCTGGCGCACGATCATGCCCGAGCCCAGCGCCAGATGGCCCACCTCGGAATTGCCCATCTGTCCGTCCGGCAAGCCCACCGCTCGCCCGGAGGCCTCCAATGCCGTGTGCGGGTAATGCGAGAAATAGGCATCGAGGCGCGGCGTATGCGCCTCGCAGACGGCGTTGTTTTCCTTGGAAGGATTGAGGCCGAAACCGTCGAGAATCACCAGGAGCGCCCGTCGGCGCGGCACTGTGCGCGTTTGCGTCATGATCGTCTCTGGACTATGGCGGTAGGGCCGGCGATTTTATCAGGATCGGCCGAGCGCGTCCCCGCGGGAGCGGGGCGACTCAGGGCCGGCGCTCATCGTCAGGCGCACCGGATGCATCCTTAGACTCGTCGCCGGCATGGTCTTTTCCGGCCTGCTGATGGGTGCGTTCGTCCGCTTCCGCCTCGTCCAGCGCGCGATCCATGGCCTCGGCATCCATGGGTGCCGGATAGGCGGTGGTCTCGTCCTCGTCTGCCTCGTATTCATCGGCCCCGGCGGCTTCGCGCGCCGCCTTGCGCCGCACCACCAGACGCGAAACCAACAGCCCGACCTCGAACAGCAGCAGCAGCGGAATGGCCAGCGACACCTGCGACATCACATCCGGCGGGGTCAACAGCATGCCGATGACGAAGGCCGCGACGATGATGTAGGGACGCGCGCCGGCCAGCTTTTCCGGCGTGACCACGCCCATCGCGGTCAGCAATACAATGGCGACGGGCACCTCGAAGGCAGCGCCGAACGCGAGGAACATGTTGGACACGAAGCCCAGATACGCACCGATGTCGGTCATCATCTTCACGTCGGCCGGCGTGGTCTTGGCGAAGAAATGGAACATCATCGGAAACACGATGAAATATGCGAAAGCCATTCCCGTATAGAACAGCAGCGTGCTCGACACGAGCAGCGGTACCGCCATGCGTTTTTCGTGGCGGTACAGCCCGGGCGCCACGAAGGCCCAGATCTGGTACAACAGGAAAGGAATGGCGATCACCACCGCCACCAGCAGGGTCAGCTTGAAAGGCACGATGAAGGGCGCGGCCACGTCGATCGCGATCATGCTGCTGCCCTTGGGCAGCTGAGCCACCAGCGGCACCGCCAGCCAGCTGTAGATCTGGTCTGAAAAGGGACTCAGCCCGATGAACAGGGCGAGGACGGCGATGATCGAGCGCAGCAGCCGCGTGCGCAGCTCGATCAGATGCGACATCAGGCTGCTCAGCCCGCTGGCCTCCGCGCCCTCCTGGGCTGCGCCGTCGATGGGGGGCTCTTCCGGGGACTCCGGCGCTTCCTTATTCCGATTTTCTGCCATGCGTCGTCTTGTCCGCGGGCGCGGGTTCGGGGTGGGCCGCCGGGTTCGGTTGCGTACCCGGTTCCACGGGCGCTGAGGCGACGGGCTCGGGCCGCGATGCGCCATGCGGGTGATCGTCCGGCGTCTTCGCGGGGGCGCCCTCGCCGTCCGCACGCGTCGGTTCCGCTGGCAAAGCGCCGGCCTGACGCACGTTCTCGGCGATATCGTCCACTTCGCCGCGCATCTGCTCGCGGGTGTCCTGCAGCATGTCGCGCAGTTCGCGGATCTCGTCTTCCTGGCGGCTCAGCATGCTGCGCAGCTCGTCGGCATTGAGCTCTCGCTCGATCTCGGCACGCACGGTGGTCGCATAGCGTCGAAAACGTCCGACCCAGTAGCCGATCTTGCGCACCAGCCCGGGCAGACGCTCGGGCCCCACCACAACGAGGGCCACGATCATGATGAGCATCAGCTCGGAGAATCCCGAGTCGAACATCAAGCCTCCGTGGGTCTCAGGCCGGCGATCGCGGCGCGACCGGGATCAGACCTTGTCCTTGTCCTTCTCGGCATGCTGCTCGCTCTTGGCGTCGAACACGCGGCCGGACTCTTCGTCCTGCTTGATGCGCGCGGCGGGTTCGGCCGGCTTGTCGCCCTCGGCCTCGCCTTCCTGCATGGATTTCTTGAAGTTCTTCACCGCGGAACCCAGATCGCCGCCGACATTGCGCAGCTTCTTGGTCCCGAACACCAGCACCACCACCAGCAGCAGCACCAGCCACTCATAACCACCCGGAATCAACATATCGGTTCTCCCGCTCATTGGACCCGCGTTGCGTTCGCGGTGTCCTTGTCCGTTCCCGGCCGGATCGCCCGCAGGCCGGTCCGGCAGACTAACACGAAGCGCGGCGTGGGCGTTCAGGCCCCGCGCCGCGCCTTTTCAACCAGGCCGGAGGTTCCCATCCGGCGCGCCAGTTCGCGCAGCACGTCGTCGGGCCCGAGCCCCTGATGCGCCAGCAGCACCAACGTGTGAAACCACAGGTCGGCCACCTCGTAAACCAGCTTGTCCGCCTCGCCGTCCTTGGCCGCCATGACGGTTTCGGTGGCCTCTTCGCCCACCTTCTTGAGAATGGCGTCCAGCCCCTTGGCATACAAGCCCGCCACGTAGGAGCTGTCCGGCTCGGCCTGCTTGCGCGCCTCCAGCATCCGCGCCAGCGCGCCCAGTATCTCCTCGCTCATCCGTAGATATCCTCCGGCGACTTGAGCACCGGGTCCGCCGGCTCCCAGCGGCCGTCTCGCAGCACGCTGTAGAAGCAGCTCTGGCGACCGGTATGGCAGGCGATGCCGCCCAGTTGCTCGACCTGCAGCAGGATCACGTCGCCGTCGCAGTCCAGACGCAGCTCGCGCACACGCTGCACATGCCCCGAGGACTCGCCCTTGCGCCACAGCCGGCCGCGCGAACGCGACCAGTAAACCGCCTCGCCGGTTGCCGCCGTTAGCGCCAGCGATTCGCGATTCATCCACGCGAACATGAGCACCCGACCGCTTCCCGCATCCTGGGCAATGACGGGCACCAGGCCTTCGCTATTCCACCGTATGTCGTCCAGCCACTGAGGTGACGGCGCCTGCGTCGTATTCATGGCCGGAATTGTACCCGCTTAAGCGCCCCGAGCGCGCAGGAAAGTATTCACCAGCGGACCTCGATGCCTTCGGCGGCCAGCCGCTCCTTGGCCTCGCCGACCGTATGTTCGCCGAAGTGGAAGATACTCGCCGCGAGCACCGCATCCGCGCGGCCCCGGGTGATGCCCTCGGCCAGATGATCGAGGTTGCCCACGCCGCCGGAGGCGATCAGCGGCACCGGCACGGCCTCGCTGACCGTGCGCATCAGTTCGAGGTCGAAACCCTCGCGGGTGCCGTCGCGATCCATGCTGGTCACCAGCAGTTCGCCGGCCCCGTACTCGGCCATGCGCACCGCCCATTCGATGGCGTCGATGCCGGTCGGCCGCCGCCCGCCGTGGGTGAAGATTTCCCAGCGCAGCGGTTCGCCGGGCGCGCTGACACGCTTGGCATCGATGGCCACCACGATGCACTGGTTGCCGAAGCGCTCGGCGGCCTCGCGCACGAATTCGGGCCGCGCCACCGCGGCCGAGTTGATCGCCACCTTGTCGGCCCCGGCATTGAGGATGCGACGGATGTCCTCCAGGGTGCGGATACCGCCGCCGACGGTCAGGGGAATAAAGACCTGCGCGGCCACGGCCTCGACCACGTGGGCCATGGTCTCGCGCTCGTCGCTGCTGGCGGTGATGTCGAGGAAGGTGATCTCGTCGGCGCCCTGCTCGCCGTAGCGGCGCGCAACCTCCACCGGGTCGCCGGCGTCGCGGATGTCGACGAAGCGCACGCCCTTGACCACGCGGCCGTTGTCGACGTCGAGGCAGGGAATGATGCGCTTGGCGAGCGGCATGGCTTCAGTCCGCGGACGCGAGTTCGTCGGCGCGCTTCTGCGCCGCGGCGAAGTCCAGCGTGCCCTCGTACAGCGCACGGCCGATGATCACGCCGCTGACGCCCTCGTCCTCCACCGCGCACAGGGCCTCGATGTCGTCCATGTTGTTGACGCCGCCGGAGGCGATCACCGGGATGTGCACCGACTGCGCCAGCCGCGTGGTCGCCTCGACGTTGACACCGCTGAGCATGCCGTCGCGATTGATGTCGGTGTACACGATGGCGGCCACGCCGTCCTGCTCGAAATGCTGGGCCAGGTCGATGACGTCGTGGTTGGACAGCTTCGACCAGCCGTCGACCGCGACGCGCCCATCCTTGGCGTCCAGCCCGACGATGATGTGCTGCGGAAACTCCAGGCAGAGGTCGTTGACGAAATGCGGCGCGCTCACCGCCTTGGTACCGATGATGACGTAGCTGACGCCGGCATCGAGATAGGCCTGCACCGTGTCCGCGTCTCGAACCCCGCCGCCGACCTGTACCGGCACGTCTGGAAAGGTACGCGCGATCTGCTCGACGATCGCCGCATTGCGCCGGCCGCCGGCAAAGGCGCCGTCCAGGTCGACCAGATGCAGACGTCGCGCGCCGGCGGCCACCCAACGCTCGGCCACCGCCAGGGGGTCCTCCGAGAAGACGGTCGCATCGTCCATGCGTCCCTGACGCAGGCGCACGCACTGGCCGTCCTTGAGATCGATCGCCGGTATCAACAGCATGAACCCCTACCTCCCGTCATCGTTGCAATATGCCGGCCGGCACCGCCTAGGCGGGCTCGCCGTCCCAGCGCGCGAAATTGTGCAGCAGTTGCAGCCCCGCCCGGTCGCTCTTCTCCGGGTGGCACTGGATGGCGAAGACGTTGTCACGGCCCAGCGCGGCACAGAAATCGATGCCGTAGCCGGCCGTGCCCGTTACCAGGCGCGCATCCGCCGGCGCGGCATAATAGCTATGCACGAAGTAAAAGCGCGCGCGATCTGGAATGCCCTGCCACAGCGGATGAGGACGCGACTGTTGCAGCTCGTTCCAGCCCATGTGCGGAATCTTCAGGCGCTCGCCGCCGTGGGGGTCGCGCGGCGAGACGCCGAAATAGCGCACCGTGCCGGGATACAGCCCGAGCAGCGGTATACCGCCGTTTTCCTCGCTGTTTTCGAGCAGCACCTGCATGCCCATGCAGATACCGATGAACGGACGATTGGCGGCCGCCTCGAGCACCGCGTCGACGAGACCATGACCGACGATCTCGCGCATGCAGTCCCGCGCTGCCCCCTGACCGGGAAACACCACGCGGTCCGCTGCTCGCACGGCCTCCGGCGAGGAGGTGACGACCACGCGGTCGCCTGCCGGCACCACGCGCAGCAGCGCATTGGCAACCGAGCGCAGGTTACCCATGCCGTAATCGATCACTGCCAGGACGGCCATATGCTTTGTGAACCGGTCTTGAGTTCGTGGATGTCTTAGAGCGCGCCCTTGGTCGAAGGCAGCGTCCCTGCGGCGCGGGGATCCGGCTCGACGGCCATGCGCAAGGCCCGACCCAGGGCCTTGAACACGGTTTCGGCGATATGGTGCGCATTGCGCCCGCGCAGGTTGTCCACCTGCAGCGTGATCGCGGCATGATTGACGAAGCCCTGCAGGAATTCATGGATCAGATCGACATCGAAATCGCCGATGCGCGCGCGCCGGTAATCGACTTCGTGCGTCAGCCCCGGGCGCCCGGAACAATCGACCACTACGCGCGAGAGGGCTTCATCCAGCGGCACATAGGCATGCCCGTAGCGACGGATGCCGCGCTTGTCGCCCAGCGCCCGCGCGAAGGCCTGACCCAGGGTGATGCCGACATCCTCGACGGTGTGGTGGGCGTCGATCTCGAGATCGCCCTCGGCCTGCACGTCGAGATCGATCAAGCCATGCCGGCCGACCTGGTCGAGCATGTGATCGAAAAAGGGCACGCCGGTTCCGAGCCGCGTCTGGCCCGTACCATCGAGATCGATCCGGACACTGATCCGGGTCTCCAGGGTCTTGCGTTGAACCTCAGCTGTGCGTCGTTCCATGCTCGTGCCGGCAAGGCGATAAATCGGATTGGAAAGCATACCATATCGAACCCAAAGCCGAATCGATCGCCGTCAAAGGCGGCTCGATTCGCGAAGCGCCGATTTTTTGTTAAGCTAGCGAGCGCACGGACAAGCCTTGGAGGCTATGTGGACTCGCCGACCACCATCAACATCCACAGCCTGTCCCGCGCCTGCAATGACTGCCAACTGCAGGATCTGTGTCTGCCCCTGGGACTCTCCCGCGGCGACATCGAGCGCCTCGATCAGATCGTCAACCGCCGCAAACCCCTACAGCGCGGAGCCAATCTGTTTCGCCAGGGGGACCGGTTCCAGGCGCTGTATGCGGTACGCTCCGGCTCGATCAAAAGCTATGCGACCACCAACGGCGGCGAGGAACAGATCAGCGCCTTCCACCTGCCCGGCGAAATCCTGGGCCTCGACGCCATCGGCAACGGCAGCCACCCGCAGTCCGCCGTAGCCCTGGAAACCACCAGCATCTGCGAACTGCCTTTCGATCGACTGCACAATCTGGCCCACGAGGTCGACGGCCTGCAGCGCCAGCTGCTGCGCATCATGAGCCGCGAACTCAATTCCGACGAACAGTTCATGCGCCTGCTCGCCAATCGGAGTGCCGACGAGCGGCTCGCCAGCTTCCTGCTCAACCTCGCCTCACGCTTCGAACTGCGCGGCTACTCGGGCCAGGCCTTCAATCTCAGCATGTCGCGTAGCGACATCGGCAATTATCTCGGCCTGGCGGTCGAAACCGTCAGCCGGCTGTTCACGCGCTTTCAGCAGGAAGGCCTGGTCGAAGTCAATCGCAAGGCCATCACACTGCTCGACCGCGGACGCCTGTCCGGCCTGTGCAATCTCGGCACGACCGTCGGCGGATCGGCCGCCGGCGTCTGAACCGGCGCCTCGCCCGGACGTCAGTCTGGCGCGACCCGCAACCGGAAGGTCACCGGGCCCTCGTTGACCAGTGCGACCGCCATCTCCGCTCCGAAACACCCCGCCCCTACCGGCGCGTGCGCCGCACGCGCACGCAGCAGCAGATGTTCGAAGCAGGCGCGCGCCGCCGCAGGTTCCGCGGCCGGGGTAAAGCTGGGGCGCATGCCCTTGTCCGTATCGGCGGCCAGCGTGAACTGCGGCACCAGCAGCAACCCGCCGCCGACCGCCTTGAGCCCGAGGCTCATGCGCCCCTGCGCATCCGCGAACACCCGATAACCCAGCAAACGCTCCAGCATGCGCTCGGCCTGCGCGCTGTCGTCACCCCGCTCGACGCCGACCAGCACCATCAAACCCATGCCGATCTCGCCGATCACTTCGCCGCCGACGCTCACGCTGGCGCGGCTCACGCGCTGCAGCAACGCGATCATGCCAGTCGCGCGCCCCAGGCATTGGTGGCACGCACCAGCGCATCGATGATCCCGGGTTCGGCGGCCGAATGGCCCGCGTCCGCCACGATATGCAGCTGCGCGTCGGGCCAGGCCTGCTGCAGCAACCAGGCCTGATCCAGCGGGCAGATGGCATCGTAGCGCCCCTGCACGATCACACCCGGCACGCCGGCGAGACGGCCAGCCCGCGCCAACAACTGGTCGGGTTCGAGAAAGCCGCGGTGCACGAAGTAGTGGTTTTCGATGCGTGCCAGCGCAAGCGCAACGTAAGGATCGGAAAAATGATCCTCGACCGCCGTGTTCGGGTACAGCGTCGCCGTGCGGCCTTCCCAGATCGACCAGGCACGCGCAGCGGCCATGCGCGCCACCTCGTCCTCGCCCGTCAGCCGCCGTCGGTAGGCGGCGACAAGATCGTCGCGCTCGGCCGGAGGGATCGGCGCGACGAAATCCGCCCAGTAATCGGGGAACAGCCTGGAAGCCCCTCGCTGATAGAACCACTCGATGTCCTCGGGACGGCACAGAAACACGCCGCGCAGAATCGCACCCAGCACGCGTTTAGGGTAAGCCTCGGCATAGGCCAGCCCGAGCGTCGCGCCCCAGGAACCGCCGAAAACCACCCAGCGATCAATCTGCAGATATTCGCGGATGCGTTCGATATCCGCGATCAGGTCCGCCGTGGTGTTGTCGCGCAACTCGGCATGCGGCGTGGAACGGCCGCTGCCGCGTTGGTCGAACAGCACCACGCGGTAGATGGCCGGATCGAAGAAACGGCGATGCCAGGGCTCGCAACCGGAACCCGGCCCGCCGTGCAGAAACACTACCGGCAGCCCGTCGGGACGTCCGCACTCTTCTACATACAGGGTATGCCGATCGTCCATCGCCAGGGCATGAGTGCGATACGGCAGAATACTCGGGAACAGTGTCAGGCGACTCATCGGGCATCACTCTCCGGTTGGACGCGGTCACGCGGAGCCGTTGGGCAACCGCTTCGGGCCGGCATCAGGATACCCCGCATCGACCACGCTTGCCTTCATGCGCCAGGCTCCCTATCTTGCCTGCATGAACACACAGCACCCGCTCCCGGTACCGCCTCCCAAATCCCTGGCGCGTCTTGCAGGCCGCGCGATCGCTGATTTTCGCATGATCCGCGAGGGCGACCGCGTGCTACTCGGGCTGTCCGGCGGCAAGGATTCGCTCAGCCTGCTGATGCTGCTGCTGCACTTTCAGCGGCGCGCGCCGATCCGTTTCGAGCTCGGCGCGGTCACCGTCGACCCGCAGTCGCCGGATTTCGACCCCAGCCCGCTGATCCCCTATCTGGCCGCGCTCGGCGTGCCGTATCTCTACGAGCGCGAACGGATACTCGAACTGGCCGAGTCGCACATGGACAACGACTCGTTCTGCGCCTTCTGCGCACGCATGAAACGCGGCGTGATGTACTCGGCGGCACGGCGCGAGGGCTACAACGTCATCGCCCTGGCGCAGCACTTGGACGATCTGGCGGAAAGCTTCCTGATGTCGGCCTTCCATGGCGGCCAGCTGCGTACCATGAAGGCCCACTATCGCATCGATGCCGGCGACCTGCGCGTGATACGCCCGCTGGTCTACGCGCGCGAACGTCAGACGCGCGCCTTTGCCGAAAGCGCGCATCTACCGGTGATCAGCGAAAACTGCCCCGCCTGCTTCGCCATGCCGACGCAGCGCGAGCACATGAAGCAGCTGCTCGCGCAACAGGAGGCCGAGCAACCGCGGCTGTTCCGCAATCTGCTTTCCACCCTCAGGCCGCTGATGTCCGCGGGGCTCCCGGACGACGCCTGAACCCCGTGCGCGAACTCCTCGTCCGCTGGCTGCTCGGGCTGTTCGCCCACCTGCCACTGCGCGCCAACCAGGCCCTCGGCGGCGCGTTGGGCGCGCTGGCCTGGCGGCTATCGCCCAAGCTGCGCCGGCAGACGCTGGACAACCTCGCCCGCTGCTTCCCCGAGCACGACGCGGCCTGGCATCTCCGCGTCGGGCGCCGTAGCCTCATCGAGTCGACCCGTTCGCTCACCGAGGCGCCCTGGCTGTGGCGTCAGGACGCCCGCAAACTGCGCAGCCTGCTGAGCTACGGCGAACACGCCGAATTGCTCGAAACCGCCGGCGCACACGGCGAGGCGATCATCGCGACGCCCCATCTCGGCAGTTGGGAATTCGCCGGTCTGTGCCTGGCCACCCTGCGCCCGACCACCGCGCTCTACCGTCCTCCGCGCATGAAGACCCTGGACGGCTTCATCCGCGGAGCGCGCAGCCGCACCGGTTCCGAGCTTGTCCCCACGACGCCGGCGGGCCTGCGCGCGCTGCGGCGCAGGCTGGACGGCGGCGGTGTCGTCGGCATGCTGCCCGATCAGACCCCCAAGGGCAGCGGCGGCGTATTCGCCCCCTTCTTCGGCCAGCCGGCCTACACCATGCGTCTGCTGTCGCAGCTGGCGCGACGCGCGCACACGCCGGTCGTGCTCGCCTTCTGCGAGCGCCTGCCGCGCGGCCGGGGCTATCGCG
The DNA here is from genome assembly GCF_000754095.2 of Acidihalobacter prosperus. Lineage (NCBI taxonomy): Bacteria > Pseudomonadati > Pseudomonadota > Gammaproteobacteria > Chromatiales > Ectothiorhodospiraceae > Acidihalobacter > Acidihalobacter prosperus. Next base: position 402,495 of record NZ_JQSG02000006.1, read on the forward strand.
TGCACTGCGTTGCAGCCTGCGCGGCGATCCATGACCCGGACGCGACGGTGGCCGCCGCCGAGCTCAATCGCTGCGTGGAAACCCTGATCCGACGCTGCCCCACGCAGTATCTCTGGAGCTACCGGCGCTTCTCGCGCCGCCCGCCATCCGCCCAGAGCCACCCAACGTCGCCCGACGCCTGACAGCCGCCCCCGCGCCCGTCGTCTACACTCTTCACCTGTCCGGGCTTTGAACCCGGGCACCAAAACAACACCAAGCAACAAGGGGGGTTCCATGCTACGCAATCTACTGATCATGACCGCGGTCGCGCTGCTCCCGGCAGCGGCGCTCGCCGCCAATCACGAGGGCAAGCCGGCCAAGAAGGATGCGGCCGGCCTGCACCACGACTATCGCACCTTCGAGACCGGCGGCAAGGTCGCCTACGGACGCATCGGCGATTCCTACAAGGCCGACCTGGTCATGTACCTCGCCGGCAACCAGTTCATGGTGATGGACGACCTGATCAAGGACTTCCAGAAACGCAATCCCGACATCAAGTCGATCTACGTCGAAACCATCCCGCCCGGACAGATCCTCAAGAGCCAGATCCTCAGGCAGGGCCGCATCAACAAGCAGAAGACCGCCAAGAACCCCGACCTCTACGCCAGCGTCAATCTCAACCATCTGCGCACGCTGGCCAAGAAGGGCCTGATGAAGGAGTACATGATCTACACCCACAACAAGCTGGAGATCATGGTCGCCAAGGGCAATCCCAAGCACATCAAGGGCGTGGAGGATCTCGCGCGGGACGACGTCGTGCTGTCGCTGCCCAACCCGATCACCGAGGGCATCGCCAAGTTCTACGTCATGCCGATGCTCAAGCAAAACGGGCTGTACGAAAAACTGACGGACGACCGCAGCTGCAAACGCTGCTGGGCGGTACCCAAGAAAACCTGGTTCACCGCGCGCCATCATCGCGAAACGCCTTATCGGATCGAGCACGGCAAGGCCGACGCCGGTATCGTCTGGACCACCGAGGTCGTCTATGCGCAGTCGGAGGGACGCCCGGTCGAGGGTGTCGCCCTGCCGCCCAAGGACAATATGGCCGACAAGGTGGGCTATGCCATCGGCGGCCTGACCAATGGCCGCAATCCGGCACAGGCCCAGCGCTTCCTGGAATACCTCGCCACCGATGCGGCACAGGCGATCTACGAAAAACACGGCTTCATTCGCGCCACACCCAAGGAGCTGGAACTCAAGGCGCTCTGACCGCCCGCCGACACGGAAACGGAAACGGGGCCGAATGCTGCAGCAGCATCCGGCCCCGTCTATTTTCTCTCTACGCCGCGGCGCGCCAAGCGCTTGCGGAACACGGCCATCTCCTTGGCTGCCTGCTTGTCGCCTCGCGCCTCGGCCACTTCGATGCCACGGTCGTAGGCCGCAATCGCGGCTTCCACATCCTCGCACTCCCCGAGTGCGCGTCCCAATAGCTTCCAGGCCGCCGAATACCGTCCGTCGAGCGCCACCGCCTCGCGCAGGTGCCCGGCCGCCTCGCGCGCCCGCCCCTGCTTGAGGTAGGCCCCGCCCAGCGTGAAGCGCAGCAGGGCATTGTCCTGCCCGGTGGCCAACATGGCTTCGAAACGTTCGATCATGTCCATGCCGCGAGGCTATGCCTCGGGCGCCCTCACGGCAAGCCCGCTCCGGGCCGGCTGAACACGGCGTAGGCCTCGTCGCGCAGCCCCCGCTTCGTATCGCCAAACGCGCCTTCCTCGCGGTAGGCGCGTAGTTCTAGCGCCGGAAACAGGCGCGGCAATTCACCCTGGGCCAGCCTAAAATCCGCGCAGCGGGGTCCGCGCCCGGGATCGACCGAAGGAGGACCGAAGGTCTGATAGAACAACAGGCCGTTCGGTTTGAGCGCGGCGGCCAGAACCGGCGACAGTGCGCGCGCCAGAAAGCGACTGACCACGATCACGTCGAATGCGGCGACCGGCGGCGGCAGGGCGATGACGTCCCGGACCTCGGCATCCAGCGACAGGCCTGCACTGTCGGCGGCACGCGCAAGCGCGGCGATCGCCGTGGGCGAGGCGTCCCAGGCTGCGGTCCGCAGCCCGTGACGCGCCAGGAACAGAGCGTTGGCGCCCAGACCGCAGGCGAGATCGAGCGCGTACCCGTCAGCGGGCAGGAGGTGTGCATGATCGAGCAGCACCCGTGCAGGCTCGGCCGCAAGCGGATCGCGGCCGGCATAATGCGCCTCCCAGTCACGCGACGACATGCCCGCTCAGCTCCGCCAGTACATCGGCGTCAACAGCACCAGCAGCGTGAACACCTCCAGGCGACCGATAAGCATGGCCAGCGAGCAGATCCATTTGGCGGGCTCACTGATGCCGGCGAAATTGGCGAATACCGAGCCGAGCCCGGGACCCATGTTGTTGATGCAGGCCGAGACCGCCGAAAAGGCCGTTACCCAGTCCAGGCCCGCGCCCATCAGCGCCAGCATGAGCACCAGGTAGACCAGTACGTAGGCGGCCAGGAAGCTCCAGATCGCACTGATCACGCGCTCGGGCAACACCGTCCTACCGAGCTTGACCGGCACCACCGCACGCGGGTGATTGAGGCGTTTCATCTCGCGGAATCCCTGCTTGACGACCAGCAGCACGCGCACCACCTTCATACCACCGGCGGTCGAGCCGGCACAGCCGCCGACGATGGGGATCAGCATCAGCAGCACCGGCAGATACAGCGGCCAGTGATTGAAGGGAGCACTGGTGAAGCCGCAGCAGGTGAGCACGGTCAGCACCTGGAAGGCGCCGTAGCGCAGATCGGTCAGCATTGTGGGATAGGTCTTCGTGTACCACAGCGTCAGGCTGACCACCAGGATGCTAGCGGCGACGAAACCGATATAGGCGCGCACCTCGGGGTCAATGAAGTACGGGCGCGCGCTGCCACGCATCAGGGCTAGGTAATGCACGGCGAAATTCATGCCGGAAAGGAACATGAAGACGTCGGCAACGCCGTCGATCCACGGACTGTTCCAATAGGCGAAACTGGCGTCGTGCGTGGAGAAGCCGCCAGTCGCGATGGTCGCAAACCCCTGGCACAGGGCGTCGAAGAAACTCATGCCCGCCACCCAGTAGGCGATGACGCAGGCCACGGTGAGCCCAACGTATATCCCCCACAGCGCGCGCGCCGTATGTTCCAACCGCGGCGTGAGTTTCTCGTCCTTCATGGGCCCCGGCGTCTCCGCGCGGAACAGCTGCATGCCGCCGACCCGCAGCATCGGCAGCACGGCGATGGCGAGCACGATGATGCCCATGCCGCCCAGCCAGTTCAGCTGGGCACGGTAGTAGAGGATGGATTTGGGCAGGTGATCGAGTCCGACGATCACGGTCGCCCCGGTGGTAGTGAAGCCCGAGACCGACTCGAAGAAGGCATCGGTGAAATCCAGATGCGGACTGAAATGAAACGGCAGCGTGCTGACAGCCGAGAGTATCGCCCAATACAGCGCGACGATGAGAAATCCTTCCCGGCGACGCAATTCCTGGCGCGAATTGCGTACCGGGAACCAGGCCACGAAGCCCAGCGCGAAGGTCACCAGAAACGAATCCAGGAAATAACCGGCCTGACCGTCGTCGTAGATCATCGACACCACGGCCGGCACCAGCATGGTCACGCTGTATGCGGCGATCAGGGCGCCCAGCACCCGTTGCACGGCGGCGATTTGCATGGCGGTCAGCGCCGCCAGAAGCCGGGCGTGAACAGCACCAGCGGCGTGAAGATTTCCAGCCGGCCAAACAGCATGGCGACGCTCAGCACCCACTTCGCGTAGGGATTGAGCTGTGCGTAATTATCGCCGACCGCACCCAGCCCCGGCCCCAGGTTGTTCATGCAGGCGGCCACCGCCGAAAAGGCGGTGACCTGATCCAGCCCGGTGGCCATCAGCAGCAGCATGAAGATGCTGAAGGTGGCCACGTAAGCCGCGAAGAACCCCCAGACCGCATCGATGACGCGATCGTCCACAGGGCGGCGACCGATCTTGACGGTGAACTGACCGCTGGGATGGACGAGACGCATCAGTTCGCGCACCCCCTGCTTGAACAGCAGCAGGAAGCGCACGACCTTGATGCCACCGCCGGTCGAACCGGCGCAACCGCCGATGAAGCTGGCGAAGATCAGCAGCGCCGGCAGGAAGCCGGGCCAGTGATGATAGGCCGCGGTGGTGAAACCGGTGGTGGTGCCGATGGATACGGCCTGGAACAGCCCCTGACGCAGGTCGGTGGCGAAATGGGTGTAGTGCGCGGTGACGTAAAGATAGCCGACCGTGATCGCCGCCAGCGCCGCGAGGATGCCGAAATAGGTCCGGAATTCGGCATCCTGCCAATAGGGGCGCAGACTCATGCGACGCAGCGCAACGAAATGCAGGCCGAAATTGGCCCCCGCAAGCAGCATGAAAACGATGGCGACACTCTCGATCTCTGGGCTGCGGAAATAGCCGAGACTCGCATCGTGGGTCGAAAAGCCGCCGATCGACACCGTCGAGAAGCTCTGCGCAATGGCATCGAAAACATCCATGCCGGCCAGCCAATAGGCTGCTGCGCAGGCCACGGTCAGCCCCAGGTAGATGTACCACAGCGCCTTGGCCGTTTCGGCGATGCGCGGGGTCAGCTTGGCGTCCTTGATCGGCCCTGGCGTCTCGGCGCGGTACAGTTGCATGCCGCCGACGCCCAGCATCGGCAGGACCGCGACCGCGAGCACGATGATGCCCATGCCGCCCAGCCACTGCAGCTCCTGGCGATAGAACAGGATGGACTTGGGCAACTCGTCGAGGCCGACGATCACCGTGGCACCGGTCGTGGTCAGGCCCGACATGGATTCGAACACCGCGTCGGTCACCGACAGATGCGGCGCCGAGGCCAGCGCCAGCGGAATCGCACCGAACAGGCCCAGAACCAGCCAGAAGGAGACCGCGACCAGGAAGCCGTCGCGCAGACGCAGGTCGCGGCGCTCGCGGCGCACCGGCCACCACAGCACCAGGCCGGTAGCGGCGGTGATCGCAAAGGCCTCCAGAAACGGGCGGATACCGACGTCGCCATAGAGCAGACCGACTCCGGCCGGCGGCAGCATGGTGCCGCTGAACACCAGCAACAGCAGGCCGAGGATGCGTTGGATGACGCGTGGTTGCATGCAGCTTCCCGTTTCCGTTTGGCACGGCGGTGAGCCGCCGCAGGCAGATCAGAGGAAGGTCACATCGACCTGGAACAAACGTTCGACATCGCCGATCCGGGAGCGGTCCACCAAGAACAGGATCACGTGGTCTTCCGCCTCGATGATCGTTTCGCCGTGGGCGACCAGCACCTCGTCGCCGCGCACCACCGCACCGATGGTCGTACCCTTGGGCAGCTTGATCTCATCGACGCGCCGCCCCACCACACGCGAAGTCCTGCGATCGCCATGGGCCACGGCCTCGATCGCCTCGGCCGCGCCGCGCCGCAAGGAGTGCACGGCCACCACGTCGCCGCGGCGCACGTGCGCGAGCAGTGCGCCCAGCGTGACCTGTTGCGGCGAGATTGCGACGTCGATGATGCCACTCTCGACCAGATCGACGTAGGCAGTGCGGTTGATCAGCGCCATCACCTTGCGCGCGCCCAGGCGCTTGGCCAGCATGGCCGAGAGGATATTGGCCTCGTCGTCATTGGTCAGCGAGCAGAAAACGTCGGTGGCCTCGATGTTCTCCTCCAGCAACAGCTCCTCGTCGGCCGCGTCTCCGCGCAGCACCATCGCCTTGTCCAGAGTCTCGGAAAGATAGCGCGCGCGATTCGCGTTGTGCTCGATGATCTTGACCTGATAGCGCGCCTCCAGACGCTCGGCGACACGCTTGCCGATGTTGCCACCGCCCGCGAGCACGATCCGCTTGTAGGATTTGTCCAGCTTGCGCAGCTCGCTGGTGATGGCGCGGATGTTTTTCTTGGCGGCGATGAAGAAGACCTCGTCGTCGGCCTCGATGATGGTGTCGCCCTGCGGCAGGATGGGCTTGTCGCGACGAAATATGGCCGCCACCCGCGTCTGGATGCCCGGCATGTGTTCGGCAAGCGTGCGCAGCTCGTTGCCGACCAGAGGGCCGCCGTAATAGGCGCGCACCGCGACCAGCGACACCTTTCCGTCGGCGAAGTCGAGCACCTGCAGTGCGCCGGGATGCTCGATCAGACGCTGCACGTAGTTGGTGACCAGCTCCTCGGGGCTGATCAGCACGTCGATGGGCAGGGCCTCCTGCGCGAACAGGCTGGTGTAGGAGAGGTATTCGTTGGCCCGCACACGGGCGATCTTGGTGGGCGTGCGGAACAGGGTGTAGGCGATCTGGCAGGCGACCATATTGGTTTCGTCGCTGCTGGTCACCGCGACGATCATGTCGGCATCGCGCGCGCCCGCCTGTTCCAGCACGTCGGGATGCGAACCATGACCGACCACCGTACGCAGATCCAGCCGGTCCTGCAATTCGTGCAGCACGTCGGCGCGGGTGTCGACCAGCGTGATGTCGTTCGCTTCCTTGGCCAGGTGGTGGGACAGGGAACCGCCTACCTGACCGGCGCCGAGCACGATTATTTTCATGATGATCTTCCGTTTCTCATGGGCGTTTACGCCGTTCCTTGCGCGGCTCGATGCCCAGCGCCCTCAGCTTGCGATAAAGATGCGTACGCTCGACGCCCGCATGCTCGGCAAGACGCGAGATGTTGCCGCCCATCTCGGCCAGCCAGTGCACCAGGTAGGCCCGCTCGAAACGCTCGCGTGCATCCTTGAGCGACAGTTCGAACAGCTCGCCGTACCCCGACGGTACCTCGCTCAGGGCGCTGTCGGCCTGCAGGCGCAGGCTACGCAACGCATCCTCGGCCTCGGCCGGCTCGATCTCCGTGGTCTGCCCACTGGTCAGCACCAGCCTGACCAGCGCCCGCAATTCCGCGATATTCCCCGGCCAGTGGTGATAGCGTAGGAAATTCTGCGAAGCCACGGTGAAATGGCGATAGTTCAGGCCCTCGTCCTGGTGCAGGCGGTCGGTATGATACTGCAGCAGCTCCGGCACGTCCTCGACATGTTCCCGCAGCGGCGGGACCCTGATCTGGCCGACCCGGAACAGCTCCGCCAGATCGCCGATCAGGCGTCCCCGCGCCACGGCATCGTCCAGCCCCTCTGGCCCCAGCAAGGTGGCCAGCACACGCACGTCCTGCGCCCCAACCTCTGGCAGTGCGAGCCGTTCGTAAAGGCGTTCCTGTTGATCCAGCGTCAGCCTCAGCAGTTCTCCGAGATACAGGCTGCCGCCGCTTGCGCCATGCAGGATGTCCAAAAAAGCATCCGCGCCATCGGTTTCCAGGCTGGCGTCGAACTGCTCCGCGCGCGCCGCTTCCGCCAAATCGACCAGCGGCCCTCCGGGACGCGGCCCGGCGCCATGCAATACGCGCAGCAACGTGGTGCGCCCCGAGCCCGGCTCGCCCATCGCGACCACCGGCTCGTGTCTTGGCGCGAGCAGTTCGACCCGCGCGCGCAGCGTCCTCATGACCGCGCTCGAACCCACCAGCTGCGGCGCCCGTTCCCGGGATGCACCGGCCGGCGGCATCTGACGGCCGGCACGGCCCATCTCCAGCCCGCGGCGCACCGTCAACAGCAGACGCGTCAGCGAGATCGGCTTCTCGATGTAGTCGAGCGCGCCCTGGCGGGTTGCCTCGACCGCGGTTTCAACCGTGCCGTGCCCGGACATCATGATCACCGCAAAGGGTGGGTGTTTTTCCGCGTTCCAGGACTTGAGCAAGGTGACGCCGTCCTCTTCCGGCATCCAGATATCGAGCAGCACCAGATCCGGCGTCTGCCGACGGATCGCGGCGCGCGCCTGCGCGGCATTGGCCGCGACCACCACCGCGTAGCCCTCGTCCTCCAGTATTTCCTGTAGCAAACGCCTGATTTCCGGCTCGTCGTCGACCACCAGGATGCGTTCTCCGCTCATGCGTCCCCCACCGCCGCGCGCCAGCGCGGCAATCTGACCACCAAACACGTCCCGCCTTCCCTGCGCGGCTCGGCCCAGACCAAACCGTTGTGTTCCTCGACGATCTTTTTCACCACGGCCAAGCCCAAGCCGCTGCCGCCGGTCTTGCCGCTCACGTAAGGCTCGAAGATCTGGCCGCGCAGCGTGTCGGGGATACCCTCGCCATTGTCGCTGATCCGTAACTCCACGAAGGGCTGGTCTGCCCGCTGGGTCACGCAGGTCTCGACGTGCACTTCGCCGAGTGGCTTGTCGCGTACCGCCTCCACCGCGTTCTTGAGCAGATTGTGCAGCAACTGCCTCAGACGCCCCGGATCAGCATAAAGCAGACCGACCGCTTCGGTCGGCGCAAACGTCAGCGAAACGCCCGGATGCGCGCCGTACAGCTCGATCACTTCGGCCACGGCGGCATTGAAATCGACTTCGCTGAGCTGCATGACCGGCGCACGCGCATATTCGCTGAAGGCGTTCACCAGCTGTTTCATGCTCTCCACCTGCTGCACGATCGTATCGGTCGACCGCTCCAGAATACGCGCATCGGCCGCGCTCACATGCGGCAACAGCTTGCGTCGCAGCCGTTCGGCCGATAGCTGGATCGGCGTCAGCGGATTGCGCACTTCGTGCGCCAGTCGGCGCGCCACCTCTCCCCAGGCCGCATCGCGCTGGGCACGGATCAGCGCGGTAATATCGTCGAATACGATCACGCTGCCGCCGCCGATGCTGCCCTCGCCCGGCTGCTCGGGCAGACGCGCCCCGCGGCAGATCAGTATCTTGCGGCCGTTCTCACCGAACAGCTCGACCTCCTGCTCCCAGGAATCGGCGGGCTCGATGAGCCGCGCGGCGATCGCCTGGTACAGGCCGTGGATGAGCTGGGTGTGGCTGCCGAGATCCGCTAGCCGGCGCCCGTAAAACGGGTCCAGCGTGGTTTCGAGGATATGCTCGGCAGCGGCATTGGCCGTACGCAGTACTCCGTTGCGGTCGATGGTCAACACGCCCGAGGTCAGATGTTCGAGCACCGTCTGCAGGTAGCGGCGCTGCCGCTCCAGCTGACGACGCCCCCGCTCGGTTTCCTCGTAGCCGCTCAGCAGGCGCGCGGTCATCTCGTTGAACGAGCGGGCCACGAGCCCCAGTTCGTCTCCCCTTGTCAGCGGCAACTTGGCCTGCAGGTCGCCGCCGGCCACGCGCCGGATCGCGTCGATCAGACGGCGGATCGGCTGCACCACGCGGCGCGCCGAGTAGAGCGCCGCCCACACCGCCGCCAGCACGGAGAGCAGCAGCACCAGCGACAGCGTCAGCACGAAGCTCTGCTTGAGCGGCGTGCGCAGAAATGTCAGTTCCTGATAGTGGTCGAAGGTGTCCTGCACCTGGGAGGCCAGTTCGCTGGCACGCCCCGGCACCTGGAACACGGCCTGCAGCATGCGCGGCGGCTGCAGGGCTTCCACGGAGCCTGGCGGTGCCGGAATCGGCATCAGTATGCGGATCTGCAGGCGGTGGCCGCCTTCGGGTTCGAGCCCGGCATAACCGTGATCACGCCGGTAATGGCGCAAGGCGTCCGCGGGCGGCAGATTGGGCACCACCCGCCCTGGCGGGTCCGTGCTCGCGGCGATGATATGGTCGTCGGCACCGAATACCGCGACCTCGCTGGCCTGCAGGCGGGCGCGCAATGTCACCAGCGCCACCGGCAGGCGGAGATCCGAAACGCCCGACAGACCTTCAGCGGCATCGCGTGTCTGTCGCTGCAGATCGTGCATGCGCTCGGTCAGCGCACCGCGACCCAGATCCAGCGCATCGCTGAGGGCGCGTTCGATGCGCACGTCGAACCAGCTGTCGATGCCCTGGTCGAGAAAACGGATCGAGAAAAAGTACACGACCGAAACCGGCACCAGCGCGATCAATATGAACAACAGCACCAGGTGTAGGGTCAGGCGCGCTCCCGGTTCCTGACGCTTCGCCTGGCGCACGGCCCAGTAGAGGTTGGCCGCGATCAGCAGCGACAGCGCCAACAGCACCACCGTATTGAACACCAGCAGCCAGATGTAATGGCGGCTGAAACGCGCGGAGTTCTCCACCGCACCGGACATGGCCAGCACCGACAGCAGTGTCAGGACGATCAGCAGCACCGCCGGCCAGGCGCGGTTGGTCAGCCGCTTCAGTTCAACGGGCATCGATACCAGTCGCTCGACGGACGCCAGGCACCCTCCAGGAAGGCGCGCACGCGTAACGGCAACGGGTAGTCGCCGGCATCCACGCGCACCTTGAGATCCACCTGGTAATGACGTCCCTTGGTCAGCAGGGTCTGGTCCAACAAGGGCAGGCGCCGAAGGTTCGCGATGTCATCCAGCGCCTCGCTCAGACGGGAGAAGCTGTGCGAGATACCGGTATTGAGGTTATCGACAAGATAACGCCGCGACAGGGCGTGATAGCGCAGCCGGTAACGCTGGGTCAGCGTGGCGACGGTGTCGTCGAACCACCAGCCGCGCGTGTGTACCACCCGGATGTCATAGGCGATGACCACGCTGACGCCATTGGTCAGGGCGCCGCGCAGCGTGGCGTCCAGGGGAATGCGTGCCGTTGCATCCAGGTAGTAGACCGAATAGATCTGATAGGCATGCGCGCGCACGATCGAGAACCTGTCGCTTTCCGCGTGTGCCGGCGGCGCGCCCAACAGCCACGCGGTGCACGCCAGCCCGAGTGCCATGGCCATCCCGCGCAGATATGCGCGGACGGACAGACCACTCACGTCGGCGCCTTGAGCAAACAGGCGTAATAAAAGCCGTCCATGCCGTCTTCCCCAGGAAGGATCTGTCGGCCGTGCGTCATCGCTCTGCCCCAGTCGGCGACTATCGGCCACTCCGTCGCGTCGGCGTGATTGCGCATGAAATGCTCGATCACGCGCTGATTTTCGTCGGGCACGATGGAGCACGTCGCGTAGACAAGCCTACCGCCCTGTGCGAGCAGTGGCCAGAGGGCTTCGAGCAATGCCTGCTGACGCTCTGCCAACCCCGCAATATCGGAAGCCCGACGCAACAGCTTGATATCTGGGTGACGACGGATCACGCCCGTTGCCGAACAGGGCGCATCGAGCAGGATGCGATCGTAGGCGCGCCCGTCCCACCAGTCGCGCGGCATTCCGGCATCGGCGGCGAGCAGATGTGCCGACAGGTCGAGGCGACGCAGGGTGTCGTCGACGCGCGCTAGCCGATCCGGCTCGATCTCGACGGCGGTGATATCGAGCGTGCCGCCCGCCCGCTCGATCAGATGAGCGGTTTTGCCGCCTGGCGCAGCGCACGCATCGAGCACACGATGCGCCGGCGACGCCGCCACAAGCCCTGCCGCCAACTGTGCGGCCTCGTCCTGCACGGACACCCATCCCGCACGAAAACCCGGCAACGCCTCGACATCGACGGGCTGCGCCAGCACCAGGCTGTCCGGCGCATGCCGGCCCGCTTTGGCGCCGATACCTTCCGTCCGCAGCATCGCCGCATACGTCTCGATATCCGTTTTCGCGCGATTGATGCGCAAGGTCATCGGCGCGCGCGCGTTGTTGGCCGCGAACACCGCTTCGGCGGCGTCTCCCCAGTCGCCACGAATGCGCTCGATCAGCCAGTCGGGGTGGGCCAGTCGCGCGCTGTCCACGCGCGCCGTGAGCGCTGTCAGCTCGGCCTCCCGCCGTTGCGCGTTGCGCAGCACGCCATTGACCAGCCGTGCCGCCCACGGCCGCCCGAGACGCCCCGCCAGCGCGACGGCCTCGTTGACGGCCGCGTAATCCGGCGTGCGCAGGAAAAAGAGTTCGTATAGCCCGAGCTGGATCAGACGCGCCACCGGTGCGTCGCGCGCCCGCAGCGGCTGGGTGACCAGCGCATCCAGCCAGGCATCCAGCCGCGGCGCATAGCGGAGCAGGCCGTAGGCGCGCTCGCGCAGCAGTGCGCGCGGCGGACCCGCCGCCAGCTGCCGCTCGGCGCGCGGCAACGCCTGGCTCAGCGAGCGCCCCTGGCGACGCACCGAGTCGACCACCTCCACCGCCAGCGCGCGAGGATCGGGTGGCCTAGCTGTCGAGCGCTTGGCCAATCAGACTTCTTCCGTTGATGAATTCGGCGGCCGTCTGAACGCGTCGACCGGGGAGTTGCAGCCGCAACAGGCGCACGCATCCTTCGCCTGCGGCCACGTCCACACCGTCGCGCGACTCGGCGAAAATCGTGCCAGGCGGCGCAAGCCCGGGGCAAACCAGCAGGCGCGCCTCGAGCAGCTTGAGCGGTTGCCCGCCATAGCGCGTTTCCGCCACCGGCCAGGGATTGAAGGCCTGTATCTTGCGGACGATCTCCACAGCCGGCTTATACCAGTCGACGGCGGCCTCGGCCTTGGACAGCTTGCGCGCGTAGCTGGCCTGGTCGGGATTCTGTGACTGGGCCTGCAAGCCACCCGCCGTCAGCCGGTCCAGCGTCTCGATCAGCGCTGCGGCGCCCAGCGCCGCGAGCCGCTCGTGCAAGCTTCCTGCACTGTCTTCCGGATGGATCGGTGTGCCGCGTCGCAGCAGCATCGGGCCTGTATCCAGCCCGGCCTCCATCTGCATAATGGTGACGCCGGTTTCGGCGTCTCCGGCCTCGATCGCCCGCTGGATCGGCGCGGCTCCGCGCCAACGCGGCAACAACGAGGCATGGATGTTGAGGCAGCCCATGCGGGGCAAGTCGAGCACGGCCTGCGGCAACATCAGTCCATAGGCCGCCACGACCATCACGTCCGGGGCATATTGCGACAATTGACCCAGTACCGCCGCATCGCGCAACGTCTGTGGCTGCTCCACCGGGATATCCAGTGCTTGCGCGGCCACCTTGACCGGACTGGGACGCAGTTGACGCCCCCGGCCGGCCGGTCGGTCGGGTTGCGTGTACACGGCACGGACCCTGTGGCCGGCCGCCACCAGCGCCTGTAGCGCGGGCACGGCGAATTCCGGCGTACCCGCATAGATCACGTTCAGCGGCGGCATCCGAACGCCCCCCCGACACCGTCGCGGCGCATGCCGGATGCGTCCGGTCGCGTACAGTCTGCCGGCGGCGTTCCGGACCCGTGACAGGATATGTCAGAAATCATGATTCTCGCTGTATGTGCCGGCTTGCCGGACCTGTCCGAGGCGGTCGGGAGGAGTGGATCAGATGGCCGGCGAGCTTTCGCGGGCGCTGTTCGCCTCGAGACGGGACTGTTTTTCCAGCTTGCTGCGAATCCGGTTGCGCTTGAGCGGCGACAAGTAGTCCACGAACAACTTGCCGTCGAGGTGATCGATCTCATGCTGTATGCACACGGCCAGCAGGCCGTCGGCCTCGAGAGTGAAGGACTTGCCGGTCTGATCCAGCGCGCGGACCCTGATCCGCTCGGCGCGACGCACCGTTTCGTAGTATCCCGGCACCGACAGGCAGCCCTCCTCCATTTCTTCCTCGCCATCGCACGCGATCAGCTCCGGATTGATCAGGCACAGCGGCTCGTCCCGTTCCGAGGACACGTCGATCACGATGATCCGGCGATGGATATTGACCTGCGTGGCCGCAAGCCCGATGCCTGGCGCCGAATACATCGTCTCGAACATGTCCCCGACGATCCGGCGCACCTCGTCGTCAACCTGCGCAACCGGTTTGGCCTTCGTGCGCAAGCGGGTATCGGGGAAATGCAGAATGTCGAGAATGGCCATGAAACCGTACCAAAGTTAATTCGTGCAGCCTTGCATGAATCTCTGCTAAAGTAATGATCAGCTTACGGTATAGGCTGACCGCACGCCATGGCAAGTCACTATCCTAGCGCGTAAGCACCGTGCCCTGACATAAACAGAATGCCATAAGGGGGACCCGAATGCCGGCCCTGCGATTTAGCCTGACAGCCAAAGCATCGGCGTCGGTTCTGATTGTAACGCTTCTCACGGCGGGATGCGCCAGCACGCCGCAACAGGCATCCGCGCCGGCAGCACCGCCCGCGCCCGCGCAGCCCATGCCGGCGGCCACGCCCCTGCCGCCCGAAAAACCGCCCGCGGCGACACCCGTCAAGATCAAGCCAACGGCACCGAAGCGCTATGTGGTCAAGAAAGGCGACACCCTCTGGGATATCGCCGAGCACTTCCTGCATTCGCCATGGAACTGGCCGGAAATCTGGTACGACAACCCGCACATCAAGAATCCCCACTGGATCTATCCCGGCGACGTGCTCACGCTTTATTATGTCAACGGTAAGCCGCGCATCAGCATCACCGGCGGCCCACGCGTCAGCGGCCTGCCGACCGTGATACTGAAGCCTTCGGTCGAATATCAGGCCCTGCCCAGGACCGAGCATCCGATCCCGATCCAGACCATCACCCCGTTCCTGGTGCACCCGCGCGTGGTGCCCGTGGAGCTGTTCGACAAGGCTCCGCATATCGTCGCCGCGGCCGACCGCCGCATTCTGTACAGCAGCGACAACCGCGTCTACGTGCGCGGCCTGCCGGCCGACGCCAAGCAAAGCTGGTATAGCGTCTACCGCCCTGGGCCGCCGCTCAAGGACCCCAAGAATGGCGACATCATCGGGCACGAGGTCGTCTATCTGGGCGACATCCACATCATCCACCGCGGCAAGATCGCCACTGGCGTGCTGGAACATACGCGCGAGGAAGTGAGCGCCGGCGACCGGCTGTTGCCGCTGGCGCGCAAGCATTATGACTACACCTTCATGCCGCGCGCGCCGAAAACGCAGATCCATGCGCAGATCATCGCCCTATTCAACTCCATCAGCATGGTGGGGCAGTATCAGGTCGTGGTCATCGATAGCGGCACGCGAGACGGCCTGGAGCGCGGCGACGTGCTCGCGATCGACCAGCATGGCCGCACCATCAACGACCCCTACGCCACTCGGCAAGAGTCGCGCCAGGTCACGCTGCCGAACGAACACATCGGCCTCGTGATGGTGTTCCGCACCTTTAAGCGCATCAGCTACGCGTTGGTCATGTCCGCCACCAAACCCATCACGGTGGGCAACCTGGCGCACAATCCCTGACGGGCATGACGGAAGCCGAGCTCGCCGCGTGGTTGCGCCTGCACCGCACGGCCGGGCTCGGCGCCCGCGGCGCGGCGCAACTGCTCGGGGTCACAGGGCATCCGCAAGCCGCGCTCGATGCGAACGCCGCCACCCTGGAACGCGCCGGACTCCCGGCAAGCCACCGCCGCGCCCTCGACACTGCCGCCACGCTCGACGTCGATGAAGACCTGGCATGGGCACGGCAGCCGGACCACCACCTGATTCCGGTGGGCGGCACTCGTTACCCGCCTGCACTGCGCGAGATCCACGACCCGCCGCTATTGCTCCATGCCATCGGCGACTGCGAGCTGTTGCAGTATCCGCAGCTGGCTATCGTCGGCAGCCGGCACCCCACCCCGAATGGACGCGAAATGGCGTTCGAATTCGCGCGCCATCTGGCCTCGACCGGGCTGGGCATTGCTTCGGGACTCGCGCTCGGCATCGACGGCGCCGCGCACGAAGGAGCCTTGGCTTCCGAAGGCGTCACGGTGGCGGTGGCCGCCACCGGGCTGGACCGGGTTTATCCTGCCGCGCACCGCGACCTCGCCCGCCGCATCGCGCAGTCGGGCGTGCTGATTTCCGAGGCGCCGCTGGGCACGCGCGTCACGCGCGGCGCCTTTCCTCGGCGCAACCGCATCATCAGCGGCATCAGCCTCGGCGTGCTCGTCGTCGAGGCCGCCCGGCAAAGTGGGTCGCTGGTCACCGCCCGCCTTGCCGGCGAGCAGGGCCGGGAAGTGTTCGCCATTCCCGGCTCGATCCACAACCCCTTGTCCCGCGGCTGCCATCGCCTGATCCGCGAGGGCGCCAAACTGGTGGAGACTGCCGCCGACATCCTGGAGGAATTGGGGCAGCAGTGGCGCGCCGCCCCCGCGCGTGCGGCCGCGGCGACAGCGCCGCACACCCCGGACGACGCCCATACCGCGCTGCTGGCCGCCATGGGGTACGACCCCGTCAGTGTCGACCGCCTGGTCGGGCGCAGCGGATTGACCCCGGAAGCCGTTTCCTCCATGCTGCTCATACTGGAACTGCAGGGCCACGTGGCCACCGTCGACGGCGGCCGCTACGTCCGCACCCCGCAAGGCGACCGAGACAGCGAATGAAAGAATCCGTACTGGATGTCCTCATGTATCTCTTCGAGCAGTATGTCGACGAAGATATGGAAGACCACGAAGCGGATCGTGAACAGCTCGAATCGCGCCTGATCGACGCCGGATTCCCGGCCAGCGAGATCGACCGGGCATTCGAATGGCTCGATGGCCTGGCCGAGCAGCGCGATGCGCCGCTGGCTCACACCGTGCGGCCGTCGCTGCGGCTCTATACCGACGCGGAACAGGCGCGCCTCGACAGCGAAATGCGCGGATTTCTGCTATTTCTGGAGCAGAGCGAAATACTCACGCCCTCCACACGCGAGCTGGTACTGGACCGCGTCATGGCGCTGGACGAGGACGAAATCGACCTCGAACAACTTAAATGGATCGTGCTCATGGTCCTGTTCAACCAGCCTGACCGCGAGCTGGCATACAACGAACTCGAGGATCTGGTGTTCGAAGAAACGCCCTCCTACCTGCACTGAGCCTAACCGCAAGCAAGGATTTTATGGGCAAGCACCTGGTCATCGTAGAATCGCCCGCCAAGGCCAAAACCATCAAGAAATACCTGGGCAAGGACTTCGAAGTCCTGGCCTCGTACGGCCATGTCCGCGACCTGATCCCCAAGGAAGGCGCGGTCGACCCCGAGCACGATTTCTCGATGCGCTATGAGATCATTCCGCGTAATCTCAAACATGTCGACGCCATCAGCAAGGCGCTCAAGCAGGCCGACGACCTGTTTCTCGCCACCGACCCCGATCGCGAGGGCGAGGCGATCTCCTGGCATCTCTACGAGATCCTGCGCGAGCGCGGGCAGCTCAAGGACAAGGCCGTGCATCGCGTGGCTTTCTACGAAATCACCCGTCAGGCGGTCAACGACGCCATCAGCAACCCACGCGCCCTGTCCGCGGACCTGATCGACGCCCAGCAGGCCCGGCGCGCATTGGATTACCTGGTCGGCTTCAATCTCTCACCGCTGCTGTGGCGCAAGATCCGCCGTGGCCTGTCAGCCGGACGCGTGCAAAGCCCCGCCTTGCGCATGATCGTGGAGCGCGAGGAAGAGATAGAACGCTTCGTGCGCCAGGAATATTGGACCGTGGACGCCCATGTGTCGCGCGAGGAAACGCCGTTCAGCGCTCGCCTGACCCACGTACAGGGCCGCAAGCTCGGCCAGTTCGATATCGGCGATGCCGACAATGCCGCACAAACCCGCGAATCCCTGCTTGCCGCCGCGGCGGGAAGCCTGACCGTCGCCAAGCTGGAGAAGAAGCAACGCAAACGCAATCCCGCACCGCCGTTCACCACCTCGACGCTGCAACAGGAAGCTGCGCGAAAGTTGGGTTTCAGCACGCGCAGAACCATGCAGGTGGCGCAAAACCTGTACGAAGGCATCGACCTGGGTACGGGCCCCATCGGCCTGATCACCTACATGCGTACCGACTCGGTGAACCTTGCCGACGAGGCCGTGACCGAGATTCGCGCCCTGATCGGCGAGCGCTATGGCCAGGCCGCGCTTCCCGCCACGCCGAACCGCTATCGCACCAAATCCAAGAATGCGCAGGAGGCCCACGAGGCCGTGCGCCCGACCTCGGCCGCGCGCCTGCCCGAGGAACTGAAATCCCGGCTCACCCAGGATCAGTTCCGCCTGTATGAGCTGATCTGGAAGCGCACCGTGGCCAGCCAGATGATTCATGCCACGCTGGACACGGTCAGCGCCGATCTCGAAGGCGGCCGAGGCAATGTCTATCGCGCCACCGGATCGGCCCTGCGCGACCCGGGCTTCATGGCCGTCTACCGCGAAGGACTGGACGACGCCGAGCAAGAGAACGACAACCGCCTGCTGCCACCGATGGCCGAAGGCGAAACCCTGACCCTCAAGGACATCGCCACCGAGCAACATTTCACCGAACCGCCGCCGCGCTACAGCGAGGCGAGTCTGGTGAAGGCGCTGGAAGAGCACGGCATTGGCCGCCCGTCGACCTACGCCGCCATCATTTCCACCCTGCTCAGCCGTGAATACGTCGAACTGGAAAGCCGTCGCTTCACGCCGACCGACGTTGGTCGCGTGGTCAACCGTTTCCTGACCCAGCACTTCACGCAGTACGTCGACTACGATTTCACCGCGCGCATGGAGGATTCGCTCGACGAGATCTCCCGCGGGGAGAAGCACTGGGTGCCGGTACTGCGGGACTTCTGGGACAACTTCCACGCCCTGGTCGAGGATCGCGCGCAAACCGTCACCCGCGACGAGGCCCTGCAGGCCCGGGATCTCGGTATCGACCCGGCCAGCGGCAAACCCGTCAGCGTGCGCATGGGACGCTACGGGCCCTTCGCCCAGATCGGCAGCCGCGAGGATGAAGACAAGCCTCGCTTTGCCGGGCTGCGCCCGGGGCAGAAAATGGACACCGTCACGCTCGAAGAGGCGCTCAAGCTTTTCGAGCTACCACGCCAGCTCGGCGAAACCGCCGACGGGCTCGCGGTCAGTGCCAACATCGGCCGTTTCGGCCCGTACGTGAAGTACGGCAGCAAGTACTGTTCGCTCAAGGGCGACGACGATCCCTACACCGTCAACCTGGAGCGTGCGCTGGAGCTGATTGCCGAGAAGGAGCGCCTGGAGGCGGAACGCGTCATTCATCGATTCGAGCGCGAAGAGGCCGCGACCATCGAGGTCCTGCGCGGTCGATACGGCCCTTATATCACTGACGGCGAGCGCAACGCGCGCATCCCCAAGGATGTCGAGCCCGAACAGCTCGACCTCGCGACCTGCGAAGCCTTGCTCGCAGCGGCCCCGCCCAAGAAATCACGGCGTGGCACCGCCAAGACCAAGGCCGCGGCACCCAAAAAGGCGGCGCCGAAAAAGAAGGCCGCGAGCACCAAGAAAGCCGCCACGCCCAAGGCTACCGCCAAGCGCAAATCGACGACGGCGGACAAAGCCAAGACCGGAACCGCGGCCCGCCAACGCTAGATCATGAGCGAATCGAAGTCGCCCTGCGGTTCCGAGGCGCTGGCCGAGGCCGTACGAACCCTCCATACCGGCGGCCTCGTGGCCTACCCTACGGAAGCGGTGTATGGCATCGGCTGCGACCCCGCCGACGACACGTCCCTGGCACGCCTTCTCGCCCTGAAACGGCGCCCAGCCGGCAAAGGGCTGATCCTGATAGCGGCCGATGTCGGCCAGCTGGGTACGTGGATGGGCGAACTGCCAACCGACGTCCGCGAGCGCATGCTCAAAAGCTGGCCCGGCCCGGTGACCTGGATCGTGCCGCCGGGGCCGGCGGTCACTCCCCTGCTGCGGGGCGATCACGACGGCGTCGCAGTGCGGGTAACCGACCATCCGCTGGCGGCCGCGCTCTGTCGCGCTTTCGGCGGCCCGGTCGTTTCCACCAGCGCGAACACCAGCGGCGAACCGCCGGCGCGCGACCTGGCCACCCTGCGCGCCCAGTTCGGAACAGGTATCGATTATTATCTGGACGGCCCGCTTGGAGGTCGCGATCGCCCCAGCCAAATCCGCGATGCGCTCACCGGCGCGATCCTCCGGCACTGAGGAGCCGTCACATGCCATCATCCATCGCACCCGATATCGCGGCCATCCGCGATTACCTGCTCACCCTGCAGGACACCATCTGCGGCGCGCTCGAACGGGAAGATGGCATCTCGCGCTTCGCCACGGACGACTGGACCCGTCCAAGCGGCGGCGGCGGACGGACCCGCGTCCTCGCCGGAGATGGGCTGTTCGAACAGGCTGGCGTGAACTTCTCGCACGTGCAGGGCGACCGCCTGCCGCCCTCGGCCAGTGCGCACCGCCCCGAGCTGGCCGGACGCTGCTTCCAGGCGCTCGGCCTCTCTCTGGTCATCCACCCACACAATCCCTATGTCCCCACTTCCCACGCCAACGTGCGCTGCTTCGTCGCCGAGCGCGAAGGCGAGAACCCGATCTGGTGGTTCGGCGGCGGTTTCGACCTGACGCCCTACTATGGCTTCGACGAGGACTGCCTGCACTGGCACCGCACCGCGCAGGCGGCCTGCGCGCCGTTCGGCGAGGACATCTATCCCCGTTACAAGGCCTGGTGCGACGAGTACTTTTACCTGCGCCACCGCGACGAGCCTCGCGGTATCGGCGGGCTGTTCTACGACGACCTCAACAGCGGCAACGCCGAGCGCGATTTCGCCTTCATGCGCAGCGTCGGCGACCATTACCTGCAGGCCTATCTGCCGATCGTGCAACGCCGCAAGGACACGCCCTACGGCGAACGCGAGCGCGACTTCCAGCTCTACCGCCGCGGCCGCTATGTGGAGTTCAATCTGGTCTACGACCGAGGTACCCTGTTCGGCCTGCAGTCGGGCGGCCGCACCGAATCGATCCTGATGTCGCTGCCGCCCGAAGTGCGCTGGCGCTATGCCTGGACGCCCGAGCCCGGCAGCCCCGAAGCCCGCCTGTACGAGCGCTACCTCCACCCGCGCGACTGGTTGACCGAAAAGCCCTGAAGCACGCACAGGAAACCTGACATGAGCGAACCCGCCCGCTATCCGCTGACCCGCCCGCGCCGCATGCGCCGCGACGACTTCTCCCGCCGCATGATGCGCGAAAACCGCCTGGCGGCCGACGATCTCATCTACCCGGTATTCGTGCTCGAGGGCCGCGGCCGCCGCGAGGCGGTCGCCTCGATGCCCGGGGTCGAGCGTCTGTCCGTCGACCTGCTGGTCGAACGCGCTGCCGAGGCCGCTGAACTCGGCATCCCGGCGCTCGCGCTGTTCCCGGTCACCCCGCCGGAGCACAAGAGCCTGGACGCCGCCGAGGCCTACAATCCCAAGGGCCTCGCCCAGCGCGCCGTGCGCGCGCTCAAGTCGGCCGTGCCGGAGCTCGGCATCGTCACCGACGTGGCGCTCGACCCCTTCACCAGCCACGGTCAGGACGGCCTGCTCGACGATTCGGGTTACGTGCTCAACGACGAAACGGTGGAAGTGCTCGTACGCCAGGCGCTGTCCCACGCCGAAGCGGGCGCCGAGGTCGTCGCCCCCTCCGACATGATGGACGGCCGCATCGGCCGCATCCGCGAGGCACTCGAGGCCGCCGGCCATGTCCACACCCGCATCCTCGCCTACTCGGCCAAGTACGCCTCCGCCTTCTACGGCCCGTTTCGCGACGCCGTGGGCTCGGCCGCCAATCTCGGCAAGGGCAGCAAGTCGACCTACCAGATGGACCCGGGCAACGGCGACGAGGCCCTGCGCGAGACCGCACTCGACATCGCCGAGGGCGCCGACATGGTCATGGTCAAGCCGGGCCTGCCGTACCTCGACGTCGTCCGCCGCGTGAAGGAAACCTTCGCTATGCCGACCTTCGTCTACCACGTCAGCGGCGAGTACGCGATGCTCAAGGCCGCGGCCCAGAACGGCTGGCTGGACGAACGCGCCTGCGTGCTGGAGACCCTGCTGTCGATGAAGCGTGCCGGCGCCGACGGCATCCTCACCTACTACGCCATGGACGCGGCCCGCTGGCTCAGGGAAGCCCGCTGACAACGCGCGCATGACCGGAGCAACCGATCAGTACGCGGTGATGGGGCACCCCGTCGCGCACAGCCTGTCGCCGCGCATCCACCGCGCGTTCGCGGCGCAGACCGGGCAGGCGCTCGAATACACCGCCATCGAGGCACCGCTGGACGGCTTCGCCGCTGCGGTCGCGCGCTTTCGCGAGGCCGGCGGACGCGGCCTCAACGTGACAGTCCCGTTCAAGGAGGAGGCCTGGCGCCTGGCCGACGCGCTCGGCGAGGCCGCGCGGGCCGCCGGTGCGGCCAACACCCTCACGCTGGACGCCGCCGAGGGCATCCGCGGCGACAACACCGACGGCGTCGGTCTGCTCACGGACCTCGCGGCCAACCTGGGGCTTGCGCTCACCGGCCGCCGCATCCTGCTGCTGGGCGCAGGCGGGGCAGCCAGAGGCGTCGCCGGCCCCCTGCTCGACCAGGCCCCCGAGCTGCTGCTGGTCGCCAATCGCGGTGCCGAACGCGCGACGCGGCTGGCCGCCGACTTTTCCGCCCGAGGCCCGATCCGGGGCGCGGCCCTCGACGCACTGGCCGGCGAAACCGCCTTCGACCTCATCGTCAACGCCACGGCGGCCAGCCTGAGCGGCAGCGCGATCGATCTGCCCGAAGGGTTGATCGGCGAGAGCACCGTGGCCTACGACATGGTCTATGCCGCGGCAGCCACCCCGTTCATGCGGTGGGCCACCTCACGCGGCGCCCTGCACGCGGTGGACGGACTCGGCATGCTGGTCGAGCAGGCGGCGGAATCCTTCCGCATCTGGCGCGGCGTCCGCCCGCAGACGCCACCCGTCATCGCCGACTTGCGCGCCTTTCTTGGCGGCGCCTATGCTTGAGGCGACGGAGCTTTCCGCGATACAGACCCGATTCCTCTGGAGAACGACCCATGACGCTGCGTAGACTGGTTCCCGTAACGGCCGTGATGTTCACGCTCGGTCTTGCGGGCTGCACGACCAACCCCTACACCGGACAGCAGGAAGCGAGCCGGACCGCCATCGGTGCGGGCATCGGTGCCGTGGCCGGCGCCATCCTCGGCAACAACCTCGGCAAACCGGGCCGCAACACCGCACTCGCCGCGACGCTCGGCGCCATCGCCGGCGGCTCGGTGGGCTACTACATGGACCGCCAGCAGGCGGAGCTGCGCCAGCAATTGCAGGGCACCGGCGTCAGCGTGACGCGCAGCGGCAACAACATCATCCTGAACATGCCGGGCGACATCACCTTCGCCACCAACCAATACCAGATCGCCTCGCATTTCTACCCGGTGCTCAATTCCGTGGTCAAGGTGTTACTGCATTATCCGAAAACGGCCGTCGACGTTGCCGGCTATACCGACAGCACCGGCACCGCCGCCTACAACCAGCAGCTCTCGGTCAAGCGTGCGCAGTCGGTGGCCGACTACCTGGTCGCCCAGGGCGTGCAGGCTCAGCGTCTGCAGGCCGTCGGCTACGGCGAGGCCAACCCGATCGCCTCCAATGCCACCGCACAGGGCCGGGCAATGAACCGCCGCGTCACCATCACCCTGGTGCCAATCACCCAGCCTCCGCAGGGCTGAGAAGCGCGCACGGCGCGGCGGCATCGGCCGCCGCGCCGTCGATGTGCTAGCGCATCGTGACCAGCTCTTCGGCACTGGTCGGGTGGATCGCGACGGTGTCGTCCAGATCCTGCTTGGTCGCGCCCATGCGGATCGCGACCGCGAAACCCTGCAGCATCTCGTCCGCGCCCGGGCCGATGATGTGGCAACCGACCACCTTCTCGCGCGCACCCACGGTGACGAGCTTCATCGCGGTCTTCACCGGATGATCGGTCATCGCGTGGTACATCGAGGTGAAGCTGGTCTGGTAGATCTTGACCGCCTCGCCGTGCAGCTCGCGCGCCTCGTCCTCGGTGAGCCCTACGGTGCCGATCGGCGGGTGGGTGAACACCACCGTGGCGATGTTCTCGTAGTCGAGCCGGCGCGCCTTCTGTCCGCCGAACAGCCGGTCGGCGAGCCGCCGCCCGGCCGCAATGGCGACCGGGGTCAACTCCACGCGCCCGGTGATGTCGCCGATCGCGTAGATACCCGCCACGTTGGTGTTCTGGTAGGCATCCACCGCCACGTGACCGTGCTCGTCCTGAATCACGCCGATCGCCTCAAGGCCCAGCTCGGTCACCGCCGGGCGGCGCCCGATCGCCCACAGCACGGACTCGAAACCGCCCGATATGCGGCCGTCGGCGCAATGCAGCGACAGCCGTCCGTCGTCGTCGCGCCGCAGCGACTCGATGCGTGCACGCGGAAACACGGAAACGCCGGCCTCCAGCATCGCCTCGGTCAGATGTTCGCGCAGCAGGTTGTCGAAGCGGCGCAACAGATGTTCGCCGCGAAGATACAGCGAAACATCCGTGCCCAGGGCATTGAGCAGACCGGCCAGTTCGACGGCGATATAGCCGGAGCCGACCACGGCCACGCGGCCGGGCAGGTGGTCGAGTTCGAAGAAACCGTCCGAGGTGATACCGAGATCCGCGCCTTCGATTTCCGGCATCACCGGCTCTCCGCCGGTGGCCAACACGACGTGGTCGGCGGTATAGCGGATGCCGTCCACCTCGACCGTGCGCGCATCGACCAGACGCGCGTGACCGCGTATGAGCGCAACGTCGGAATCGTCCAGGTAGGTGACGTACCAACCGTTGATACCGCTGATATAGGCATCTCGCTTGGCCTTGAGTTCGGCCCAGTCGAAGGTCGTTTCGCCGACCGAAAAACCATAGCCGGGCGCGTCCTTGAGCGCATGCGCGAGGCTGGCGCCGTACCACATCACCTTCTTGGGCACGCAGCCGACGTTGACACAGGTGCCGCCCAGGCGGCGCGATTCGACCACCGCGCAGCGCGCCCCGTAGCGGGCCGCACGCTCGGCTACCGACAGCCCGCCGCTGCCGCCACCGATGGCGATCAGATCGAAATGCCGCGGTTCGTTACTCATCTTTGCCTCCATCCGGGTGTGAATGCGCGCACTTTACGCCGATCCGCCGGCCGGTGAAGTGCGGCGCTTGATTTTGGGGGTTCGACGGTGCGAAAGTCATGCGCCATGGCCGACACCAACCCACTCCTCGCCGCGCTCAGACCGGGACACCCCCTGCGCGAACGTCTGTGGCAGTACGCACTGCTGGTGCGGGCCAATCGCCCGATCGGCGCGCTGCTGCTCGTCTGGCCGATGCTGTGGGCGCTTTGGATCGCCGCCGAAGGCCGCCCAGATCCCTGGGTGCTCGTCGTGTTCCTGGCCGGCACCTGGGTGATGCGCTCCGCCGGCTGCGCGATCAACGACTACGCCGACCGCGACTTCGACGGTCATGTCGCCCGTACCCGCCAGCGCCCGCTGGCCGCCGGCCACATCCGCCCCATCGAGGCGATCGGCGTGTTCCTGGCACTCAGCCTGACCGCCTTCCTGCTGGTACTGAGCATGAACAGGGAGACGGTCTACCTCTCCTTCGCCGGGGTCGCGCTGGCGGCGAGCTATCCCTTCATGAAGCGCTTTCACCACCTGCCCCAGGTGCATCTCGGCGCGGCCTTCGGCTGGGCGGTGCCCATGGTCTGGACCGCGCAGACCGGCGCATGGCCCGGCCCGCTCGCCTGGCTGATCTTCATCGCCGCGGTACTGTGGGCGACCATCTACGACACCCTGTACGCCATGGCCGACCGCGAGGACGATCTCAAGATCGGACTCAAGTCGACGGCCATTCTGTTCGGCGACGCCGACCGTCTGATCATCGGCGTGTTGCAGGTGATGATGATGGCCACGCTATTCCTGATCGGCCGCGATGCGCATCTCGGTTGGCCATACGACCTGTCATTGGTCGTCGCCGCGGGCATGTTCGTCTATCAACAGCTGCTGATCGCCTACCGCGTGCCCGAGTTCTGCTTGCGTGCCTTCATGAACAACAACGGCTTCGGCTTCGCCGTATTCGCCGGCGTCGCCCTGTCCTATCTGCTGCGCGCCTGACCGGCGCGCGCAATGCTCCATACCTCCACCGAAGCCGCGCCCGCCCGCAGTAACACCCTCGCCAGTTCGTCGACCGTGGCCCCGGTGGTCATCACGTCGTCGACAACGGCGACCGCGCCGCTCAGACGGCAGCCTCCGCGCATGGCGAATACGCCGCGCACGTTTGCCCGCCGCCGCTTGGCCGGCAACGACATCTGCGGCGCGGTCGCCCGCAGCCGCCGTACGCAATCGACCTCGAGCCGCGAGCCGAAGGCACGCGCCAACGGACGGGCCAGCTCGACCGACTGATTGTACCCGCGCCCACGCAGGCGCCGGGGATGCAGCGGCACCGGTATCAGAACCGGCGGCGGCGCCCGTCCATCTGCCCGCGCCGCGCGTACCAGCAATTCACCGAGCAGACGCGCATTCGCGAGCCGCCCGCGAAACTTGAATTCGGCGATCAGCCGATCGACCGGTGGCGCGTAGCGGTAGGGCGCGTACACCGTGGCATAGGCCGGCCGCCGGCGCAGGCAACGCCCGCAAAGCCCGCCGGCTGCCCTCTCGGGCAGGGGGCGGCCGCAACCTGGGCAGCCCCGCTGCAAACGCGGCAGGTCGGCGCGGCAGCCCGCGCACAGATCCAGACCGTCGGCGCCGGCATCGCCGCATAGCGCGCAGACGGGTGGATACAATGCCGCCAGCCAGCGCACGAAGCGACGCTCCATCACCCTATTCATGCCGCTCCCCAAGTTGACATGCCCTCGCCGCCCGGTAGACTGGCCCGTCAGCCGCCGCAGCAGGTAGCATCCGCCATGACCGAGGCTCCCGCCACGCCGAAACCGATCACGGGACGCTCCGCGCGCAACGCGGCGACCCTGTTCAACTATGGCAACATCGTGGCCTTTCTGCTGCCGTTTCCGCTGGTGATCTTCTGGTTCGGCGCCTCGATGTTCATCTATGCCATGAACCGCCAGCATCCCAACCCGCGGGTCGGCCACTACACCCAGATCGCCGCCTACCGCTTCTATGCCATGACCGGATTCCTGATCGTCGCCGGCACCTATTTCCCGCCCAAATTGATGCACTTCCTGATCTACTGGGGTGTGTCCGCGGCTATCATGATTCCCTGGTCGATCATCGACCTCATCCGTATCCACCGGGAGCGCTGGGAGGACATTCCGCGCACGCCCGCCACATCCAGGCCCGAATGACATGAGCGCAATCCGCCACGACTGGACGATCGAAGAAATCGAAGCCCAGTTCGACCGCCCCTTCAACGACCTCCTGTTCGCCGCCCAGCAGACCCATCGCGCGCACTTCGACCCCAATGCAGTGCAGATCAGCAGCCTGCTGTCGATCAAGACCGGGGCCTGCCCCGAGGATTGCGCCTACTGCCCGCAGAGCGCCCACCACCACACCGAGCTCGAACGCGAACGTCTGCTGCCGCTTGACGAAGTCGTCGCCGAGGCCCGCGCCGCCAAGGCCAATGGCGCGACCCGCTTCTGCATGGGCGCGGCCTGGCGCAATCCCACCGACCGCAACCTCGACCGCGTGGCCGAGATGGTCGAGGCCGTGCGCGCGGAAGGACTGGAAACCTGCGTCACCCTCGGCATGCTCGAGGCCCGTCAGGCCGAACGGCTCAAGAACGCCGGCCTCGACTACTACAACCACAACCTCGACACCTCGCCGGAATTCTACGGCAAGATCATCACCACCCGCGTCTATCAGGACCGCCTGGACACCCTGGCACGCGTGCGCGAGGCGGGTATCAACGTGTGCACCGGCGGCATCGTCGGCATGGGCGAATCGCGCCGCGACCGCGCCCGCCTGCTACAGCAGCTCGCCAATCTGCCGCAACACCCCGAATCGGTGCCGATCAACAACCTGGTGCAGGTGGAAGGCACGCCGCTGCATGGCGTCGAGGCACTCGATCCGCTCGAATTCGTGCGCATGATCGCCGTCGCCAGACTGACCATGCCGACAAGCCACGTGCGCCTGTCGGCCGGACGCCTGGACATGAGCGACGAGCTGCAGGCTCTGTGCTTCCTCGCCGGCGCCAACTCGATTTTCTACGGGGAAAAGCTGCTGACCACCGACAACCCGGAATCGCAGCGCGATCAGGCCCTGTTTCGCCGCCTCGGCATCCATGCCGCGCAGCCCCATAGCGCGCAGGGCGAAACCGGCAACGCCCCCGCCCGCCACACCTGACGCGTGATCAATCTCGGTGAACGACTTGCCGCCCGCCGGGCGGCCGGCCGACAGCGCTTCCGGCGCCTGGTCGAAAGTCCGGCGGGTCCGCTGCAGAAAATCGACGGGCGCGAAATCCTCGCCTTCTGCAGCAACGACTACCTTGGCCTTGCCAATCATCCCGAGGTTGCCGCCTCGCTGCGCGAGGCCACGCACCGCTACGGCAGCGGCAGCGGCTCCGCACACCTGATCAATGGCCACACCCACGCCCACCATGCACTCGAGGAGGCGCTGGCCGAGTTCACCGGCCGTCCCCGCGCGCTGCTGTTTTCGACCGGTTACATGGCCAATCTCGGTACCGTGGGCGCACTACTGGGTCGTGGCGACTGCCTGATCGAGGACCGCCTCAACCACGCCTCGCTAATCGACGCCGGCACCCTGTCCGGCGCCAAGCGCCTGCGTTACGCGCATGCCGATGTCGAAGCCGCCACCCGCCAGCTCGCCCGCGCGAGCGGCGAGACCCTGCTCGTCACCGATGGGGTATTCAGCATGGACGGCGACATCGCGCCGTTGCCTGCGCTCGCGCGGGCCGCCCGCGCCCACGATGCCTGGCTCATGGTCGACGATGCCCACGGCATCGGCGTACTCGGGCCCGGCGGGCGCGGCAGCCTGGCGCACTTCGGACTCGGACTCAACGACGCACCGGTGCTGATGGGCACGCTCGGCAAGGCGATCGGCACCGCGGGCGCCTTCGTCGCCGGTGACGAGGATCTGATCGAATACCTGATCGGCGCGGCACGCACCTATCTGTTCACCACCGCGATGCCCGCCGCCATCGCCGAGGCAACGCGCACGGCGCTTTCGCTGGCCTCGCGCGAAGACTGGCGACGCGAACACCTGCAAGCGCTCATTGCCCGCCTGCGCAACGGCGCCGAGGCGCTCGGCCTGGCACTGATGCCCTCGCAGACGCCGATCCAGCCCTTGCTGATCGGCGACAGCGCACAGGCCCTGGCGGCCGCGGACGCGCTCTGGGAACATGGCGTCCTGGTGCCCGCCATCCGGCCGCCGACGGTGGCTGAAGGCCAGGCGAGGCTGCGCATCACACTGAGTGCCGCGCACGAATCGGCACATGTCGATCGCCTGCTGGAGGCTCTGGCCGCGACACAGGCGGTCCTCGCGGCACAGACGCCGGCCTGAAGGCGCGGCGCCTTATAGGACGCCACGCTGGGCGAGCGACACCACCGCGTCGCCGACCACCAGATGGTCGAGCACGCGCACGTCGACCAGCGCGAGCGCGTCTCGAAGACGGCGGGTGATGGCCTCATCGGCGGCACTCGGCTCGGCCACCCCGGAGGGGTGATTGTGCGCGAGGATCAACGCGGCGGCGTTATGGTGCAATGCGCGCCGGACCACCTCGCGCGGGTGCACGCTGGCGCCGTCGATGGTGCCCTGGAACAGCTCCTCGTAGGCCACCACTCGGTGGCGGCCGTCGAGAAAGACGCAGGCGAAAACCTCGCTGGGACGGTCGCGCAGCCGCGCAGCCAGGTATCGGCCTGCCGATTCTGGACTCTCGATCGCCTCACCCCGCGCCAGCTCCTCCCACAGATGTCGGCGGCCCATTTCCAGCACGGCCTGCAACTGCGCGTATTTGGCCTCGCCCAGGCCGTTGCCGCGGCAGAACACCTCACGCGGCGCCGCCAACAGCGGTCTCAAACCGCCGAATTCGGCCAGCAGCTCGCGAGCCAGATCCACCGCACTCTTGCCCGCCACGCCGGTACGCAGGAAGATCGCCAGCAGCTCGGCATCGCCGAGCGTCCCGGCGCCGCGCGCGAGCAGTTTTTCCCGCGGACGCTCGCCCGCCGGCCAGTCCTTGATGCCCATGCTGCCCCCATCCTCGCCCTGTCACGCAAGAAGTCTAGACGAGGCACGGCCGCGACACGGCCGCGAAGGCCACAGGCGGCCGTGCGTCAGTAGCGCCCGTGGGTCTGGGTGATGTAGTTGTTCATTTCGAGGTGTTGCTGGTTCATGCGCTTGAGCACCGCATGTCCCAGCCGGACGATCGCACGCATGACGTGATAGACCACATGCGGATGCGTTTCGATGAGCGATTCGAAGGGCGCCCGTTCCAGCGACAGCAGCACGGTATCCTGTTCCGCGATCAGCGTCGCCGAGTGGGGCGCGCCATCGACAAACCCCATTTCGCCGCACAGGCCGCCCGGACCCATCACGTGCAGCAGCAGTGGCTCGCCCATGGCGGCCTCCTGGACGACCTTGACCCGGCCCTGGGCCACCAGATACACGGTCTGATCGGTTTCGCCCTCGCGGATCAACACGCCACCCGCTTCAAGCCGCCGCAGACCCATGATGTTTTCGAGCACTTCGCAATCGCCAGCGGTCAAATCCTGCGCCAATGGCGAGTCCTTGATGAAATCGAGCAAATGCATATTTTCGGGGACCACGATTACACTACTCCTTATAGGTGGTTATGGGGGTTTGCCATCACCCAATCCCACTGTAACCGCAGATAGACCACACAACCAGTGCAGGCGTTCAACATGCGCTACCCGCCACGTTTGTTTTCCCTCGTGCATCCCGTTCTGCCCACTCTGGCAACCGGCGCGCTGACGATCTTGCTGCTGGCGGGCTGCGTACCGCTGGCTCCGGTCGGCCCCGGTCGGGCAGCCGTCTATGTCCGCATCGGTCCGCCACCGCCACCTTACGAAGTGGTATTGCCGCGTCCCTATGCCGGCGCGGTCTGGATACCGGGACGCTGGATCTGGAGCGGCCGCTGGCAGTGGCGAGGTGGCTACTGGGCCAGACCGCCGTACCCGCATGCCCGCTGGGCGCCCGGGCGCTGGGAACGCCATGGCGAGGACCGCTGGTTCTATCACCGGGGACATTGGCACCGCTGAACGGCGACGCACGCGCATTTGTTACACTGCGCGCGTACCATGCCGGGCCATTCTCATGTCGACACCACTCGCGCATTCCCGAATCCTGCTGGGGGTCACCGGCGGCATCGCCGCCTACAAGGCCTGCGAACTGACGCGCCTGCTGGTCAAGGCCGGCTGCGAGGTCCGCGTGGCGATGACCGCGGCGGCCTGCGAGTTCGTCACCCCGCTGACCTTCCAGGCGCTGTCCGGCAATCCCGTGCACACCACGCTGCTGGACGAACGTGCCGAGGCCGGCATGGGGCACATCGAGCTGGCGCGCTGGGCCGACGCCGTGCTCGTCGCCCCGGCCAGCGCCGACTTCATGGCACGCCTCGCGCATGGCCTGGCCGACGACCTGCTAGCCACCCTGTGCCTCGCCACCGAGGCGCCGCTGTATCTCGCCCCGGCGATGAACCGCGTGATGTGGGCCAATCCAGCGACGCAGGCGAACCGCGCGCTGCTCGAATCCCGCGGCATCGCCCTGCTGGGCCCCGCCGAAGGCGATCAGGCCTGCGGCGAGGTCGGTGCCGGGCGCATGCTCGAACCCGCCGGGATTCTCGCCGCACTGGGCAAGCACAAGGGCCCGCTCGGCGGCGTGCGCGTCACCGTCACCGCCGGCCCGACGCGGGAACCCATCGACCCGGTGCGCGTGATCGCCAACCGCAGCTCGGGCCGCATGGGCTTCGCCATCGCTGCCGCAGCGCGCGCCGCCGGGGCGCGGGTGACGCTGATCGCCGGTCCCGTCGCCCTGGCAACGCCGCGCGGCGTGACCCGCGTCGACGTCGAGACCGCCGCCGACATGCACCGTGCGGTGCTGAGCGCGCTGCCGTCGACCGATCTCTTCGTCGCCGCCGCCGCGGTGGCCGACTACCGGCCCGCCGCCGCCAGCGCGCACAAGCTCAAGAAGACTGCCGACACGCTCGCCCTCGCACTCGAACGCACGCCGGACATCCTCGCCGAGGTTTCCGCGCACCGGCCGCGGCCCTTCTGCGTGGGGTTCGCCGCCGAGACCGACGACCTGCTCGCCAATGCCCGCGCCAAGCTCGCCGCCAAGCGGCTGGACATGATCGCCGCGAACCGCGTCGGCGATGGTCTCGGCATCGAGCAGAGCGACAATGCGCTGGAGGTATTGTGGGACGAGGGCGCCCGCAGTCTGCCGCGCGCTTCCAAGGAAGACCTCGCCCGCGAACTCGTCGCGCTCGTCGCCGAGCGCTACCGCCTTATCCATCCGCTCAAGGAAGATCCCGCACGCCATGCGCAAGATTGAACTCAAGATTCTCGACCCGCGGGTCGGCCGCGACTTCCCGCTGCCCGCGCACGCCACCGACGGCGCCGCCGGCATGGACCTGCGCGCCTGCCTGGACGCGCCGCTCGACCTCGCGCCGGGCGACACCGCGCTGATCCGCACCGGCATCGCCATCCACATCGGCGATCCGGGTCTGGCCGCCACCATCCTGCCGCGCTCCGGCCTCGGCCATAAGCACGGCATCGTGCTCGGCAATCTGGTCGGGCTGATCGACTCCGACTACCAGGGCGAGCTGATGGTCTCGTGCTGGAACCGCGGCCAGGACAGCTTCACCGTGCAGCCCGGCGAACGCATCGCCCAGCTGGTGTTCGTGCCCGTGGTGCAGGCCGAGTTCGACATCGTCGACGAGTTCGACGCCAGCACTCGCGGCGCCGGCGGCTTCGGCCACACCGGCCGCCACTGATCCCCGCGACAACCGAGCGACACAAGGAAGCCCGATGAGCCAGATCAGTCCCACCCTGTTCCGCGCCTACGACATCCGCGGCGTGGTCGACCGCGACCTCACCGAATCCGCCGCCCGGCTCATCGGCCAGGCCTTCGGCAGTGCCGCGCTGGCACGCGGCCAGCAGGCCGTCGCGATCGGGCGTGACGGGCGTCTCAGCGGCCCGCG
The DNA here is from genome assembly GCF_000754095.2 of Acidihalobacter prosperus. Lineage (NCBI taxonomy): Bacteria > Pseudomonadati > Pseudomonadota > Gammaproteobacteria > Chromatiales > Ectothiorhodospiraceae > Acidihalobacter > Acidihalobacter prosperus. The sequence goes on from NZ_JQSG02000006.1 coordinate 435,140, forward strand.
GCTGATCGCCGCGCTCGCCGAGGGGCTGCTGGCCAGCGGCATCGACGTGATCGATGTCGGCTGTGTGCCGACGCCGGTGGTCTACTACGCCGCCGAGGCCCTCGGCACCCGTACCTGCGTCGCCGTCACCGGCAGCCACAACCCGCCCGACTACAACGGCCTGAAGATGGTCATCGGCGGCGAGACCCTCTACGGCGATACCATTCAGAATCTGCGCACGCGCATCGAGAACGACGACTTCGCCCACGGCACCGGGACGCGCCGCGAGGAAGACGTCGCCGAACGCTATCTCGCGCGCATCGCCGGCGACGTGAAGCTCGCGCGTCCGCTGCGCCTGGCCGTCGACTGCGGCAACGGCGTCGCCGGCGAACTCGCCCCGCGCCTGATCGAACGGCTGGGCTGCCGCGTCGAGCGGCTCTACTGCGAAATCGACGGGCATTTCCCCAACCATCACCCGAATCCGTCGGAGCCCGAGAACCTCGCCGATCTGATCGAACGAGTACGCAACCACGGGCTCGACCTGGGCCTCGCCTTCGACGGCGACGGCGACCGCCTCGGCGTGGTCGACGCCGAAGGGCGCGTGGTGTGGGCCGACCGCCAGATGATGCTCTACGCCGCCGACGTGCTCTCGCGCAATCCCGGCGCGATCATCCTCTACGACGTCAAGTGCTCGAAACACCTGGGCGACCAGATCGCCGCGCACGGCGGCGAGCCGCTGATGTGGAAGACCGGCCATTCTCTGGTCAAGGCCAAGATGCGCGAGACCTCCGCCCAGCTCGGCGGCGAGATGAGCGGGCACATCTTCTTCAAGGAGCGCTGGTACGGTTTCGACGACGCGCTCTACACCGCCGCACGCCTGCTCGAGATCCTCAGCCACGACGCGCGCACGCCGACCGAGGTGTTCGCCGCCCTGCCCGACAGCCTCAATACCCCGGAACTCAACGTGCACTTTGCCGAAGAGGGCGCGCATTTCGCCTTCATGCTCAAGCTGAGCGAACAAGCCGACTTCGCCGGCGCCACGCTCACCACCATCGACGGCCTGCGCGCCGACTATGCCGACGGCTGGGGGCTGGTGCGCCCGTCCAACACCACGCCGAGCCTCGTCGTCCGCTTCGAGGCCGATGACGCGGCCGCGCTGGCCCGCATCCAGGGCGTGTTCCGCACGCAGATGCTGGCCGCGGATCCCTCGCTCGCGCTCCCCTTCTGAGCGCTCCATCGGACACGGAAGATACGCCATGGACCATACCGCCGCCACGCACGCCGCCGACGTTCTGATCGAGGCGCTGCCCTACATCCAACGCTTTACAGGCAAGACCGTCGTCATCAAGTATGGCGGCAACGCCATGATCGACGACCATCTCAAGCGCAGCTTCGCGCGCGACATCGTGTTGATGAAACACGTCGGCATCAATCCGGTGGTGGTGCACGGCGGCGGCCCGCAGATCGGCCGGCTGCTGGAACGCCTGGGCAAGGAATCGCGCTTCATCGGCGGCATGCGCGTGACCGACAACGAAACCATGGACGTGGTCGAAATGGTGCTAGGCGGTCTGGTGAACAAGGAGATCGTCAACCTGATCAATCAGCAGGGCGGGCGCGCGGTAGGCCTGACCGGAAAGGATGGTGGCCTGATCCGCGCACGCAAACTGCAAACCCGGGCATCGGCCGGCGAAGGCGATCTCGGCCAGGTCGGCGAAGTCTCGTCCATCGACCCTGCGGTAGTGCATATGCTCGACAGCGGCGATTTCATCCCGGTGATCGCGCCCATCGGCGTCGGCGAGGACGGCGCCGCCTACAACATCAACGCCGATCTCGTGGCCGGCAAGATCGCCGCCATTCTCGGCGCCGACAAGCTGATTCTGTTGACCAACACGCGCGGCGTACTCGGCGGCCAGGGAGAGTTGCTCACCTCGGTCAGCGCGCGCGAAGTGGCGGCGATGGTGGCCGACGGCACCATCCACGGCGGCATGCTGCCCAAGATCGAATGCGCCCTCGACGCCGTCAATTCGGGTGTCAAGACCGCGACCATCATGGACGGACGGGTCGAACATGCGGTGCTGATGGAGCTGTTCACCGACCAGGGCGTCGGCACCCAGATCCGCGGCTAGGGCGAAGGCAGCCTCTTGAGCTGGCGGAAGCGCCTGACATCCGCCTCGAATTCGAGCTTGATCTGCTCGCGCTGGTGCAACAGATCCTGCAGGGTCGATCGTGCTGCGGCGCGCGCCGCAGCATCCCCGCCCGCCTGTTGCGCCACGCGATCGCGTGCCAGCTGGATCTGCACATCGAGCGCGCGCAGCCGCTCGTCGCGCATGTGCCGGATATCGCCGACACTGCTGAAGGTCTGCAGCAGCATCTGGTCATGCCGCTCTCTCGCCTCTTCCTTGGCCTCGGCCTGCGCCGCCGCCCTGGCCTCGGCCTCGTCATGCGCACGTTGCTCGGCCGTCGGCGGCGGCGGCACGCGGCGGATCACCTCCCCGCCGGCATCCAGCACCTCGTAACCGCGTGCGACCGCGGCGTCCGGCAGCGACTGGTCGTAATGCACCGTGCCCTTCGCGTCGCGCCAGCGGTAGATGGCCGCCTGCGCGGACAATACCGAAAAAGCCTGCCAGACCACGAGCGCCAGCAGCGTAACCAGCAGGATCAGCCGGCGGCGGCGAACGAAACCATGATCGACCGCCGGCCGGACGCTCACCGGACTATATCCCGTATTCCGCGCGGTAGGCTTCCACGCGCTTGAGCGTCTCGGTCTGCGCGGGATCGTGCGCCAGATGCGCCACCAGGTCGCCGAGCGTGGCGATGCTGATCACTGGCACGCCGAGCGATTCCTCCACCTCCTGTATGGCCGAACGTGCGCCGCGACCGCGTTCCTCCCGGTTGAGCGAGATGGCGACACCGGCCAGCGTGGCGCCAGCGGCCTGGATGATGTCCACGGACTCGCGGATCGCGGTGCCCGCCGTGATCACGTCGTCCACCACCAGCACGCGCCCGGACAACGGCGCGCCGACCAGCGAGCCACCCTCGCCGTGGTCCTTGGCCTCCTTGCGGTTGAAGCACCACGGCAGGTCGCGCCCGTGGTGCTCCGCCAGCGCCACGGCGGTTGCGGACACCAGCGGAATGCCCTTGTAAGCGGGGCCGAACAGCATGTCGAAGGCCACGCCGGAGTCGGCGATGGCCTGCGCGTAATAACGCCCGAGCCGCGCCAGCGCGGCGCCGCTGTTGAACAACCCCGCGTTGAAGAAATAGGGGCTGATGCGCCCCGACTTGAGCGTGAACTCACCGAAACGCAGCACGCCGCGCTCGATGGCGAAATCCAGGAAACCTTGCTGGTCGTGGGTACTCATTTCATTTCCATAGGAGGACACCTCCACATGCTAGAGTAGCCCCAGCTTCCCTGACAACCACCGCGCGCCCATGAACGAATCCGCCCTGTTCGCGATTGCCGCCATCGGACTGCTCGGCGTCGCCTGTCAGTGGGTCGCCTGGCGGGTCAAGCTGCCCGCCATTTTGTTCCTGCTGCTCGCCGGCATCCTGCTCGGCCCGGTGACCGGATGGCTCGACCCGGACAGTCTGTTCGGCGATTTGCTGTTTCCGCTGGTTTCGCTGGCGGTCGCCGTGATCCTGTTCGAAGGCAGCCTGACCCTGCGCCTGGACGAAATCCGTGGCCTTGAACGCGTGGTGCGCAATCTGGTCAGCTTCGGGCTGGTGATCAGCGGCACGGTCACCGCGCTGGCGGCGCACTGGCTGGTCGGCCTGGACTGGCAGCTCGCCGCGCTGTTCGGCGCAATGATGACCGTCACCGGCCCCACAGTGATCATCCCCATGCTGCGCACCGTGCGCCCGAATGCCGCGGTGGCCAAGGCGCTGCGCTGGGAAGGCATCGTCATCGACCCGCTCGGCGCGCTGCTGGCGGTCGTCATCTACGAGTTCATCATCTCCAGCCAGGGCACTGGCGCCGTCGGCCACCTGCTCGCCACCTTCGCGCTGATCCTGCTGATCGGCGGCGGTCTCGGCATGCTCGCCGGACATTTGCTCGGCTTGCTGCTGCGGCATTACCTGATCCCAGAATACCTGCACAACGTCGCCACGCTTTCCACCGTGTTCGCGGTGTTCGCCGCGGCCGATCACCTGGCACCCGAGTCGGGGCTGCTTGCGGTGACGGTGATGGGTATGTGGCTGGCCAACATGAAGCGCATTCCGGTCGAGGCCATCCTCGATTTCAAGGAAAGCCTGAGCGTGTTCTTCATTTCCGGCCTGTTCATCATCCTCGCCGCGCGCCTGGACCTCGGCCAGATGCTGCGCATCGGCTGGGGCGCGCTCGGGGTGCTCGCGGTTCTGCAGCTCGTCTCGCGCCCGCTCAAGGTCTGGCTATCCACGCTCGGCTCGCCTCTGACCGGACGCGAACGCGTGCTGCTGGCCTGGATCGGCCCGCGCGGCATCATCGCCGCGGCGGTCTCTGCGCTGTTCGCGCTGAGGCTTACCGAGCTGGGTTACGCCGACGCCAACCGGCTGGTACCGCTGACCTTCCTCGTCATCATCGGCACGGTGGTGCTGCAGAGCCTGACCGCACGGCCCTTCGCGCGCTTTCTCGGCATCGCGGAGCCGGAGCCGCGCGGCCTGCTGCTGGTCGGCGCCAACCCAGTCGCACGCATGGTCGGACGCGCCCTGCAGAAGCGCGGCTTTCAGGTCATTCTGGCCGACAGCTACTGGGAACACGTCAAGGCCGCGCGCATGGACGGCCTGAGCACCTATTACGGCAATCCGGTATCCGAGCACGCCGACCGCCATCTCGACCTGATCGGCATCGGCCGCCTGCTCGGACTCTCGCCGCAGGGCGATCTCAACGTGCTCGCCGCCCAGTACTATCGCCGCGAGCTGGGCCAACAGAGCGTCTACACGCTGCCCACGAGTTCGGACAGCGAACAGCGTCGGCACAAGCACACGGTCGCCGCCGAGTTCCGCGGCCGACCGCTGTTCGGTGCCGACGTGTCCTACCGCAAGCTGCAGAGCCTGCTGAGCCAGGGCGCGGAAATCCGCACCACCACCCTGACCGACAGCTTCGGGCTGGAAGACTGGCGCAAACAGCACGGCGCCCGCGCGTTGCCGCTGTTCGCCATCACGCCCAAGGGCGCGCTGCGCATCTTCACCGCGGACAGCGAGACGCGGCCGGGCAGCGACTGGACACTGCTGGCCCTCACGCTGCCCGACAAAGGCGGCGAACAGGAAGCGGCCGCCCCCCCGTAACGCAGAACGGATGCTAGACTCGCCGACTTTCGCCAAGCCACAACCTTCTACCTGCATGCGCATCATCACCTTCAACGCCAACGGCATCCGCTCCGCCGCCCGCAAGGGTTTTTTCGACTGGCTGCCGCAGCAGCATGCGGACGTGGTCTGCATCCAGGAAACCAAGGCCCAGGCCGCGCAGCTCACCGATGCGGCGTTCTGGCCGGAAGGCTGGGACTGCTACTACTCCGATGCCGAAAAGAAGGGCTACAGCGGGGTCGCGCTGTACGCGCGGCGCAAGCCCGATGCGGTGGAAGCCGTGCTTGGCTGCCCCGAATGCCCGGAGTTCGAGGCCGAGGGCCGCTGGCTGGAAGCCCGCTTCGGCAACCTGAGCGTGATCTCCCTGTACATGCCGTCGGGTTCCTCCGGCGATGTACGCCAGCAGATCAAATACCGCCTGATGGACTGCCTGTACCGACACCTCGACGCGCTGCGCGGCAGCGACCGCGAGTACGTGATCTGCGCCGACTGGAACATCGTGCACACCGCCGCCGACATCAAGAACTGGCGCGGCAACCAGAAGAACTCGGGCTGCCTGCCCGAGGAACGCGCCTGGCTGGACCGCCTGTTCGGTGAACTCGGCTATGTCGATGCGTTCCGCCGGATCGAGCAAGCGCCCGAGCAGTACACATGGTGGTCCAACCGCGGCCAGGCCTGGGCCAAGAACGTCGGCTGGCGCATCGACTATCAGGTGGTCAGCCCCTCGCTGGCCGACAAGGTCCGCGCCACCGCGATCTACCGCGAGCAACGCTTCTCCGACCACGCCCCGCTGACCATCGACTACGACCGAGAGCTGACCTGACGCGACGGACGGCGCTCAAGTCTTTGTCCTGTTTGACGTTACGCTCATACGGACTAGGCTTAACCGGACACGCCATAAGAACGGCTTACCCCCTGACATACGGCGTGTCGGACACGGTTCATGGGCAATCCCTCCCGGAGCGCAGGCCCGAATGGAAACGTTGCGGTTGGTTGCACCGGTCATCCCCGACGCCATCATCGCGGCCGATACGCGAGGCGACATCCTGTACGCCAATCCCGCGGCATCGCGCCTATTCGGCTATCGTGACGACGACTGGCAGGGACGCAATGTCCGCGAACTGGCGCCAGCACCACATCGCGATGCGCACGACGGCTACCTGAACCGCTATCTGGCCACCGGCGAGGCCCGCCTGATCGGAAAAGGCCGCGAGACCGAGGCCATGCGGCGCGACGGCAGCACCTTCCCCGTACGCCTGGCGCTCGGCGACATGGGCGCCGGCAAATCCGACGGCTGGCGTTTCATCGCCCTCATCCAGGATCTCACGTCGGAATACCAGCATCGCCAGCAGCTCCAGACCCAGCACGACATGTTGAACCTGGTCATCAACCGCGTGCCGGCCCTGGTCGCCTATGTCACGCCCGACGAGCGCTATCGGCTGGCCAGCGCCACCTACTCGATCTTTTCGTCCCTCCCCGCCGACCAGGTGCCCGGCCACCAGGTCCGCGAAATTCTCGGCGAAGCACGTTACGCCGTGGTCGAGCCCTATTTCAGGAAGGCGCTGCAAGGCGAAGAGCAGGCCTATGAGGCCGATCTGCCGGAGCCGGACGGCGAAATCCGGCGCTTCGAAATCCGCTACACGCCCGACCGTGCGCCCGACGGCGAAGTCCGTGGCGTGCTGATACTCGCCCTGGACGTGACCGCGCAGCGCATGATGGAAATCCAGGCCAGCGAGCGATTGACGGCATTGGGCGGGCTGGTTGCCGGCGTGGCGCACGAGGTCAACAACCCCATCGGCATCGCCAACACCACCGCAAGCCACCTCGAGGACGCCACGCAACGCACGCGCGAGGCCTGGATCGCCGGCACCCTGACGCGCAGCGAACTCGAAAAATATATGAACGAGGCCGAACAGGCCGCGAAACTCATCGCCGACAACCTCCAGCGCTCGGCGCGCCTCGTCCGCGAATTCAAGCAGGTCGCCGCCGATCAGCGCGCGGCGGAGCCCCGCCGCATCGAGCTGTGCGGCTACCTTGAAGAGGTACTCGACACGCTCAGGCCGCTGACGCGGCACCGGCCGGTCGCGATGACGCTGGACTGCGCCGATCCCGTCACGCTGACCGACTATCCGGATGCCTGGGCGCAAATCCTGATCAATCTGGTACAGAACTCGCTGACCCACGGCTTCATCGAGCATCAACCCGGGCACATCACGCTACAACTGCGACGCGAGTCGGACACGATCATCTTCGTCTATCAGGACGACGGCTGCGGCATGCCCGAGTCCGTGCGCCTGCAGGCACTCGACCCCTTTTTCACCACGCGCCGGGGACAGGGCGGCAACGGGCTTGGCCTGTCCATCGTACACAACCTCGTAACCGGGCTGTTTCGCGGCAGCCTGAAGCTGGAAAGCCGGCCCGGGCATGGCGTGCGTTTCACGATCCGTCGCCCTCTGCCAGAAACCAGCGGCGATGCCCCCCCGCCGTACCCACGCACGCCAACCCTGGCCGACATTGATCGATGACACGGGATTCGTCCCCATAGCAGGTGCCCCATGAACAACAACAGCCTCGGACTCGCTCCCGACAACACCTCGCCCCAGGCCAGCGGACGCCCCTGGCGCGTCCTCATCGTCGACGACGAGAAGGATGTTCACTCGGCGGTACGCATGGCCATTGCGGGCATCCGCTTCCACGCTCGTCCACTGGAAATCGTCAGCTGCTATTCGGCTGCCGAGGCTGAGGCAGATCTCGCCGCGCACCCCGAAACCGCGCTCGCGCTGGTCGACGTGGTGATGGAGAACGAGCATGCCGGTCTCGACCTGGTGCGCACCGTCCGCGAAAGGCAGCATAACGCTCAGGTACGCATCGTGATCGTCACCGGCCACCCCGGCCAGGCCCCCGAACGCGAGGTGGTACGCGACTACGACATCAACGACTACCACGAAAAGACGGAAATGGACGTCAACCGTCTGTATGCGGTCGTCATCAACGCCCTTCGCGGCTACAGTGCGCTGGCGACGCTGGAGCGTTCTCGACGCGGGCTCGAACGCGTTGCGGAGGCCAGCGGCGGCCTGTTCTCGCACGAATCCATCGACCAGTTGCTGCACGCGGTCTTGGACGAAATGGCCTCCCTGCTCGGCGTGCTCGAAGGCGGCCTGCTGCTGGAAACGCCCGCGGCCGCGATCGTCGAGGCGGAAACGGCAAGCGAACCGGACCTGCGCATCGTCGCCGCGCTCGGGCATTATCGCCCCAGCGCCGGGCAGAAACCCGCCGCCCTGTTGCCGAGCGAGGGCCTGCGACTGGTACTCCAGTCCCTGCGCAACGGCAGCACTCAAATCGAGGGCCGGCTCTTCGCGGGCTACATCCCCAGCCGCTGTCAGCCGCGCCAGGTGATCTATCTCGAAGGCATGCCGCCACTGTCCCCGGCCGACCTGCAGTTCATCGAACTGCTGCTGGCGAACACCGGCCGGGCCCGCGACCAATTGACCCTGAGCTGCGACATGGAGCGCATGCAGCGCGAAACCCTGCTGCTGCTCTGCGAAGCCATCGAACTGCGCTCTGGCGAGACCGGCAACCACGTGCGCCGCGTCGGCGAAAGCGCCGCGCTCCTCGGCAAACTCGCGGGCCTCGATTCGGCCGAGTGCGAACTGCTGCGCGCCGCAGCGCCGCTGCACGACGTCGGCAAGATCGCGATCCCCGATGCCATACTCAACAAGCCTGGCGCGCTCACGGAGGAGGAATGGGTGGTGATGCGCACCCATGCGAACGCCGGTCACGCACTGCTGATCAGCCACGATTCGCGCTGGCTCGCCGCCGCCGCCGAAATCGCCCTGAGCCACCACGAGCGCTGGGACGGCCAGGGCTACCCCGGCGGACTCGGCGGCGGTGACATCCCGCTCTACGGACGCATCACCAAGCTCGTCGACGTGTTCGACGCACTGCTGTCGCGACGCTGCTACAAGGAGGCGTGGCCCCTGACACGGGTGCTCGAAGTGCTGCAGCAGGGGCGCGGCAGCGAATTCGATCCCGTCCTGACCGACCTGATGCTGCGGCACATCGAGGACTTTCTCGCCATTCACGAACGCCTGCCGGACGCAGGCTGAGCGTACGCATTCGGCCGAGGCCGTGTCAAAACCGCCGATCTGGGTCTTAAGCTAATCAGCTGGCCCCTTCAGTAGAAACCTGTGGTGCTGAATAAAGAAGGGATTGGCGCGCCGGGTTTCACCCAGCCTGGATGGCCTGGATCAGGTTTTGCGTTCCCATCAGGTTCATCATGCGCTTGAGGTTGTAGGCCAATACATGCAGGCTCATCTCGGTACTCACATGTTCCAGGGTTCGGGTCAGGAAGTGCGTGTGGCCCATCCATGATTTAATCGTTCCGAATGGATGCTCGACCGTTTGTCTTCGGATGCGCATGCTCTGCGGCGCCTGATCCAGACGTCTTTGCATGGCTTCGAGGACATCCTGATGCTCCCAACGACTGACCCGTCGATAATCACCGGGCGTGCATTGGGATTTAATGTCGCACCGTGGGCAATGTGAGCTCCAGTAACGATGGATCTTCAGGCCACCTTCTGTGCTGACATAACGCCAGATCAAACGTTGTCCGGCAGGACAGCGATATTCATTGTTGGTCGCATCATAGATAAAGTCCGCCTTGTCGAAGCGGCCATCAGCTCGGGCGCCCGACGTCGTGGTCTTCGGCACGATGGCGGTAATGCCCGCCTCATGACAGGCCAGGATCTGTTCGCTTTTGTAATACCCCCGATCCGCAATGACTGTCAGATCCGTTTCACCCGTGGCCGTTCGAGCGTGTTCTGCCATCGTTGTGAGCTGGTCACGATCACTGCCGTGCGAGGTCACCGCATGGGCGACAATCAGGTGATGTTGCGCATCAACCGCAGTCTGGACGTTATAACCAACGATCCCTGCGCCACGGCTCTTCATGGAACGTGCATCCGGATCGGTCTGTGAGAGTTGGCCATCTGGACTCGCATTGAGTTCGGTCTCGATGGCCTGCAGCTGCTTCATCTGTGACTTGAGCGCTAAGATCTTGTCCTGAAGACGCCCTGACTGGGCCCGGGCCACCTCATCTTCCTGACGATCGGCCGTGTCCAGATCCACCAGATAACGCTGGATGCTCTTGTCGATCTCTTCCATTCGACGCTTGAGCTTAGCCTTCGTGAAGTTCCGGTCCCGGTTGTTCACCGCCTTAAACTTGCTCCCGTCGATGGCCACCAGGGCTTCGGAGAACAAACCCAGCTGACGGCACAGATACACAAACTGGCGACAGACATTACCGATGGCCTGTCCATGTTCCTGGCGAAAGCGGGCAATGGTCTTGTGATCCGGCATCAGGCGACCGGTCAGCCACATCAGCTCGACGTTGCGCTGGGCCTCACGCTCAAGACGACGCGAGGATTGCACCCGGTTGAGATACCCATAGATGTAAAGCTTGAGAAGAACGGCCGGATGGTAACCGGGACGTCCCGTAGACGCCGGCTCAACCCCGGCAAATCCCAGCGCACCCAGATCCAGTTCATCGACAAAGACATCAACCACACGAACCGGGTTGGCATCGCTGACATAATCATCAAGGACTTCTGGAAACAAGACGCTTTGCGTACGGCTCTGACCTTCAATAAAACGCTTCATCCCGCCCCCAGAAATCTGCCTTCAAACTTAGATCAAATGGGACTCTCTTGGTTCACGTTTTGACACACCCTGGGCCCTCGCGCGCCGCTACGGCGGCCCTGCCGCCGGCGCCGGGGCAGCGAACGATGCGCACCAAAAAAGCGCGCGCGCACCATTATTGATCAATGACTTATATTGACTATTTTATCGGGTATAGTTGTTCGTCGTCGCTCGCTATGGAACCACAAACAGAAATAATGGCGTGCCTGTCGACGCCGGTTTTCGGTACGAGCGCACCGTCGCGTCCCTTTCATCGACCGACGCACGAACAATCCAGTCGAACCGCAAGGAACCCGATGGCAGTCCCAAACAAGCACATTTCCATCCGTCTCGGGGGCATACACGGCAAGGCGCAGACCATCGTCAATGTGGCTCTCAGGCTGCTGCCGGCCAATCACATCGACTATACCCTGGTCAGCGATGAGCGCGTGCCGGCGGACCTGCTGATCGCCGATGGCGACGACGCCACGGGGCAGGCGCTGCTGGCGGCAAGCGCGCGCGACCAACACGCCATCGTCTACGGCAAACAGGCGCCCGCAGCCGTCGCGGCCCAATGGCAGTACATCCATCCCCTGAGGGTGCAGGGCCTGCTGGACGCCATCGGCGATCTGGTGCGGCATATGCCCGTCCGCACTCGGCAGGCCGGCACGCACGAAATGGACGGCGTTTCCGACAGCTGTCTGCAATGGCTGACGCGCATGCGCCATCTGGACACGCCGTCTCATGCCGTCGTCGCCCCGACGCTGGCGATCTGGATCGACGGGCAGGCCAAGACCTTCTACGCCATCCAGAATTTCGATAAGGTCAGCATGGAAATGGCCGCCTGCAGCCGGCCGCCGCAGGTCCGCACGGTCGACCCGGAGACCTTTCTGGCAGCGACGGCGAAACTTCAGCGCCACAACCTCGACGGCCTGATCTGGCGCACCGCGCACATGCCCCGCAAGGTCGCACCGCTGGATCCGAAACAGCGCTACAGGCTCAGGGGCTGGCCGAATTTCACCCGCGTCGGCGCGCAGGCTCACGAACTCAGGCTGGCGGCGCTGCTGACGCAGCGGGCGATGAGCGTCGCGGAACTCGAACGCGCCAGCGGCTGCGACCAGCAGGAAATCGCCGGTTTCTGCAATGCCGCCCGTTGGTTCGACCTGTTGCTGACCGAAAGCGCAGCCCCCGATCACCGGCCGTCTTCGCTGCCTGGCACGCCTGCGGCCGCGCACGGGCCGGCCTCTTCCGGTCTGCTCGCACGACTTGCGCGCCGCCTGTCCGACATGGTGACATCAAGAGGGGCCGATGAACGCTGACAACAAGATCCTGTTTGCCGGTCCTGTCGGCGCCGGCAAAACGTCCGCGATCCAGGCCATCAGCGATTTCCCGCCAGTGAGCACCGATGTCCACGCCAGCGAGGACGAACGCACGCACGAGGGCAAGACCACCACCACGGTGAGCATGGACTACGGCCATATCGAACTCGACGACGGCATCGGCGTCCACCTTTACGGCACTCCGGGTCAACGCCGTTTCAGCCACATGTGGGACATCTTGACGCAGGGTGGTCTAGGCTTGGTTTTGCTGGTGGACAACTCGCGCGAGGATCCCTTGGCCGACCTGACTTTCTACCTGGAGGCCTTTGCCGATTTCGTTGTCCGGACCGCAGTCGTCATCGGTGTGACGCACACCGATATGGCCCGCCAACCGAAAATGGACGACTATCTCGAACACCTCGCTTCCCACCACCTGAGCCACCCCGTGTTCGAGGTCAACGCCACTCACCGCAACGATATCGTGCTGCTCGTACAGACGCTGCTCGCCTGCCTCCAGACCCGGCCGCGGCCGTAATCCGCATGCCCCTTCGTCCCGCGTCGCTTGAAGGCAGGCTGTATATCCGGCCATGGGCTGCTAACATCAGATAACGGACACCGATGATAAGAAAATCTACTGACGCCGGTGGGTGGACGGGCGCCGAGCGCCGGACACCGGAAGACCCTGAAGCTGCGCACGAGCGCCCCGTTTTCGGTGCGCGATGGAAGATCGCTCATGTCCGCTACGTATAAGACCCTGTCTCTGAATGCCCTGAGTGACAAGGACGCAGCCGTTGTGACCTCGCTGCTCGAATTGCTGGCGGACAGGATGCAGCACGCCTGGCGCGTCGACAACGCCGTCGCGCGGCCGGATCGCATCCTGATCGACATCGACGATCCCATGGGCCAGTCGCTATGGCAAACCTCAGCGCGCGAGGGCCCACGGCGCATCGCGCTCTCCGCCCGCACCCCTCCGCCTGACGCGCTGCACGTGCTGCACAAGCCGATCCGGGCGCGGGATCTGGTCAGCGTGCTCGAACGCAGTCTGGAGCAGGACGCCGCCCGGCAGGGAGCGCCCGCCGCCGCGGGCGCGACGGGCAGGCCTCCGGCCCTCGACGCGTCATCGCTGATCCAGCTCAGACGCTGGCCAAGCCCGCAAGTTGTGCAGGCCGCCGGCGACCGGGCATCGCTGACGCGCCTCAGCGCGGTCTTGATTCGCCGGGCCATGACACTCGAGCAGCTGGCACGCGAAGCGCGCAGCGAGCTTGAAACGGCCCGGCATTTCGTCGAACTGTGCCACCGCCAGGGCTGGCTGGCCGTGCTGGGCTCCGCACCCGCGAATCAGGCACCGGCCCTGTCCACCCGACACGAACGACGGGGGCTGTTTTCGCGCATCCGCGCCGGACTTGGCCTGGGAGGCCAGCCTTGAACGAACTCAAATTCATTTTCACGGGGCCGCCCGGCGCCGGCAAGACGACCGCCATTTCCTCGATCAGCGAAATCCCGCCCGTGGCCAGCGACGTGGCGACCACGGACGACCTCGCCGAGATCAAGCAAACCACCACGGTGGCCATGGATTTCGGCGAGGTCACGCTCCCGGACGGCCAGATACTCCATCTCTACGGCACGCCGGGGCAACGGCGTTTCCGGCACATGTGGGAAATCCTCGCCCAGGGCGCGCTGGGTCTGATCATCCTGTGCGACAACAGCCGCCCTGACCCCATCGCGGACATGGACATCTACCTCGAAAATTTCGCGCAGCTCATTGAGCAGACCGGCGCCGTGGTGGCCGTCAACCGGATGGAGACGCCCAACAGCCCCACACTCGAGGATTACTACACCCATCTGCAGGACATCGGCCTGATCCTGCCCGTACTGGCGGCAGACCCACGCGAACGCGAGGACATGCTGATGCTGCTGGACACCCTGATCACCACGCTGGAGTACGTTTGAATGTCCGTGACCGCCATCACCGAGGAAATCCGCCACATCGCGGAAACGCGGCTGAGGACCCTGCTCGACGAACAGAGCAGCGTCTATGGCGCCCTGCTATCCAGCATCGACGGCCACCGCCAGGCGAGCGCCATGCACAAGGACCTGCACACCTCGAAACTGGCCGCCATGACCAGCTCGGTCATTGCCCTGGGCGAAAGCCTTGCCAAGGAGGCGGAGCAGTCGCAGTGCCAGTTCGTAATCGTGCAGAACCGCGATGGCTACATCGTCACCCAGCGCCTTGGCACAAACCATGCTTTAACCGTCTTCGCCACGGCCACCGTCAGTCTGGGCATGCTGCTCTCGACGATACGCATCGCCGCAGAGGATCTGCACCACTACCTCGCTTAGGCAAACACAGTTCCCGAACGACCGACCCACACCAAGGAGAAACACTCATGGCAGACCTCAACGCCATTTGCGAACAAGTCGTAGACGACGTCAACGACGCCCTCGGCTTTGCCGTTGTCGATCTCGGCTCCGGATTGCTCATGGCCGTGCACCACAAGGTGCCTTATTTCACCCAGAGCTATCTCGACGCGGTCGCCGCGGCGGCGGTCGACATGTTCCGCGGCAAGACCATCAATGCGGTCGAAAAGCTGCTCGCCAACCAGCGTGGCACGGATGTCGCCAACTCCATCAAGGAAGTGCAGATGACCACCGACGGCACCTATCACTTCATGTCCATCGTGCCGGGCAAGCCCAACTCGCTGGCCGTGCTGATCACCGGCCGCAAGGCCAATCTCGGCATGGGCTGGGCCGCGTTGCGCAAGTCGCTGCCGGAAATCGCCCCGCACTGCCCGGGCTGACGCATCGCCTGACGCACCGCCGCACGGTGGTGCGTCAGCGCCCGGCCCGCAACCGCGACGCCAGATCCACCGAAAGACCGGCGGCACGCAGATCGCACGCGGTCGCCTCAAGATCGTAATCCAGCCGCACGAAATCGACCGTCCCCGCCTCCCGGTCCACGACGGCGTATTCGGCGCCGGGCGTGCCGCTGCGCGTCTGCCCCACGGAACCCGGGCAGATCAGCGCCTGATCCGCGTTCGCCAGATCAAAATGCGCGCCGGTCGCATGCAGATCCTCGCCGTCGCGGCGCGCGTACACACCGGCCAGGTGGGTGTGTCCGTGGAACGCCAGCCGCACGCCCTCCCGCTCGAGCCAGTCGAGATTCAGCGTGTAGGTCATGTGATAGACATAGGCGTAAAAGAAATGCTTGTCGATCGGCGCACCATGGACCGCGAGCCAGTCGTGACCGCGCAGATGCGGCGGCAACGCACCCAGCCAGGCCCGCTCGTCGTCATCGAGCCGCGTGCGCGTCCATTCCACCACCTCGCGCGCCAGCGTGGAAAAGCCGCGACGGGTGCTGCCGGTGGCCGCGCCGTAATCATGATTGCCCTGGATCACCGTGTAGCCGCGCTCGCGCAGCATCGCGATGCATTCGCGCGGGTGCGGGCCGTAGCCCACCACGTCGCCGAGGACCAGTCCCGACGCGATACCGCGCGCGTCGATATCCCGCAACACGGCTTGCAAGGCAGGCCGATTGGCGTGCACGTCGGCCAGCAGCGCAAAGCGCGCGGCATCGGCCGCGACGACCGGCGGCAGCGCGGGCGACGCGGCCACGGGAATGACGACGCGCGCGTCCTTGCGCGCCAGCAGCAGGTCCTGCAGACGCGCCATGGCTTCGCGGCCAGGGCCGGCAGGCATGAAGACCTGACGCAATTGCCCGCCCAGTACGTGCAGCTGATGACGCTCGCCCCAAGCAGACAGTACTGCGGTCCGCAGCCAGCGGCCCAGCTGTTCGATGCGCGCCTCGGCACACCAGGCCGGCTCGGCCCGCAGCCACGATCCGAGCCCGGCGGCGAACCCGGTGTGATCGTCCCAGGGGTAAAGATCGTCATCCAGGTAGTACAGCCGCTCCTGCGCATCCAGGCCGAAGTTGGACAAGCCTTCGTCCAGCCGGCGGTCGTGTCGGGCGGCCAATGAAAAATATTGTTTGAGCAACGGCTCCAAGGCCGCGAAACGACGCGCTTCGTCCCCCAGCCCGCCCTCCGCATGCAAGGGCATTAGACGCGGCGCCACATTGCCGATGATCGGTCCTTCCGGCGCCTCGGCCACGAACCAGGTCTTGGCAGGCGGATGGACGGCCAGCGCGCGTTCGCGCGCGACCGCCTGCTCCGCCCAGATGCGGCTGTCGCGCGTGCCGAAATTCAGTTCCGTGCGCAGTTTGACCACCGCGTGCGCGTCAGCATACAGGCGGGTCGTGGTGCGTCCGGTGAACGCCGAATCGCGCTTGAGTGGCTGCGGCGTTCTCGCCGCCACGGCGATCGACGTGATGCTCATGACCTGCAGGGGGTCGAGCGAACCGACGATGTCGATAGAACCGGGACGTATGTGCATCACGGTATGTATCATACGGCAATCCCGATGCTGAATGCCCCTTGTGACGCCGCCCAGCTACCGCCAGCTTCTGCGCGAATTCTTTACCGGCCGCATGATCGTGGCGGCGCTCATGGGCTTCGCCTCCGGCCTGCCGCTGCTGCTCACGCTGACCCTTTTGCAGGCCTGGCTGACCCAGGCCGGCGTGTCCCTCGGCGAGATCGGCCTGTTCGCCCTCGTCGGCATTCCCTACACGATCAAGTTCCTGTGGGCGCCGTTCATGGACCGCTACGTCCCGCCGCTGCTCGGACGCCGCCGCGGTTGGCTGTTCGTGCTGCAGCTGCTGCTGGCGCTCGCCATCCTGCTGCTGGGCCAGACCGATCCGCACCGCAACCTCACCCTGGTGGCCGTGTTCGCGCTGCTGGTGGCGCTGTTCTCGGCCATGCAGGACACGGTGATCGACGCCTATCGGCGCGAGTCGCTGGCCGACGACGAACAGGGGCTCGGTGCCTCGCTGTACGTATGGGGCTACCGCGTCGGCATGCTGGTGGCCTCCGGCGGCGGTCTGATCCTCGCGCAGTACGCCGGTTTCGCACTGACCTTTGCCGCGATGGCGGCGCTCATGCTGCCCGGCCTCGTCACCACGCTGTTCGCGCCCGAACCGGACACCCACAAGCCCCTGCCGCCCGACCTGCGCACCGCCGTGGTCGGCCCCTTCGTCGAGTTCTTCAGCCAACGGCAGAACGCGCTGCTGATCCTGCTGTTCATCCTGCTCTACAAGCTCGGCGACACCCTCGCCACCACCATGACCACACCGTTCTATCTGGAACTCGGCTACTCCAAGGCGGACATCGGCGCGGTAGTCAAGCTGTTCGGCTTCTGGGCCACCGTGTTCGGCGGCTTCGCCGGCGGCATCGGCATCCTGCGCATCGGCCAGTACCGTGCCCTGTGGCTGTTCGGGCTGCTGCAGGCCCTGTCCACCGCCGCCTTCGCCTGGCTGTTCTACACCGGCCCCGTGCTCGGCTGGCTGGCCGTGATCATCGCCTTCGAGAACTTCACCGGCGGCATGGGCACGGCCGCCTTCATCGGCTTCATGGCGAACCTGACCAACAAGGAATTCACCGCCACGCAGTACGCGCTGCTCACCAGCCTGATGGGGGTGCCGCGCACCCTGCTCGCCGCCAGCACCGGCTACATGGCGCAGGATCTCGGCTGGCCGATGTTCTTCATCGTTTGCGCCCTGCTCGCGGTACCGGGGCTGCTGCTGCTCACGCGCTTCCGCGGCTGGCTGCGACCGGCGGGCACGCCGCCGGAAACCTCGCCATGAACACATACATCCAGATGCTGACGCCGGATCGGCTGTGGCAGATCGCCGCCGTCGCGCTGGCGCTGGCCGTGGGCTGGCTGGCCCACCGCCTGGCCACGCAGCGCGTGGCCCAGGCCACCGAAAACGCCCCGCAGCGCAGCCTGCGCCGCATTCTGCTGCGCGGTTCGGAACGACTCGCCTTTCCGCTGGCGGCGCTACTCGTCACCCTGACCGGACGCGCCGCGCTGCTGGCCACACACCGTCCCGGCGAGATACTGGCGGTGATGACCCCCTTGCTGTTGTCGCTGGCCGCGATCCGGCTGCTGGTCTACTTCCTGCGCCAGGGACTTCGACCGGGGCCGACGCTGCGCGCCTGGGAGCAGATCGTCGGCCTGTCCATCTGGGCGGTGGTCGCGCTGCACCTGCTCGGCTGGCTCGAACCGCTGTCGAAACTGCTCGACCGCGTGCAGCTCACCCCCGGGACGCATCCCATTACCCTGCTGACGCTGTTCAAGGCCGGCATGCTGATCGGCGTGGTGTTCCTGCTCACCTGGTGGGTCGGCAGCGCCATCGAGCGCCAGATCATGGCCGCGGGCGGCATCAGCGCAAGCTTGCGCGTAGGCATCGCCAAGGTGATCAAGTTCGTGATGCTGGTCTTCGGCCTGCTGATCGGACTGAATCTGGTCGGCATCGACCTGACCGCCTTCACCGTGTTCGGCGGCGCCCTCGGCGTCGGCCTCGGCCTCGGCCTGCAGCGCATCGCGAGCAACCTCGTCAGCGGCTTCATCCTGCTGTTCGACCGCTCCATCCGGCCCGGCGACGTGATCAGCATCGGCGACCGCTTCGGCTGGGTGCAGGAGCTGCGCGCCCGCTACATCGTCGTGCGCGACCGCGACGGCGTGGAAACCCTGATCCCGAACGAAAACCTCGTGACCTCGCAGGTGATCAACTGGAGCTATAGCGACCGCAAGGTGCGCCTCAAGACGCCGGTCACCATCAGCTACGCCGACGATCCCGAGCACGCGCTGCGCCTGATGGAGGAGGTCGCCCGCGCGCATCCGCGCATACTCGACGACCCGTCGCCGGGCGCGCGCCTGCTCTCATTCGACGACAACGGCATGCGCCTCGAACTGCGTGCCTGGATTCAGGACCCGGAGGCCGGCGTGAACAACATCCGCTCCGAGCTCAATCTCGCCATCTGGCGCGCCTTCAAGAACCACGGCATCACCATTCCGTACCCCCAGCGGGTGGTGCACCTGCCTGCGGGCGGCGGCAGCCTGGACGGCGGCCGGCGCTAAGCTGCGCTATCGGCAGGCGGGCACCGCTCTGCTAACATCCGCCCGGACGCCACGAGCCGCTAGACTCAAAGGCATAGAATTGGCCATAACGACAAAGCGATACGCCAAGGCACGCCATGACCGGATGGATCGGCTGCGCACGCAAGAGCCCCGTCATCACCCTGATTCTGGGGTTGATGCTGTGCGCGCACGCATCGGCCGCCCCCTCTCCACGCTGCCTGATCGTTTCCTCCTACCATACCGGCTACGCCTGGAGCGACGGGGAACTGGGCGGGCTGCGCACTGGGCTCGCCTCGCATTGCGAGATCAGGGTCGCCGAACTCGACAGCAAACGGCAACCGGCGCCGGCGCAGATCGCCGCAGCGGCGCAGCGCGTCGACGCGCTGATCCGCAGTTGGAAACCTGACGTGGTCATCTGTCTCGACGACAACGCCATGCGTTATGTCGGGCTGCCCTATCTGCTCGGCACCGGCATTCCGCTCGTCTTCGCGGGCATCAACGCCTCGGTCGCCCCCTATGGCCTACCCTGGCCCAACGCCACCGGGATGATCGAACGCGCGCCGTTTCTGCCGCTGCTTGAGGCGGCACAAACCATCGTGCGGCACGGCGACACGCTGACCTACCTCGCCGCCGACACCGTCACCGAGCGACGCGACCTGGAGGCACTGACCCAGGCGGCGGACAGCCTCGGCATACGCGTCAATGCCGCGCTGGTGAAAACAGGCAAGGCCTGGATCGACGCCCTGATCCAGGCGCAACACACGGACGGCTTCATCGTGCTCGGCTCGCCCGCCGGTATCCGGCACTGGGAGCCGGCAGCCGCGCTGGCCGCCATCAAACAGGACAACCGCCGCCTGACCCTGACCACCTATACGTGGATGATGCCCTACGCCATGCTCGGCTTCACCCGTAGTGCGGAAGAGGAGGGTCTCTGGGCGGCGTCGGCGACCGTGGCCATACTCGAAGGCAGCAAACCTGCCGAAATCCCGATCATCCCCAGCCGCGACTGGGACGAATGGCAAAACGCCGCGCTGCTCGAGGCCGCGGGCATCCGCCTGCCCAGTTGGATCGCGAGCGTCGCCAAGCGAGCCGACGCCCCATGAACGCGACGCCTCCGCCCAACGTCGCGGCGCGCGGCGACCGCCTGTTTTCATGGCGCGAAATCGCCGCCGGGCTGGCGGCCGCGCTGCTGCTGAGTCTTGCGCTCGCGACGATCCTCGGCTGGCTCAACCTGAACGAATCTCGGCGCGTCTACAACACCCAGGCCACCAGTATCGTACAGCTGATTTCCCAACGCCTGGCCGCCGACCGCGCCGTCCTCACCCCACTCTCAGGCCTCTATCAGGCAAGCGCCCTGCATAACACCCACCAGCTGCTTTCCGTTGGCAGCACCCTGCTGCGCAGCTATCCGTATTTTTCCAATTTCGCATACCTGCGCTGGCTGACCGCAGACGCGCGCCAACCTTACGTCGCACAAATGCGTGAACGCGGCTATCCGCAGTTTCGCATCCATCCGCTCGGCGAGCCCGAAGGCATCGTGTCAGCCGACGCGCCGGCCTTGATCGTCAGCTTTCTCGCGCCGCTGACGCCGCACAATGCAAGACACCTCGGCGCCGACCTGCTGAGCAATCCCCGCATCGCCAAGGCCGTCGAATACGCCATCCGGAGCGGGCGCATGGCGGTGGTCGATGTCCCGCACTTCAATGGCGACCATCCCGGCTATCTGGCTCTGATGGCGACCTATTACGGCTTTCACCCGCCTCGCGACGCACAGCAGCGCCAGCGTCAGCTCAGCGGCATGTTCATGGTTTCGGTCGACTTTCCTAGCATGCTCGACGACATCGAAATCGCCCACCCGCGCTGGGGCCTGAGCATATTCAACCCCGAAGGCGACACGCACTCGCCGCGTCTCATCTACCGCCGCAGCATGCCATCATCCGGGATGCTGTCCAGCTGGCTGCCCGGCTACCGGATCGAGCGCCAGTTGAACGTCGACCACCACCGGCTCCTGATCCGGCTAGACCGTCACACTGCGTTCTCGGACGTCCGGCCAGGCACGATCGTGCCGGCCATGCTGCTGCCCTGGATGTTCATCGGCGCCCTGGGATGGGTGACCGGACTGCGCCGCCAGGCGCGACACGCACAACAAGCCGCGGAACGCGAGCTGGCGCACAGTCGCGAGCAGGCCGAAATCGCCCTCAGCTCGATCACCGATGCGGTGATCACCACCGACGCCCGGATGCGCGTCCAGTTCATGAACCCGGTCGCCACGCGACTGACCGGATGGCCGATGGCCATGGCCATCGGCCATCCCCTCGACACCGTCGCGATGCTGCGTGACGAACGCACTCACGCGCCCATGTCTGTTGCTCCCGAGCACGTCGCAACCTTTCTCGGCAAATCCCTGGAAGGCGAACTGCGCGCACGTGACGGGCGCAGCCATGCCGTGGAGATTCGCTTCACCGCATTGACCCGCGGCGACGATGCCGCGGGCGGGCTGGCCCTGGTACTGCGCGACCTCAGCCGCGAGCGCGAACTCGAAGACGCGCTCGACTACCAGTCGTCCCGCGACCCATTGACCGGGCTGCTCAATCGTCGCAGCTTCGAGACCTATCTGCGCCAATGGCTGAGCCTGTGCCAGCCCAAGGGCTCCGATGGCGCACTGTGCCAGGTCGATCTCAACCACTTCAAGCTCGTCAACGACACCGCCGGTCACCGCGCCGGCGACGAATTGCTGCGCCAGTTCGCCTGGCTGCTCGATACCGTGCTTCCCTCCGGCACCGTGCTCGCGCGCCTGGGCGCGGACGAATTTGGCTTGCTGCTGCCCCCCAATGCCGTCGAACCGCCCGAGCGGATCGCTGAGCAACTGATCGAGGCCGCACGCGCCTTCGATTTCAGCTGGGAACAGCAACATTTCAATATCGGGGTAAGCATCGGCCTGGTCAGGGTGGCCGATGCCCGACAGGACGCCGGCGATCTGCTCGTCATGGCCGATCTCGCCTGTCTGGCCGCCAAGGACAGGGGGCGCAACAACCTGCATATCTACGACGCCGGCGACAAGGCGATCGCCCACCGCTCGGGCCAGATGCTCTGGCTGACGCGTCTGCAGGAAGCCTTGCACGACGAACGATTCGTGCTCTACACCCAGCCGATGTTGCCGCTCAACGCCGAGGCCCGACCGCGCGAGCTGCATGAGTTCCTGCTGCGCATGCACCTGGACGACGGCAGCCTTGCCGCGCCGAATCTATTCATTCCCGCCGCCGAGCGCTACCAGTTGATGGCGGAACTCGATCGCCGGATCATCGACCTCGCGCTCGCGCTGGTGGCGCGCAGTGCCGGTAGCCCGCACGACACCCTGTACACGATCAATCTGTCCGGCCAGTCGGTCGGCGACCCCCACCTGGCCGGTTATGTCTTTGAACGTCTGCGCCACCATGGCGTCAATCCGGGGCAGATCTGCTTCGAAATCACGGAAACCGCCGCAATCAGCAACATGCACGGCGCGCAGACCCTGATTCGCCAGCTGCGTGCCCGCGGTGTGCGCTTCGCGCTCGACGACTTCGGCGCCGGCCTGAGCTCCTTCACGTATCTCAAGCGCCTGCCCGTGGATTTTCTCAAGATCGAGGGCGAATTCGTGCGCGGCATGCTGCAGGATGCAACCGACCGCAGCCTGGTCGAATCCTTCTGCGAGATCGGACGGGCCTTCGGCCTGCACATCATCGCCGAATCGGTCGAGGACGAGGCGACGCTGGATCTATTGCGGCAGATCGGCGTCGACTACGTGCAGGGCTTTCACATCGGTCGGCCGCGCCCAGCACCGTTCGCCGCGCCGACACGCATGCTCAATGCAGACCCTGGGACGTCGGCGGTGTAGACGCGCTCGCCTGCGGCGTGGCGAGGTGCGAAATCATACGCCAGCCTTCCGGGAAACGTCGGTAGGTGTTGCTGTAATGCAGAACGCCACTCGGCGACAGCTCGCCGGCCCGCACGATGCGCTCCTCGCCCACGTGTACCGCCAGGTCATCGTCGGCTTCCCGCCACAGGCACACGGGCAGTATCCGTACGTCCAACGCCCGGGCGAACACGCCGAGCCACCCCTCCAGCACGGCGCGGGCACCAACCTGCGGACGCGCGTTCGGCCCCGGATGCATGCACAGTACCTCTTGCGTTTCCGCCCAGACGGCCATCATCGCCTCCGGATCGGCGGCCTGCAGCGCGGCGTAATAGGCCGCCTCGCAGTCATCGGGAGTGGCGAACCCGGTCGCGCTCAATGCAGCGCCCCCCGAGCCTCAGCCGTCTCGGTCCAGCCGGGCGAGGCATGGTGGGACACCAGGTGCCACCCCGCCGCGTCGCGGTGAAAGGCGTTGACCGCGAACACCAGACCGGACTCGCCCTCGGTGGCAAAGCGCTCGATCACCGCATGCACGGCTACGCGCTGCGAGCGCGTGCGCGACAATGGCTGGATCTGCAGTCGGGCAGGCGCCGCGCGCGAGGCGCCGAACAGCTCAGCCCAACTGGCCCGAACGGCCTCCACACCCTTCAGCCGGCCCATGCCCGGGTGTATGCACACGATCGCGTCGCTATGCGCCCAGACCCGCATCATGGCATCGGTATCGCGCGCCACGAAGGCTTCGTAAAATGCGCGCTCGGCATCCTCGGGCTTGTCCATGTGGGCAACTCCATGATCTCCGGACTCTGCGGCATCTATGGTAGGTTATGCCGCCCGACAACGACAGAGCGACGCGCATGAGCCTGTTCCTGCTCGCCGGCATCGCCACGCTGGACATCATCAACACGGTCGACCATTACCCGGCCGAGGACGAGGAATTGCGCGCAAGCGCCCGCCGCATCAGCGCCGGCGGCAATGCGCTCAACGCCGCGCGCGTGCTGACCGGTCTCGGCCATCGCGCCGAACTGCTCGCGCTGCTGGCCGATGACGATGGCGGCGGGCGCATACGCGCCGAACTGGATGCCGAACGCGTCGGTCACCGCTACGCGCCGCTCGCGGCCGGCGTAACGCCGACCTCTTACGTCGCGCTCAGCGCCGCCAACGGGTCGCGCACCATCATCCACTATCGCGACCTGCCCGAGCTACGGTACGCGCATTTCCGGGCGGTGCCGATCGAGCGCTTCGACTGGCTCCACTTCGAGGGCCGCAACGTCGCCGAAACCGAAGCGATGTTGCGTCATGCGCGCAAACGCCTGCTCGATCAGCCGATCTCGCTCGAAATCGAAAAACCCCGCCCCGACATCGAGCGGCTGATGCCCTATGCCGACGTGCTCATCTTCAGCCGAGCCTATGCGCTGGCACGGGGCCACACGCAGGCTGCCGAACTGCTGGCCGCGATGCGTCCCCACGCGCCACGTGCCAGCCTGGTCTGCGCCTGGGGCGAGGCCGGCGCCTGGGCTCTGGCGACGAACCGGCAACTCGCGCGAGAGGCCGTCCATGCGCCGGCAGTCAAGGCGGGACAGACGGTCGACACCCTCGGCGCGGGCGATGCCTTCAACGCCGGCCTGATCGCCGCGCTGGCCACCGGCGCCACCCTCGACGAAGCGCTGGCGCGGGCGGTCGCCCTCGCGGGACACAAGGTGACCGCACATGGATTCGCGCATCTTGGCAAGGCGCGCCCGTCATGAACGGCAGGCAGCCGCTGCTTGAACTGGAATCGCTCCCGGACCCGGGCAGCATCGCGCTGGAAATCGAACGGCACGGCCAGCGCCTTGCCATCGTCGTGATACGCCATCAAGGGCATGTACACGGCTATCTGAACGACTGCCCCCATCTCGGCACGCCGCTGGACTGGGTGCCGGGTGAAGTGCTCGACCGGGACGGCCAATACATCGTCTGCGCCACCCATGGCGCGAGATTCCGCATCCACGACGGCCACTGCATCTCCGGCCCCTGCCTCGGCGATCGTCTCACGCCCGTCCCCTTGCGGGTGGGCAATGGCCGCATCTACCTCGATTCGCCACCCGACATGCCCGAGGAATGACCCACATCCATCGCTGCTGGGCGGTCCCTCTCGGTCAGCAATGCCTCCAGTCGCTGCCGCAGTGCGCGCGCCTCCCCTCCGGTATACCAGTCCTGCAACCGACCACGCAGCATCGCCAGATGCGCGCTCAGCTGCGTGGCGAGATAAACCAACCCCGGCAGGGCTTCGTGTGTCCTCAGGATAGCGAAACCCTGAACGTCCTCGCGCAGGGCGGCACGCATCATGTCGCGCGCCTGCGCGCCGCAGGCGCTAGCGGCCGCATCCGTCAGCCATTCGCCAAACAGCTGTGCGTCGCGCCATTCGCCGAAATGCGTTTGCAGGGCCTTGAGAGCATCGATCACGTCGCCACATGCACCCTGCCCGTAGATCGACTCATCCGATTCCAGCAGATAGCGCAGACGTTTGGCCAGCAGCCGCGCTCGGTGCGCGGACTCGCTTTCCATCTCGGGCCAGGCTATAGACAGCGCCTCGTCCAGATCGCGCCACAAATGGCGCGCTTGTGCCCGGTAGCGGGGCACCTCGCCCTCATATTCGGCCTGATCGTCCTCGGCCAACCTGGACGCAAGCACGCGCATGCGCGCGCGCAAATCGGGATAGCGGCACTGCGCCGCTGCACGGGCGCACGCCCATTCCTCGTCTGCCGTGCGTGCCAGCTGCGCGCGCATCTGCGTCACGCCCTCGGATTCCTGACGCGTACTCCCAACGCCCAGCGTATCGAGCAACGCCAGCCAGACTTCGGCGTTGCGGGCGATATCGCTGGTACGCGAGAGTTTGCGCAGATCGCGCAGCAGTGAGCGGACACCCTTGGCGCCGTCGCGATGCAAGGCCAAACGACTGCGTATGCGTCGGATCGCGACCCTGAAGTCATGCAGGCTATCGTCGCCATCTTGCGATCGCGCCAGCCTGGCCATCGCACGATCCGCCACCTTCAATTGATGCTCGAGCAGACGACTCGTGTCGGCGGCCACCGATTTCTTACCGTCAACCATGTAGCCTCGCAGCGGATGTTCCTCTGCGAAACTTATCCTTGCCGCGGCGCCGCCACCCTGCGCCAGATCAACTTCGCGGGCTTCGGCTTGCGGATCGCTCCGCGGCACGCGCGATCGCAGGCGCCGAGGCCAGCCGGTGCGCCGCCCGGATCGGTTCCGGCAGACGGAAACGCGTGAGCGCCTGCATCACCAGCTGCGGCGCCGTTTCCTGGGCAACCCGATGACCGGGCGAAACATACAAGGGCCGCACACCTGTGCGGCTGCGCAACACGCTGCCGATACGCGCCCCATCCAGCCACAGCGGTGTACAGTCGCCGCGCCGGTCGCCGACCGCATCGTGACGGCCGATCAGACGGGATTTGCCTACGCCGATGCACGCCAGCCCCGTCAGCACGCCAAGATGAGCCGCTATGCCCAGCCGGCGCGGGTGCGCCACCCCTTGTCCGTCGCAAAACACCAGGTCGGGTACAGCGGAAAGTTGCTCGAACGCGTCCAGTACGGCCGGCAGCTCGCGAAACGACAACAGGCCGGGCACATACGGGAACCGGGTGGGATGCCGGACCAGCACCTGCTCCAACGGTTCTAGTGTGGGCCAGCTCAGCAACACGAGCGCGGCCCGCGTGACCGCCCCGCCATCCTCGAAACCGACGTCGACACCGGCCACCCGCCGCAGGGCGGGATAGGCATCGGCCAGCGAGACTTTCGCGGCGAGGCGCGTCTGGATGCGCCGCGCCTCGGCGGGCGTGACGGCCCATTCGTGGATTAAAGCCGGCTGCTGTTGCGTCATATAGTGTTGAACCACGTAATCCGTGGGCAATCCATGCGTCCGGCAGGGGTCGCCTGCCGCCATAGGCGGGCATCACAAAAGACGCCGCAGAGCGTCTGGGCATGTCGGACTTCCAAGGGCAACAGCCCGCCATACCACCAGCCAGGAGCCACCTAGTGAATCGTCACCTCAAACTCGCCTCTCTCGCCCTCGGCCTGTGCGCCCTGGGCACCACCAGTGCCATGGCCGCCACCCACAAGACGCCGCCTTGGGGTACTGGCCCGTTCAAGGTACTGCTCGAGGTCAACCAGAACAACCACGCCGAGTGGGCCATCACCATCAACAACCTGAGAACCATGGAGAAGGTCGTGGGCATGAACACTGCGCACGCCGAAGTGATCGCATGGGGTCCCGGCCTCAAGTTCCTGCTCAAGAATTCGCCTTACGCGCAGGACATCCAGAGCCTGTCCATGTACGGCGTCAAGTTTGCGGCCTGCCATCAGACCATGAAGGCGATGCACATTACCAAGGCGCAGCTGGCCAACGGCGTTACCGTGGTACCCGGCGCCATCGCCGAGATCGTCAAACGCCACAACGCCGGCTGGACCGAAATCAAGGAATGACCCCGAGGCGCCCGGTGCCCGCGTCGGGTACCGGGCGCACTACCCGCGCCCCGCCACCGCCTCTCCCCGTACCATACCGGTCACCGCCAGGCCTCGAACGCGCATGGCAACGGCCGCTGCGCGCGCCGAATTGCCGTGTGCAGCCAGCGGAATCACCCTCGATCGCCGATACGCATCCCCTCGGCCCCATCGCCTGGCTAGCCCAGGCAGAGCCGAGCGCACGGGCAAAAAAATGGCCCATGACCGGCAGGGCGCCGGTCATGGGCCAGCACGGTGAAGCAATCAGTTCCTGTAGCCGGGGCCTGTGATCGGAATGCCGTTACTCATGTATGAGATGAAGTACTCCAGGTCGCGATACTCGACGCTCTGCGGCTTGAAGGGCTTGGCCCGGACCTGCTTGTTGCAGCCGATGAAACGACGGTCGACGGTACCCAGGTTGCTCCACTTGGCGCGGTAGACCGGGAAGCCATTGAGCATGCCCAGCGCGGGGCTGAGGGTCTGCGTACGCAGCTTCTGACCGGCATGCGCCATGTGGCAGGCCGCACAGGAGAAGTTGAGCTGACCGCGCTTGGCGTAGAAGAAATCCTTGCCGCGCTCGTAAGCAGCCAGGGCAGCCGGGTCGTTGGGCACGGTCACGTGCAGCAGCTTGCCGTCGGAGGTGCTCGCCATATAGGCGGAGATCTCGGCCAGCTTGCCCTTCTGCCAGGGCAGCGGCTTTTCGCCGTTCTTGACGCGACAGTCGTTGATGGCGGACTCAAGGGTCACCACCTGCCCGGTCTGCTTGTCGAAGTAGGGGTAGTTCTGACGAATGCCGATACCGCCCTTGGGGAAGCAGCTCGCATAGGTCTTGCCATTGGCGAAGGGCTTGTCGAACAGACGCTTGCCGGCCGCGATGCCTTCATCCTGAGGCGGGAATTCCATGATGCTCTTGTACTGACTGATCGCATCCTCTGAGTTGATGCCCGGTATCCATTCGCCATCGGCATAGGCCTTGAGCGGCACGCCGGGGAAGCGTTGCTCGAAGAAATGGCGAAACGCCTTGAGGTCCTGCTCCGGGCTGGCCTGTGCCAGCACGGGCGCCCCCAGCATGGCGGCGACCACACCGACCATTCCGACAACTCCTGCTCCCTTGAACATTGTTCTCATTGCGCCTCCTTCAGATCGACAACATTTATGAATACCTTGGGCATGCCCAATGGGTTGATTATAGCCAGCCCTGTCACGAGTGCTGCAAACGTTCCATTACATCAGACCTGCGCATAGCGTACCCCACCCGCCACCCAGCGCCGAATCAGCGCATCGGTTTCCGTCGGCGCCTGCGCCACCAACCTGTGCGCCGCCTCGAGCGCGGCGGGGATCAGATCGCCGTCCTGCACCATGTCGGCCACGCGCAGCCGCGCCAGCCCCGTTTGGCGCGTCCCCAGCAGCTCGCCCGGACCGCGGATTTCGAGGTCGTGTCGAGCCACCTCGAACCCATCCTGGGTTTCGCGCATCACCTGCAGCCGCCGGCGTGCGGTCTCCCCCAGAGGGGGATGATATAGCAGCACGCAGCTCGATGCCTCGGACCCGCGGCCGACGCGACCGCGCAGCTGATGCAATTGAGCCAGACCCAGCCGCTCGGCGTTCTCCACGATCATCAACGAGGCATTCGGTACGTCGACGCCGACCTCGATCACGGTGGTCGCCACCAGCAAATCGATTCGTCCATCCTTGAACGCGTGCATCATCGCTTCCTTTTCCGTCGCCTTCAGACGACCGTGCACGAGTCCGATCGCCATTTCCGGCAAGGCCTCGCTCAGCAGCGCATGCGTCGCCTCGGCGGTCTCGCACTGCAGCACCTCCGACTCCTCGATCAGCGCGCACACCCAATACACCTGTTGGCCACGCCCGACCGCCGCGCGGATGCGTTCGACGACTTCCGGGCGACGCGTATCGGGAATGGCCACTGTCACCACCGGCTTGCGCCCCGGCGGCAATTCGTCGATCACCGAGTAGTCCAGATCGGCATACGCCGTCATTGCCAGCGTCCGGGGAATCGGGGTCGCGGTCATCACGAGTTGGTGCGGATGCAGCCCTGCAGCGGTCGCCTTTTCGCGCAACGCGAGCCGCTGGTGCACGCCGAACCGATGCTGCTCGTCTATGACCACCAGCCCAAGCCGGGCGAAGCGCACTGCGGCCTGGAACAGCGCATGCGTGCCCACCGCAAGCGCTGCGCGGCCATCGGCCAGCTCGGCCAGCATTTCGTTCCGTCGCGATTCCCGCAGCCGCCCGGACAACCAGGCCACGCGCACCCCAAGCGGCGCCAGCCAGCGCTCGGCATTGCGGAAATGCTGCTCGGCCAGCAGTTCGGTCGGCGCCATCAGCGCCGCCTGACAGTCGCCGTCCACCGCCTGCAGGCAAGCGGCGATCGCCACCACGGTCTTGCCGGAACCCACGTCGCCCTGCACCAGACGCAGCATGGGGTGCGGCCGCCCCAGATCGTGCGCGATTTCTTCGAGCACGCGACGTTGGGCGGCGGTCAGGGCAAAGGGCAGATTCGCCACGAAACGGGTGCTCAGGGCGTCGCGCTCGGGACGCGGCAATGCGGGCGCGGCCTCGGCGCGCGCCTGTGCGCGCAGACGCGCCATCCCGAGCTGGTGCGCCACCAGTTCCTCGAAGGCCAACCGTCGCTGCGCGGGATGCCGGCCGGCCATGAGTGCGGCGGTATCGACATCAACCGGCGGCGCGTGAATCAAGCTCAAGGCCTCGCTCAGGCCATAGCGCAACGCGACCGGCAACAGATCGTCCGGCAACCATTCGTGCAGTCCGCCATAGGCGCGGGCGAGTCCGATCAGACGCCGCAGAGTCGCCTGCCCTACACCTTCGGTGGTCGGATAAACCGGCGTCAGGGTCCTTTCGAGCGGCTCCGACTCCGCCGCGGCCAGTATCCGGTATTCGGGGTGGACCATCTCCAGTCCGGCCGCCCCCGCGCGCACTTCGCCGAACGCACGCACGCAGTGCCCCGGCGCAAACTGCTGGCGTTGCGTGCCGCCGAAATGAAAAAAACGCAGCGTGAGCTGGCCGCTGTCGTCGCCGATGCGGACCAGCAGCGCGCGCCGACGGCGCACCACGACCTCCGCATGCAGCACCCGCCCCTGGACCTGCACCTCCTGCTGCGGACGCAGGCCGCCGAGCGGCGTCAGCCGGCTGCGATCCTGATAGCGCAGCGGGAGATGGAACAGCAGATCCTCGACGCGCTCGATACCGAGGCGCGCGAGCCTTTCGGCAAGCCGCTCGCCCACTCCTTTCATGGCGGCGACCGGCGATTGCAGGCTCAGTGCGGTCATGAGGCGTACGGGCCGGGAGTTCGCCACACGGCGCCGGCCCAGTCGTTCAGCCGAGCACCATGACCGCTTCCATCTCCACGCCCACTCCACGCGGCAGCGCGGCCACGCCGACGGCCGCACGCGCGGGGTAGGGCTCGGAGAAGTACTCGGCCATCAGTTGGTTGACCATGGGGAAGTGGACCAGATCGGTCAGGAAGATATTCAGCTTGACCACATCGGCCAGACTGCCGCCGGCAGCCTTCGCCACGGCCGACAGGTTATCGAAGACCTGTTTGATCTGGGTCTCCATGTCGTCCCCGGCCAACTCCATGGTGGCAGGGTCGAGCGGGATCTGCCCGGAAAGATAAACCGTGTCGCCGGCGCGTACCGCCTGGGAATAGGTGCCGATGGCCTTGGGGGCCTCTTCGGTGAAAATCACTTCCTTTTTCATGACGCAAGCTCCCGTGGGTCGAAGGCGCACAGGGTACCGGGAATCCGCCGCCCGGTCACTTGCCGCGTCAGCCGCGCACGCGGGTGATCTTGGTGACCGCGGGCACCGCACGCAAGCGGCGCATGATGCGCGCGAGATGCCGCCGATCGCGCACGCTGAGCACGAAGGTCATGGTGGTTAGCATGCTGTCGCGCTCCTCGAAGGAGACGTTCTCGATATTTGAATCGGTTTCGGCGATGCGCGCCGCGATCTGCGCCAGCATGCCTCGCTGGTTGGACACCATCACCCGGATCGCAGCGGCGAATTCCCCGCTGGGCTCGTCTGCCCACTGCAGCGGCATCCAGCGGTCCGGCTTGTCGCGGAACTCGACCACGTTGCGACAGGTTTCCCGATGCACCACCAGTCCCCGCCCGGCGCTCAGCACGCCGGCGACGGGATCGCCAGGCAGCGGATAGCAACACTTGGCGAAGGTCAGCACCAAGCCCTCGCTGCCGCGGATCACCAGCGGCTTGCCGCCGCTGGCCGGCGCGTCGCCCTCGTCGGTTTCGCCCAACAGGCGACGTGTCGCCAGCGGTGCGAGGCGATTGCCGAGACCCACGTCGTTGAGCAAGGCATCCAGGTCCGCCAGCCCCCATGCGGCCAGCAATTCGGCCAGCCGCTCGGGATCGATCGATTCCAGGGTCTTGCCCGCCGCGCTCAGGGATTTTTCCATTAGGCGGCGACCGAGCGCGATGGCCTCGTCTCCCTGCAGACTCTTGAGCCGATGACGCAGGCCGGTACGCGCCTTGGCCGTGACCACGAAATTGAGCCAGGCCGGATTCGGCCGTGCCGTGGGCGAGGTGATGATCTCGACCGTTTGACCGCTTTCCAGCGCCGACGACAGCGGCGCCAGATGCCGGTCGATCTTTGCCGCAACGCAGGTATTGCCGATGTCGGAATGCACGGCGTAGGCGAAATCGACCGCCGTGGCGCCTCGCGGCAGCTCCATGATCGCGCCCTTGGGCGTGAAGATGTAGACCTCGTCGGGGAACAGGTCGACCTTGACGTTCTCCAGGAATTCGAGCGAGCTGCCCGCTCGCTGCTGCATTTCCAGGATGCCCTTGAGCCACTCCCGCGCGCGCGCCTGGGTGCCTGCGCCGGCACTACCGCCCTCGCCGGACTTGTACAGCCAGTGCGCGGCAATGCCGCTTTCCGCGACCCGGTCCATTTCCTCCGAGCGGATCTGCACCTCGATGGGAATGCCGTGCGGCCCGAACAAAATGGTGTGCAGCGACTGATACCCATTGGCCTTGGGAATGGCGATGTAGTCCTTGAAGTGCCCCGCCACCGGCTTGTAGAGATTGTGCGTGATGCCGAGCGCGCGGTAGCAGGTGTCGATGTCGGCCACCACCACACGGATCGCGAAAACATCGAAGACTTCAGCAAAGGGCATGCGCTTGCCGCGCATCTTGCGGTACAGCGAATAGAGATTTTTCTCGCGACCGACGACACGCGCCTCGATACCGACCTCCTCCAGCCGCCGGACAATGGCGGCTTCGACATTCTGCATCAATTCCTTGCGTCGCCCGCGGGCACGCTCCACCGCGCCGGAAAGCACGCGAAAACGCATCGGATAGAGAGCGGCAAAGCCGAGGGTTTCGAGCTCGCGACGCAGCCCGTTCATGCCCAGACGCTGGGCGATGGGTGCGTAGATTTCCAGGGTTTCGCGGGCAATCCGGCGACGCTTGTCGGGGCGCAGCGCGGACAGGGTGCGCATGTTGTGCAGGCGGTCGGCCAGCTTGACCAGAATGACGCGCAGGTCGCGCACCATGGCCATCATCATTTTGCGGATGTTTTCGGCCTGCGCCTCGGCATGCGATTCGAACTTGAGATGGGTCAGCTTGCTGACGCCGTCGACCAATTCGGCCACTTCCTCGCCGAAGGTTTCACGCAACTGGTCCTTGCTGACCGGCGTGTCCTCCATCACATCGTGCAGGATGGCCGCCATGATGCTGTGATGGTCCATGCGCATGCCGGCCATGACGCGGGCCACCGCCAATGGATGGAAGATATAGGGTTCGCCCGACTGGCGGTTCTGGCCGAGATGGGCCTCGGCGGCGAAAAGATAGGTGCGGTAGACCTCGCGCACCTGCTCCGGCGGCAGGTACACCTCCAACATCTTGCAGAGGTCGCTGACCAGAAAGCGCGTGGCCTCACCCCGGTTCGCGCCAGGGGCGGCATTCGGCTGTGACGGTGCTACGACTTCAACCATGGGTATCTACCGGCGCTGGCGCGCGGGGCCCGAACGGGCCTGGGGAGAGATCGTTTAGATCTCCTCCCGGACTTCCTGCTCGCTGATCGGCGATTCCAGACCGTGTTCGCGGGCAACCACCTCGTCCAGTACGCTGGAGTCGGTCAGCCCTTCCGCGATCTCGCGCAGCGCGACCACGGTGGGCTTGTCGTTCTCGAGCGGCACGCGCGGCTCTGCGCCCAAGGCAATCTGACGGGCACGCTTCGACGCGATCAACACCAGCTGAAAACGGTTGTCGACGTTGGCGAGACAATCTTCGACGGTGATTCTGGCCATGACTCAACTCCAAATAGGGCTGCCCGGACCGCAACCTGCCGCCCGGTGCATTTCGAATGGGTATAGCGATGCAGCCATCTTAATGGATGGCGCGTCCTCAAACCAGCAGATCGGAGATCAGGGTACGCAATCGCTGCCCGCGCGCCGGCAGGCGCAGGCGATTGGCGCCGAAGATGGTGATCAGTTCGCCGAGAGCGGTCTCGAAATCGTCGTTGACCACAAGATAGTCGTATTCACCGTAATGCGAAATTTCCCGCACCGCATCGCGCATGCGCCGCTCAATCACCTCGTCGCTGTCCTGGGCACGCGCGCGCAGCCGCGCTTCCAGCTCGTCCCGCGAGGGCGGCAGAATAAAAATGGACTGACAGCCCGGCAGTTGGCGACGGACTTGCTGGGCGCCCTGCCAGTCGATCTCGAGAATGACATCCTGGCCCTCGGCCAGCTGCGCCTGCACGCTGGCGATCGCGGTGCCGTAATAGTGATCGAATACCCGCGCATGCTCCAGAAAGGCGGCATCCTCGATCATGCCGAGGAAGGCGCGTTCGTCGATAAAATGGTAGTCGTGCCCGTCCTGCTCGCCGGTACGCGGTTTGCGGGTGGTGTGCGAGACCGAAATGCTGATCGTGTCCACGCGCGCGACCAGCGCCTTGACCAAGCTGGTCTTGCCGGCGCCAGAAGGGGCGGAAATGATGTACAGGGTGCCGAGGCTCAAGCGACGCTCCTGGGTTCTTGGGGCTCCAGAGCGTGCAGAGTCTAGCCTATATCGCGTCGCGACGCCCCGGGTCGTGCGCCCGGAACAGCCGTTGGTAGAGATACAGGTAGACACCCTGCAGACCTGCCGCGATCAGGAAGGGCGGCAACAGCCAGCCGGCCTGGAAGAAGGCGCCCGCCGCCACCGGGCCTATCGCCAGCGGCAGCATGATCGAAACGGTGTTGAGACTGGCGGCCAGACCGCTGCGATCCGCGCCGACCAGGCTCACGCCCAGCGCCTGACGGGCGCCGATGGTGCCCCGATTGAGTCCGGAACGCAGCACGTAGAAGGCGCCGGCCCAGGCGAAGCTCGGCGACAGGGCCATCGGGATCAGCAAAAACAGACCCACCAGCCGCGGCCAGACCACGGCGTCGACCACGCCGAAGCGCCGGCTCAGGCGCCCGGCCAGCAAGGCGGCTACACCGGTTACCGCGAAGGCGAGCCCCATCATCGGTGCGATGGCGGCCGGACCGACGCCGAAGCGCAGCTGAAACCAGTAGGCCATCAGCGGGCCGATGAGGCCGATGCCGAGACCGTTGATGGCGTTCACGCCGACCAGCCGCAGCAACAAACCGTTCTCGCGCAAGCGCCGAGCCTCATGTTCGGGGGTGGGCGACGGCGACTCGCGCCCGCGCTGCGGCGCGATGCGGTCGCGCGCGCCGAGCAACAGGCCAAAACACGCCAGCGACCCCAACAGCACGATCAGGAACAATACCCGGTATTCGGAGGCGGGCGGATGACCGTCGCCGGCCAGCCCCGGCAACATGCCGCCAAGCGCGCCCAGCGCCATGCCGAAGAATCCCAGCGCGGTATTGAGGCTGAAGACGCCGCCGCGTACCTCGGGCGCCACCTCCCCGGCCAGCCAGGATTGCTCCACCGGGGCGAAAGGGCCAGGGCTGCCGTTGGCGCCGCGGCCGAAACCGCCCACGATCGCCGCCGCCGCAAGCCATGCGGGCTGGCTGCTCGACAATGCGGTCACGGCGGCTGCCATCTGACTCAACTCGTAGGCCAGCAGGAAACGCCGCCGCCCCCAGCGGTCCGAAAGCGGTCCTAGCAGCAGCGTCAACAGGCCGCCCAGCACCAGTCCACCCATGAAGACCGCGCCGATGGCGACCGCTTTCCAGTGCAGGGCGTGCAGATACAACGCGAAATCGACCACCAGCGCGCCCTGGCCAAGGCTGCGCAGGGCGCGCGCGGCGATCAGGCGGCGCGCGTTGGCGCTCAGCGGCGCTCGTTCACCCAACGCTATTCGGCCGCCGCAGGCGGCGCTCCGCGGGCCGGGGCGAAAGGCGGGCGCGCGAACCAGACCAGCCCCATCAGGATCACGAAGATCCAGCCGGACAACCAGAAGAAATCGTTGGTCGAAAGCATGAAGGCCTGCTGCGCCACCAGCCGCTCCAGCATGCCTAAACCGGCCTGCGGCGTGAAGCCGTGCGCCTGCAGTTGATCCAGCGCGTGATGCAGGCCGGGATCGGCGCTGGTCAGATGCTCCGTCAAACGGTGGTCGTGCAGGGTCGCCCGCCGATCCCACAGAGTGACGCTGAGCGAGGTACCGAAACTCGCACCCACCGTGCGCAGGAAGTTGAGCAACCCTGAGGCGCTGGCCACGCGCGACTGCGGCAGGCCGGCCAGCGACATCGCGGTCAACGGAATGAAAAAGGTGGCGATGCCGATGCCGAGGTAGATGCGCGGATCGATCAGCTGCCAGAGATCGACCTGGGTGGTCAGACTGCCGAGCCAGAACGAACAGAAGGCGAACACCAGAAATGAGATGGTCACGAACACGCGCAGATCGACACGGTGCAGATTGCGCCCGACGATCGGCGACAGCACGATCGCCAGCAAGCCGACCGGTGCCGAGGCGATGCCGGCCCAGGTGGCGGTGTAATCGAGCTGGGTCTGCAGCCACAGCGGGAAGATCACGATGCCGCCGAAATAGACGCCGAAACCCAGCGTGATGGCCACCGCCGCGACGTTGAAATTACGACTGCGAAATAGAGTCAGGTCGACTACTGGGTGTGGGTCATACCATTCCCAGATCACGAACAGCACCAGCGCCACCAATGCGGTGATGCCCAGGGCGAGGATGAAGGTCGAGCCGAACCAGTCGTCCTGGTTGCCCTTGTCGAGCATGACCTGCAGGGCGCCGACGCCGACGATCAGCAGCCCCAGACCGATGGCGTCGATCGGCAGCCGGCGGCGCGGCGTCTCGCGATTCTTGAGCAGAGCCCAGGTGATCATGATCGAAAAGATGCCGATCGGGATGTTGATGTAGAAAATCCACGGCCAGCTGTAATTGTCCGTGAGCCAGCCGCCGAAGATAGGTCCCAGTACCGGCGCCACCACGGTGGTCATGCCCCAGATGGCCAACGCCAGACCGCGCTTGTCCGGTGGGTAGTTGTTCATCAGCAGGCTTTGCGACAGCGGGATCATCGGCCCTGCGACCGCACCCTGGAGCACGCGCAGCAGCAGCAGCAACGGGAAGCTGCCGGCGAGTCCGCAGAGCGTGGAAAACAGCGTGAACAACCCGGTACAGGCCACGAACAGCCGCACCTCGCCGAAACGCTGCGCGAGCCATCCGGTCAACGGCACGGCGATGGCCGTGGCCACCACGAAGGCCGTGATCACCCAGGTGCCCTGATCCGGGCTCACGCCGAGATCGCCCGAGATCGTCGGCACCGCGACATTGGTGATCGTGGTGTCGAGCACGTTCATGAACGTCGCCAGCGCCAGGGCGATGGTCAATACGCCCAACGTTGCGCCCTGGTAGGGCTGGACGGTTTCCTCAGCCATGTACCGGCGCGCTCTTGCCGCTGTTTGACCGGATGATGCGCGCGACCAGAGCGTCGGCGCCCTTGAGTTGCTGCGCGTAGACGTCGGTGCTCGCGCCCTTCTGCGCACGCGGCACGCTGGCGAGGCTAGCGCCCTGCTGATCGCGGATGTCGACCGTGGCGTTCATCGACAGCCCCAGGCGCAGCGGGTGCTGCTTGAGCTCGTCGGCAGGCAGGGAAATACGCACCGGCACCCGCTGCACGACCTTGATCCAGTTACCGGTGGCATTCTGCGCCGGCAGCAACGAGAACACCGAACCGGTGCCCGGCATCAACCCGATCACATGGCCGTGATAGACCACCCCGCTGCCGTAGAAATCCGAGGTCAGACGCACGGGCTGGCCGATCTTCACGCTGCGCAGCTCGGATTCCTTGAAGTTGGCGTCGACCCACACGTCGGACAGCGGGATCACGTCCATCAACGCGCCGCCGGGCTTGACCTGCTGGCCCACCTCGACGCCGCTGTCGGCGACGTAGCCGGTCACCGGCGAGACGATGCGCGTACGCGCCACATCCAGATAATCCTTGCGCACCCGCGCGGCCGCCTGCCGCACCACCGGGTTGTCGGCGAGGCGGGTGCCCGATACCGCGGCACGCGCGCCCGCGAGCTGGGCTTGGTCGAGCGCCAGCTTGTGCGCGGCCACCTGCATCTCGGTCTGCATCTGCTGCGCCTTTTCGGCCGAGGTCATGCCCTTGTGCAGCAATCGCTGCTGGCGTCTGGCATTGTCGGTTGCGAGCCGCAGCTGCGCGCGATCCATCGCCACCGTCGCCTCCAGCGCATGCACGCGAGCGAAGGCCTCGCGCACCTGACGCACGGCGGCGGCGAGCTGCGCCTCGGCCTGCGACAGCGCAACGTCCGCGTTGGCGGTGTCGAGCCGCACCAATACCTGGCCACGTTTGACGTAATCGGTATCGCGCACCTCGACCGCCACCACCGTGCCGGCCACCTGCGGCGAGATCTGGATGCGGTCGCCATGCACGTAGGCATCGTCGGTGGCGACCTGATAGCGGCCGACGAGCAGGTAATAGGCTCCCCAGACCAGACCCACGAGCACGAAGGCCGCGATGGCCAGGCGCAGGGCACGAGCCCGACGGCGGCCGCGCGGTTTTTCTTTCAATTGAGCATCATCCTGGTTCGACACCGGGTTTTCTCCTCGAAATAACGTCTGCGATGCCGCCGGCCATCAAGGGCCGACGGGAGCATTCATGCGTCTACGTGGTTCGCGCGGGCGACGGCCACCTTTCAGAGTGCCGAGACCCGCATCGGGTTCCGGGGAACGGGGAACCGGCGCCTAGTCGGCTCCCGCCTGCGCGGCCGCCGCAGAAGGTGCGGCCAGATAGCCGTTGATATGCTCGATGTCGGCCATCGACAGCGTGCCGGCGGCCTGCTTGAGCAGTAACGTGTTGATCAGGTAGTTGTACCGCGCCTGGGCATATTCGCTTTGCGCCTTGTACAGATCGGAAAGCGCCGTAAGCACGTCCAGCGAGGTGCGCGTCCCCACCTTGAAGCCCGCCTCCATCGACGCCACCGAGGCTTCGTTCGAGGCCACAGCCTGACGCAGTGCCTTGACCTGACTGATCGATGACATCACGTTCAGATAGGCCGAACGGGTCTGACGCACGGCCTCGCGCTGCTGCCCCTTGAGCAGCTCCTGGCTCTGCAGGTACTTGTATTGCGCCTGATCCGTGAGCGAGCTGACGCGCAGACCCGAAAATAGCGGCACCTTGAGCTGCAGCGCGATGCTGTCGTTGGTCGTCTGCCCGGCTTCCAGGCCTGCGTTGGCGTCGTTGTAGGCTCGGCTGGCGACCAGATTCACCGTCGGGTAATGCCCCGCGCGCTGCACGCCGACTTCCTGGCGCGCAGCGTCGGCGGTATAGCGCGCCGCGACCACGCTCAGATTCTGCTGCAAGGCGGCCTTGACCCAATCCTTGAGATTGTCCGGCTTGGGCGTGAGCAGGGGCAACGCCCGGGCCAGCGGATCGAGCTGTTCGTTCTCCTGTCCGGTCAGTACCGCAAGCGCCTCGCGGGCATTGTCGACCTGACTTTGCGCCTGAATCACGGCGGCCCGGGCCAGATCGTAGCTCGCCTTGGCCTGCTGCACGTCCGTCACCGCAACGAGGCCGACGTCATAGCGTTTTTTCGCCTGCTCCAGCTGGCGCCCGATGGCGCGCTGCTGCGCCTCGGAGTAACGCAGCTGATCCTCCGCGGCCAGCACCTGGAAGTAGGCCTTGGCGGTATTCAGGATCAGCGACTGGCTGGCAGCATCGAGCCGCGCCTGGGCGGCGGCCACGGTCTGGTCGGCCTGCTTGAGCGACAGCCAATCGCCGTAATTGAACAGCGTCTGGCTCAGACTGAGGGTATATCCGTTGCTGCCGTAATCGTAGCGGCTGTTGGGCACCGGCTGTCCGGCGATGGAAAAATTCTCGAAACGCGAGCTGTTCTGCGCCACGCTCGCCGACAGATTGACCTGCGGCAACAGGCCGGCGCGCGCCAGCGGGCGCGCCTCGCGCACGGCCTTGTATTCCTGCTGGGCAGCGGCGAATTGCGCATCGTTGACGCGCGCCTGCTGATAGACCTGCATGAGATTCGCCGCCTGCGCGCCGGTGCCCGCACCGAACGCCGCGACGCCGAATACGATTCCTGCAATCTTCATTGCCGATTCCTTCCGAGGTGAGCCGCGGCGCCGCCGCGGGCGGGTAATCGCTTCACTGGCCACCCTGCATCTCCAGCAGTTGCTGCTGCAGCGGGGTCAGTGCGGGCTTCTGCCCGACCGGTTTGGGGTTGTTCTGCTCGAGCACGTAACGCCGGTGCTGCAGATAGGCGTTGCGCAGGAACGTGTAGGGGTCGTAAGCCTGATCGAGGCTGGAATCCAGCGGCAGCAGCTGCGCCCGCTGTTCGGTGACCTTCAGCGCCGTGGCCGACCACTGCACGGCCGTGTCGGGGTAATAATAAAGCGGATTGAGATAAACGCCGTCGACCAGCGGCGACAGACTGTTGCGCAGCGTGCTCGGGCCGAAGAACGGCAGGATAATGTACGGCCCCTGCGGCACCCCCCAACGCGCCAGCGTCATGCCCAGGTCATCCTCGTGCTGGGGCAGCCCCCAGCCGCTGGCAACGTCGAACAGCCCGAACAGGCCGAAGGTGCTGTTGAATACCAGTCGGGTGAGGTCGCGCGCCGCCTGGCCGAGCTTGAACTGCAGCAAGGCATTGACCGTCACCGGCACGTCGCCCAGGTTGGAGAAGAAATTCGCGACCCGATGGCGCACGGGACGTGGCGTCACCGCCACATAGCCCTTGGCCACGGGTCGCAGCACCGCCTTGTCCATCACCATGTTGAAACGGAACATGGCATGGTTGTAGCCGCTCAGCGCGCCCGTATCCTGGCCACCCGCCTGCGTGGTGGCGCAACCGCCCAGTACCGGCAACAGCAACATTACCGCCCAATGAGCCAGGCGCTTCATATCACGCACGATCGAACATCCTCCGAGTTTGCATAGACCAAGTATCATGCGGGGCTCGCCTGATGCGCGGGCGAGCCGGCATCCGCCTGATGCGAACGGGCCAGCAGCATGTACAGTGCCGGCACCACGAACAAGGTGAACAGGGTGCCGATCAGCATCCCTGTGAAAATCACGAGGCCGAGATCGAAACGGCTGACGGCGCCGGGTCCGCCGGCCAGCATCAGCGGCACCACGCCGACCACCATTGCCGCCGTGGTCATCAGAATCGGGCGCAGCCGGATGGCCGCCGCGCGCTCCACCGCCGCGCGCTTGTCCAGACCTTCGGCCTGCTGCAGCTCGTTGGCGAAGCGCACGATCAGGATGCCGTGCTTGCTGATCAGGCCGATCAGGGTTATCAGACCGATCTGGGTGTAAATGTTCACCGAGGCGAGCCCGAGGTAAATGAAGATCAGCGCCCCGCAAATCGACATCGGCACCGTGACCAGGATGGTGACGGGATCGCGGAAACTCTCGAACAGCGCGGCGAGCACCAGATAGATCAGCACGATCGAGAAAAAGAAGGTATACAGCAGTGCGTTGCCTTCCTCGACATATTGCCGCGACTCGCCGGCATAGCTGACGCCGTAATCCGCCGGCATCAGGCGCTTGGCCTCGTTGCGCAGATAGTCCAGGCCGGCGGAAATCGGCTGTCCCGGGCGCATGACGGCGCCGATCGTCGCCGCGTTGAGCTGCTGGAACTGGTTCAGCGCGGACGGCTCCACTTCGCCCTTGAGACTGACCACGGCGGACAACGGCACCATGGTGCCGTCGGCGCTGCGCACATAATACGACTTGAGCAGATCCGGATTGGCGCGCAGGCGGTCGGCGACCTGCGGGATCACCTCGTAACTACGGCCTTCGATGCTGAAGCGTTGCACGTAGTTCCCGCCGAGCAGGCTGGTCAGCGCGCCGCCGATATCCTGCATGCTCAGGCCAAGCGACGCCGCCTTGGCGCGGTCGACCACCACGTCTACGCGCGGCCGGCGAATCTTGAGGTCGTTGTCGACGTAGGCGAACAGGCCGGAGGCCTGCGCCTTCTGCTCCAGCGCGCGCGCCACTTCGTCGAGCGCGCGGTAATCGGCGGTGGTCGTGATCACGAACTGCACCGGCAGACCCTGGCCGGCACCGGGCAGGGAAGGCTGCGGGAAAACCACCGTACGCAAGCCGGCCACGCCGGCAACCTCGCGTTGCAGTCGCGGCATGTAGCTCATGATGGTCGTGCCGCGCTCGCTCCAGGGCTTGAACGCCAGTCCCGCGATGGTGTTGTTCACGCCCCCCATGCCGTTGACCACGAAATAGCGGTCGGCGTCCGGGAAGTTCGAAAAAATCTTGTAGAACTGATTCGCGTAGGCCTCCATGTATTGCGGCGTGGCGTCCTGCGGGCCGTTGGCGCTCATGAACAGGATGCCCTGGTCCTCGGTCGGCGCCAGCTCGTGTTTGGCGCCGGCATAGAGCAAACCGATGCTGGCCAGCACCACCAGCGCCATCAGATAGGTCACAGGCCGATAATCCAGCGTACGCCCGAGGCGTCGCTGATAGGCGCTCTGCAGCCAGCCGAACAGGTGGTCCAGCCGTGCCGCGAAACCGCGCTTGTCCTGCGCCCCGGCGAACAGGCGCGCGCTCATCATCGGCGACAGTGTCAGCGCCACGATGCCGGAAATGAACACCGCAGCGGCCAGGGTGAAGGCAAATTCGGAAAACAGGCTGCCGGTGAGACCGCCGACCAGCCCGATGGGCGCGAACACCGCGATCAGGGTGAAGCTCATGGCCATGATCGGTCCGGCCAGCTCGCGCGCGCCAAGGATCGCCGCCTGGGTGGCGCGCATGCCGGACTCCATGTGCCGGTGGATGTTCTCCACCACGATGATGGCATCGTCCACAACCAGACCGATGGCCAGCACCATCGCCAACAGGGTGAGCAGGTTGAGCGAGTAGCCCAGCCACAGCATGATTGCTGCCGCGCCGATCATCGAAAGTGGAATCGTGATCGCCGGCACCAGCACCGCACGCAGACTGCCGAGGAACAGAAAGATCACCGCCACCACGATGAGCAGCGCCTCGCCGATGGTCTTGATCACCTCGCGGATCGCGTCGCTGATGTAGGTCGACGAGTCGTAGACGATGCGCGCCTTGAGCGCCGAAGGCAGTTGCGCCTGGATGCCGGGCATCGCCTTGCGCACGCCGGTGGCGACGTCCAGCGGGTTGGCCGACGGCGTCGGCTCGATACCGATGAAGGTCGCGCGCAGGCCGTTGAAGGAAACATTGGAATCGTAGGACTGGGCACCCAGTTCGACGCGCGCCACCTGCCCGAGGCGAATCAGTGCGCCGTCGGCACGCTTGACCACCAGTTCGCGGAATTGCGCCGGCGTATGCAGATCCGTCCTGGCATTGAGATCCACCTGCACGAAATCGCCGCGCGTACCGCCGACGGCGGCAAGATAGTTGTTGGCCTGCAGCGCAGCCACCACGTCCTGCGGGGTCAGGCCGTAGGCCGCCAGCTTGTCGGGTTCGAGCCAGATGCGCATGGCGTAGGTCTTGCCGCCGAGAATCTGCGCCTGCGCCACGCCCTCGATGCCCTGCAGCTTCGGCTGCACTACGCGGGTGAGGTAATCGGTAACCTGCTGCGGCGTCATCTCGGTGCTGTAGAAGGCCAGATACATCAGCGCCGTACCGCGCCCGGTGCCCTTCTGGATCACCGGCTGCTGACTGCCCGCGGGCAACTGATTGCTCACCTGCGCCACCTTGGACATGATCTCGGTCAACGCCGTGTTCGGATCGTAGCCCAGTCGCATGTTCACCGAGATCACGCTCAGGCCCGGCGTGCTTTTCGAGCTGACGTAGTCGATGCCCTCGGCGCTGGCGACCGCCTGCTGGATCGGCGTGGTGATGAAACCCTTGACCAGATCGGCGCTCGCACCCGGATAGGCCGTGGTGATGGTGATGACCGTGGTTTCGATTCGCGGGTACTCGCGCAGCGGCAGGTCGAACAGGGCGCGCAGGCCCACCACCAGGATCAGCAGACTGAGCACCGTCGCCAACACCGGGCGTTCGATGAAGATATCGGTGAGTTTCATGGCGCGACGCTCCCCTGCGGCTGCACGGTGTTGTCGATCACCACGCGGCTGCCGTTGCGCAGCTTCATCTGTCCCGCGCTCACCACCTGTTCGCCGGCCTTGAGGCCGGTGCTCACGGTCACCCAGCCGTCGCGGGATTCGCCGGTGCGCACGTAGGTGCGCGTCACCGTGAGCCGCGGCTTGCCCTTGTCGTCCTTGCCCGCCTCACGGATCACGAACACCGAATCGCCGTACGGGTTGTAATCGATCGCGCTCGCCGGCACCGCAATCAGATGCTGCTGTCCGGGCAGCTCGAAGCGCCCCTGCACGAACAGCCCGGGACGCAGCAGACGATCTGCGTTCGGCACCTCGACGCGCACACGCACGCTGCGCGACTGCGCACTCACCG
The DNA here is from genome assembly GCF_000754095.2 of Acidihalobacter prosperus. Classification (NCBI taxonomy): domain Bacteria; kingdom Pseudomonadati; phylum Pseudomonadota; class Gammaproteobacteria; order Chromatiales; family Ectothiorhodospiraceae; genus Acidihalobacter; species Acidihalobacter prosperus. The sequence continues at coordinate 479,601 of NZ_JQSG02000006.1, forward strand.
CGGGGTCGATGGCCTTGATGCTGCCGGTGAAGTCCCGCAGCGGATACGCATCCACCGACAAGCGCACCGTCTGTCCGACGGCGAGCCTGGGCAGCTCCTGCTGCGGCAGGGTGAAATCGGCGTAGATCGGATTGAGGGACTGCAACGTGGCGACCGCCGCGCCCTTGGCCAGGAAACGGCCGACGTCGACGTCGCGAATGCCCAGCACGCCATCGAACGGCGCCCTGATCTGCTTTTTCTCGATCATGGCCCGGGTCTGCTCCACCTGGGCCTGCGCCTGGCGGTACTGGGCCTGCGCCGTGTCGAAGGCCGTTTGCGAGGTGGCCCGCTGCGCCAACAACCGGCGCTCGCGCTCGTAGTTGAGGCGCGCCAGCGCCAGCGCCGCCTGATTGCCCTTGAGCATGGCGCGATCGAGGCTGTCATCCAGCCTTACCAGCAGCTGGCCGCGCTTGACCGCGTCGCCCGACGCAAAGTCGACCTCGGTCACCAGCCCCTCGGCATCCGTGGCCACGGCCACCTGATGCACCGCGACCAAACCACCCACAGCCGCAACCTCCGGCTGCCATGTGACCTCGCGCACCTCGGCGCTCGCCACCGTTTGCGGCGGCGGCTGGAAATTTGCGAAATACTGATTGATGAAATGCTGCCTGACCGCCCCCCAACCGAACACGCCGCCGAACACCAGTGCCAGCGCCATCACCATCAAAAACAAGCGCTTCTTCATGACCACCCTCCCCTTTGAGGTCGACCGGCGAAGTGCCGGCGCCCCGAGCCCATACCCGGGGTGCGGCGCTGATCGTGCCGCCCCGGCCGTTTGTGCCGCGTGTCGTCACCGCGCGTCCGGCACCGCCCCCGTGCCGGTACCCGAGGCGCTCATTTCCTCGACCAGTCGCTGCAGGTGGGCGATGGCCACCCGATAGAACGCCGCCATCTCCTCAAGCCGCTGGCGGCGCGCGGGATCGTCATCAGAGGATAGCGCCCCCAGTGCATCCTGAACGATCGCATACATCTGCCGCTTGCGTTCGAGATAGCCGCTGATCAGGCGCGCGTAGGGCGATTCCGCGAGCTGGTAGTAGTCCTGGCGGTCGCCGGGCCGGCTGACGCGCTCGATCACGCCCAGAGACGAAAGAATCCGCGCATTGGTGCAGACGCTGGCCCGGCTGACCTGCAGCCGCTCGGACAGTTCGGAAAAGCTCACCGGGCCGCCGTTGAGCACCATGAAGCCGAGCATGCGGCCGGCGATGCGCGGCAGGCCGTCCGACTCGATGGAAAGCCCCACGCGTTCTATGAAGCATTCGAGGGCGGAAATTTCGGGATGTGCGCTCATGAGGCAATTCTAAACGTTTCGTTTGTTTTGTAAACACTGAACAACATAAACGCACACGGACGGATCGAACCATCGACCTCAGGGCCGGCGCGCGAGCCAGTTGGCGAGCGAGGCGAGCTGCGCGGTCAGGACGTCGAGCGGGAAGGCCGCGTTGGCCGGGCTGGGGTTCGGCGTCACCCAGACCGGCACGCCGTCGAGCGTCTGCGACTGCAGACCCCATACGGCGGCGGGCGCCTCGCCACTGGTGTAACGCAGATACTGCGACCAGGGCGTACGCCCCTGAAACCAGATCGCGCGCGGCGCCAGTCCGTGCAGGCGCATGCGCAGTGCCGATGCGCCCGCGCGGTAGTCGGCGGCGCGCAGCTGGGCCACCCCGGGCGTGGACCGCTTGACCAGATCGGTGAAGCCGATGCGGTGCGCCTCGAACAGGCGACGCATCGAGTCCGGGCTGGGCGAGAGCGTTTCGTCGATCAGGCCGGAGGCGTTGAGCATCGGCCAGAAGCGGTTGCGGGGATGCGCGAAATAGACCTGCGCGGCGACGGACGCGGGAGAGGGATTGAGTCCCACCGAGATCAAGCGCAACCCCGGCGCGAGCAGATCGGGCAGGGTCTCCGGCGGGATCAGCGACTCACGCGGATCCACAGCACCTCGCCGTCGCGTGCGATCGGGCGTTTGGGGATCAGGTAGTCGGCACGGTACACCACGCCGAGAAAGAAGCGATTGAGGGTGAAGGCCCAGCGCGCGTCCAGCGCCGTGGTTGCGCTGGCCACCTGGCCGCGGAAGCCGATGCGGCGGGCATGACGCAGCACCTTGAGCCCGGCCAGCTCCGTCTCCATGGAGATGTCGGTGACCACCGCATCGTAACGCTCACGCCCGGCATCGAGCATGGCCATGCCTTCCGCTGCGGTGCGGGCGCGCTCGCAGGTCGCGCCGCGTGCGGCAAGGTCCGCCGTCAGTCGCTCGGCGTAGAAATCATTGTCGTCGACCACCAGCACGTGCCTGAAAGCGGGCGATTCGCCCACCGCCAGCCCGTGCCAGCGCCGGATGGGCGTGGTGGACATGCCTGCCTCTGCGCCGAAGGGCGCGCCTGTAAGCAGCCGGCTTTGTACCTGCCGCCGGCGACGCTGTCAAACCGAGTCCTTCATGCATCTGCCGCAGATACGTAGCGCGCAACCTGATAGGCTATTTTCCCGACGCCCTCCACCACGCGCGAGAAACATGAAACGAGGCAGCCAAGAAGACGGCCGTATTCTGATGCCCTGGGAACGCGCGCTGGACCGCGTGCTCACCCCGTTCGAAGAATTCATCCACCATCAGACCACCGGCGGCATCCTGCTGCTGAGCGCGGCGCTACTGGCCCTGCTAATCGCCAACTCGCCGCTGGGACCAGCCTATCAGCATCTGCTGCACGCCAAGCTCGCCCTGCGCTTCGACGGCTGGGTGCTGTCGCTTAGCCTGCATCACTGGATCAACGACGGCCTGATGACCTTCTTTTTTTTCCTGGTCGGACTCGAAATCAAGCGCGAGCTGCTGGTCGGTGAACTGTCCGACCTGCGCCAGGCCGCCATGCCCGCCATCGCCGCGGTCGGTGGCATGTTGGTGCCCGCCGGGCTGTACATGCTGACCGTTCACGATCCGCTCGGCGCGCGCGGCTGGGGCATTCCGATGGCCACCGACATCGCCTTCGCGGTCAGCGCCCTGGTGATACTCGGGCGACGCATCCCCGCGGGACTGATCACCTTCCTGGTCGCGCTCGCCATCGTCGACGACCTCGGCGCGGTGGTCGTCATCGCCGTGTTCTACACCGAAAACCTCGACCTGATCCCGCTGGCCGCGGCGGGTGGCCTGCTGTTGCTCCTGATCGTCTTCAACCTCGGCGGCATCCGCCATCCGCTGCCGTATTTCCTGGTCGGCGTGCTGATGTGGCTGGCCATGCTGCAGTCGGGCATCCATGCCACCATCGCCGGCGTGCTGCTCGCACTCACCATCCCCTCGCGCCCGAAATACGACCCGCAGGGTTTTTTACTCAGCATCGACAAACTCATGGACCGCTTCCGCACCCACGATCGCGGCGACGGCAACATCCTGGCCAATCAGCGCCAGTTCTCCATACTGCAGGCCGTCGAGCAGCGCGCGCAGAGCGCCGCCACGCCGCTGCAGCGCATGGAGCACGCGCTGCACCACCCCGTCGGCCTGATCGTGATGCCGCTGTTCGCGCTGGCCAACGCCGGCATCCCGCTCGGCCTCGGCGAGCTGCACCTGGCGCTCGGCTCGCCCATCCTGCTCGGCGTCGCCGCCGGGCTGGTGCTCGGCAAGCTGGCCGGCGTATTCCTGTTCACCTGGCTGGCCGTGCGGCTTGGCGTCGGCCATCTACCCACCGGTACCGACTTCCGCCACATCGTCGGCATCGGGCTGCTGGCCGGCATCGGCTTCACCATGTCCATTTTCATCACCGAGCTTGCCTTCACCGGTCACGAACAGGCGCTGACATTCGCCAAATCCGGCATTCTTCTGGCCTCGCTCGTGGCCGGCATCGGCGGCTATCTCTGGCTGCGTTTCGCCATCCCGAAACCGGCCGCCACCACAAGCCCGACGACCTGAACCGCCCAGCAGAGGAGCTGTCATGGCACGCACCCCCTCCACCATGCTCGAACTCGGCACGCCGGCCCCGCGCTTCAATCTGCCGGAACCGGCCGCCGACCGCGACGTCACCATAGACGACTTCGCCGACGCGCGCGGTCTGCTCGTCGTCTTCCTGAGCAATCACTGCCCCTATGTGCACCGCATCCGCGAGGCGCTCGCGGACTTTGCGCGCGAATACGCGGCGCACGGGATCGCCACCGTCGGCATCAACGCCAACGACGCCAGCCGCTACCCCGACGACGCGCCGGAAAAGATGGTCGAGGAGGTCGAACGCTTCGGCTACGAATTTCCCTACCTGTTCGACGAACGCCAGTCCGTGGCCAAGGCCTATCAGGCCGCCTGCACACCCGATTTCTTCCTGTTCGACGGCGAGCGCGGTCTTTACTACCGCGGCCAGTTCGACGACGCCCGCCCGGGCAACGATGTGGCCGCCACCGGCCGCGACCTGCGCGCCGCATGCGACGCCCTCCTCGCCGGCGAGCCGGCACCCGCGGAACAGCTGCCCAGCCTTGGCTGCAACATCAAGTGGAAGCCCGGCAACGAGCCGGATTATTACGGCTGAGACGCGCCCCAAGCCCATCGTGAGGGGCGGTACGCCGAGGGCGGAACCGGCACGTCGCGCTCAACCCCGCGCGGCGGCCACCGCCTCGCGAATCGGCCGTACCGGACGCAGCTCGATACAGCCGACACGGGCCGGAGGAATGCCGGACGCGATGCGGATGGCCTCGTTGAGGTCCCGCGCCTCGATCAGATAAAACCCCGCAAGCTGTTCCCGCGTTTCGGCGAAAGGGCCGTCGGTCAGGATCAAGCGATCGTTCCTGACCTTCAGCGTGGTCGCCGTTTCCACCGGCTGCAACGCTTCCGAGGCAAGGCAATGCCCGCTTTCACGGATCGACGCGTCGTAGTCGACGCAGTCCCCGTCCGGCAACGCCTGCGCGCCGTGCTCGTCCAGATACACCAAACACACGTATTTCATCCCGGCTGCCTCCATCGTCTCGACGCTGCCGTCCGCGCTGTCTTCCGCCCGCACCGACTCTTCAGGCGGGACCGTCGGCGACCGACTGCCGAATGTCCTCGGGACTGACATCGCGCACGTGGGTGGCCACGGACCAGCGATGCCCGAACGGATCCTCCAGCAAGGCATAACGGTCGCCCCAGAACATATCGGCGAGCGGCATGACGATCCGGGCGCCGGCGGCAACCGCCTTGGCGACGACCGCGTCCACATCCTCGACGTACAGATGGATGGTGACCGGGGAGCCCTTGAGGGCCCTCGGGCCGAAGGAACCATATGCCGGGTATTCGTCGACCAGGAAAATGGCCGAATCCCCTATCCGCAGGTAGGCGTGCAACAGCCGGCCCTGCGGATCCGGCAGCCGCGCCATCTCCCTTGCCCCGAAAGCCTGCACGTAGAACGCGATGGCCTCGCTCGCGCCATCGCAGATCAGATGCGGCGTAACCGTGCGCATGTCGGGGGGGATGGGCCGGATGTCTGAATGCGTCATGTGGAATCTCCTCCGGTCATGAGGCACGCGGATCGCGCGCGTCTTGGCATTTTGCCTGCAGTTCGCCCTCAAGGACGCGGAAACGCTCTATCGCGTCGCCGGCTTCGAAATCATCCGATGCCATCAGCGGGCGCACTTCGATTTCGCAATCGCCGCCGTCGGTGGTCGGGTTCGGATAACGTCGGCTCCACTCGATCGCCGTCTCGCGCGAGTCGGCCTCGATCAGGGTATAGCCGGCGATCAGTTCCCGGTTTTCCGCAAAGGGACCGTCGACCACGCAGCACTCCCCACCTGCATAACGCACGCGCCACCCCTGGCTGCTGGGCTGTAGGCCGCTGGCGTCGAGCAGCATGCCCGCCTGGGCGAGCGCCTCGTGATATTCGGCCATTCGCGCGATCAGCGCCTCGCCGGGCATACGGCCTTCCTCGGATGCTTGCGTTGCCTTGACTATGATCATGAAGCGCATGGCTTCCTCCTTTGGTATCGATGCCCGGCCGCAAACCAGCGGACGGGCGGTCGTCAAGCGGCTCAGTCCTGCCCGTAAGCTCGTTGCAAGGCTTCCAGGTCCAGCTTTTTCATATTCATAAAGGCTGTCATCACGCGCCCCGATCTTTCGGGATCCGGATCGCGCATCATGGCGTTCATGTCGGTCGGGACGACCTGCCAGGACACGCCGTAGCGATCCTTCAGCCAGCCGCATTGCTGCGCCTGCTCGTCCCCGCCCGCCGTCAGCCTCGCCCAGTAATAATCGATCTCGGCCTGTGTCTTGCAATCGATCTGCAGCGAAATCGCTTCATTGAAGCGGAACAGCGGGCCACCGTTGAGCGCGACGAAATCCTGCCCGTCCAGCACGAACGCAACCGTCATCACCGACCCGGCAGGACGACCGTGGACCTCGCGGCCAGCGTCGCCGTAGCGGCTGACGGCTTCGATCCTGGCGTTGGGGAAAACCGAAACATAAAAGCGTGCCGCATCCTCGGCCTGATCGTCGTACCACAGGCAGGGCGTAATTCTCTGCATGATGGAAGCCCTCCAGGTGCGGGCATCGGCCAGCCCCATGCCCGCTATACCCTATGGTCGATCCGAGCAGGCGGGAATCGACAGCCGGACGAAAAAAATCGTGTCCCCTTGCCGCAGCCGCCTGCGGCCATGCGGCAGGCCTAACCCGCGAACCCATAGCGTGAACAGACCCTAATCCGTGGATGGCAGCGCCGCCAGCCGGCTTTCGAGAAAACGGCGCTCGGGTGCCTGTCGGGCAAGCGCGAGCGCCCGCTCATAGGCCATCCGCGCCCGCTCGAAACGGCCCAGGCGGCGCAACAGGTCGGCGCGTGCGGCATGCGCAAGGTGGTAATCCTGCAACTCGCCACGCGCCAGAAGGGCATCGATCAGGGCCAGGCCTGCATCGGGGCCGTCGCGCATGGCGATGGCGACGGCGCGGTTGAGGGCCACCACCGGCGATGGCTGCAAATCCAGCAAACGGTCGTAGTAGCCGACGATACTCGCCCAGTCGGTCGCGGCAGCGTCGTGCGCGCTGGCGTGCACGGCCGCGATGGCGGCCTGCAGCAGATAGGGCCCCGGGCACCCCTCCGACAGCGCGCCGGACACCAGTGCGAGACCTTCCGCGATGGCCGCCCCGTCCCAGCGCGCGCGATCCTGTTGCGCCAGCAGGATCAATTTGCCCGTCGGGCCGGTACGCGCCAGGCGACGCGATTCGTGCAGTAGCATCAGCGCCAGCAGGCCTCTGGCCTCGACGACCGGGAGCAGGCTCACCAGCAGCCGCGCAACCCGGATCGCCTCGCCGGAAAGATCGGCGCGTGTCAGCGCCTCGCCCGACGACGCGGCATAGCCCTCGTTGAAGACCAGGTAGATCACCCGCAACACGCTTTCGAGCCGCTCCGGCAACGCCTCCGCGGACGGAACCTGGTATGGAATCCGCGCATCCCGAATCTTTGCCTTGGCGCGCACGATCCGCTGCGCCAGTGTCGACGTAGACACGAGGAAGGCCCTGGCGATCTCCTCCGTCGTCAGTCCGCAAACCTCGCGCAGGGTCAAAGCCACCTGCGCATCCGGCGCCAGCGCCGGGTGGCAGCAGGTGAAAATCAGCCGCAGACGGTCGTCCTCGATATCCTCGTCCGCCAGCAGCGCCGGGTCTGCCGATTCGTCGCAGGGCGGTTCCGGCAGCCGGTCGAGTGCGGTGTAGCGCGCTTCCCGCCGCATGCGGTCGATCGCCCTGAAGCGTCCCGCAGAGATCAGCCAGGCGCGCGGATGCGCAGGCATGCCGTCGCTTGGCCACTGTTCCAGCGCCGCACGGAAGGCGTCGTGCAAGGCTTCTTCGGCGAGCACGAAATCGCCGCCGAGCAGCCGGATCAGGCTTGCGAAAATGCGGCGCGACTCGGCGCGATAAAGCACCTCGAGCGACTGCCGCAGCGCCGCCACGTCCTGCTCCTGCACTCACCTGCCCTCCATGCTTCGCGTCAGCCCGGCACCCGTGATCCTCGACCACCGCGACACACGCCGTGCCACCCCGGCCCCAGAACTTATACGCCAGCACCGACGGCGGCGCGACCTGCCAGCGGACGAAAGCCAGCGCCCACGGCGGCCGCGCTTCAGGGCAGGCGACGCCAGGCCCAGAGCGCCACGGCGATCTGCAGCGATCCGCCGAGCGACATGGCGAGGGTCAGGCCGCGGACGTTCGGGTGGAACAGGGCGTACAGCGTGCCGAGGAGGGCGATGCCGAGCGTGGCGCCGGCCATCCGCGCGACGTTGACGAGGGCGGCCGCGCTGCCGGAGTGGCGTGGCTCGACCGCGCCGACGGCCGCGCCCATGAGCGGTCCGGTCGCCAGCCCCATGCCGAGACCGGCCAGCACCAGCCCTGCCTGCGACGCCGCAAGCGTACCGTCGACGACGCTGCCGGCGACCACGAGCAGGCCGACCCCGATCATGCCTAAACCGCCGCCGATTACGCTGCCCAGCCCCAGCCTGCGCGTGAGATGTCCCGAAAACGGCGAGCCGAGGGCAAACACGAGCGCCATCGGCATCAGCGCGAAACCGGCGCCGGCAGGCCCCAGCGTGCCAGCGGTCTGCCAGTACAAGGGCAGCAGAAACACGGCGCCGTACATGCCGAAGGTCATGGCGGCGGTGGCCGCCATCGCGCCCTGAAAGACCGGCTGGCGAAATAACGGCAACGGCACCATGGCGGCATTGCCATGACGGCTTTCGACCCGCACGAACAGCGTGCCCGCAATCGCCGCGATCGCCAGCGCCATGGCGGACAGGATCGGCGCGCGCTGCAGCTCGATGCCGGCCAACGCCAGTGCGCCCAGGCTCAGGGCGCCGAACACCTGGCCGCCTACGTCGAAATGGCGACCCTCGCGATGTGCCGACTCGGGGATCGTACCCAGAGCCAGTGCGGCGGCCAGGAGCGCGAACGGCAGAGCCAGGACAAACACGCTGCGCCAGCCGAAGGCATCGACGAGCAACCCGCCGGTTACCGGCCCGATGGCGAAGGCGAGCCCGTTGCAGGCCGCCCAGATGCCGAGCACCCGCGCCCGTCGCTCGGCATCCGGCCACAGCACGCGTATGAGCGCGAGCGAAGCCGGCATCAGGCATGCGGCCCCCAGGCCGGCGAGCACGCGTCCGGCCAGCAGCGCGTCGATGTCGGGCGCGAGCGCGCAGAGGATCGAGGCGACGGCGAACACGGCTGCGCCGGCGACGAACACGCGGCGCCGGCCGAACAGATCGGCCAGCAGGCCGCCGCTGAGCAGCAGGGCGGCGTAGACGAGGTTGTAGGCGTCGACCACCCATTGCAGAGTCGCTACCGGGACGCGGAAATAATGCCCGATGGGCTGCACCGCCAGATTCGTCACCGAGGTGTCTATCTGTGCGATGAGCACGGCGGCGCACAGTGCGGTCAGTAGGGCGATTTCGCGTGCGGGCGCGGTGCGATTCGTCGAGGTATTCATGGCTGAGAGGCTGTCGTTGGACATGGTCGACCTGCATGGGCTGCATGAATAGGGCGGCCGCGGGGGATCGCCCCCACGGCCGCGACGCGAAGCATTACTTGGGCGCGTGCACGCCAACCCGGTTGCCTTCCGAATCGATGAAGATGCCGATGTAGCCGATGTCTTCGCTGACCAGGGTCTTTTGCAAGACCACGCTGCCGCCCGCGGCTTCGACGCGTCCGAGCACGGCGTCGACGTCCGGTGTGGCGTCGAGGTAGATCAGCGTGCCGTCGCTGCCGGGCTTGAGGGCAGCCATCTGCGTGACCGCGCCGGAGGTGGCCGGCATCTCGTAGGGGAAGATGCCGAACCGGGCGCCCCCCATTTCCTCGCGGCGAAGCGTGGTCTGCATGACGGTCTCGTAAAAGCGCACGGCGCGCTCGAAATCGACGGCGGGTATCTCGAACCAGTTGATGACGCGTTTCATCTCCAAATCCTCCTGAGTGGCTTGCGGGTTACCGGCTCGGTTGCCGGCAAAACCAGCCTAAGCCCCCGAAGCTGCCAGCGTTTTGTCAGGAGATGGGGTGATTTTCTGCGTGTGCGCGACACTCCTGACACACCCTTGTCAGGAGGGTGGGCTAAGCTTGGGACATGAGACGTGCCGACCGACTGTTCAAGATCGTCCTGCTGCTCGGCCGCGGGCGGGTGGTGACCGCGCGCCGCATGGCGGAGGAACTGGAGGTTTCGGAGCGCACGATCTACCGCGACGTCGCCGACCTGATCTCGGCGGGCGCGCCCATCGACGGCGAGGCCGGCGTGGGCTACCGCATGCGCGCCGGCTATCAGGTGCCGCCGCTGATGTTTGACGGCGATGAACTGGAGGCGCTGGCCCTGGGGGCGGCCATGGTGCGCGCCTGGGCCGACCCCGAACTCGCGAAGGCGGCGGATCGCGTGCAGGCGAAGATCGACGCGGTGCTGCCGAATCATCTACGCGGGCGCTGGGACCGCGAAACCCTGCTCGCGCCGGACTTTTTCATCGCGCCGGAGACGGTGACCGGCATGGCGGAATTGCGCCGCGCGATCGACCGGCGACTGATGGTGCATCTCGCCTACCGGCGTGACGGCGGCGAATCGACTGAGCGGGTCGTGTGGCCCCTGGGGCTGGCGTTCTGGGGGCTGAAGTGGACGCTGGGTACCTGGTGCGAGCTGCGCGGGGATTTCCGCACCTTCCGTCTCGACCGCATTCAGGGGCTGCACGTGCTGCCCTCGCAGTTTCCCGATCTGTACGGCCGCCGCTTCGAGGACTACATCGCCGACGCGCGCGAACGGCGGCCGGCGTCGGGCGATTGAGGCACGCCGCCGCTAGCTCGCGTCATGAAAAATGATACCGAGCGCATGACGCCGGCCGTTGCGCACGCGGCTGACGCCATGGCGCATGTTGACCCGATGATCGCCGCGCGCCCCGCGCGCCGGGCGGTAACGGACCGCGAACACGGCGGCATCGCCCTGGCGCAGCGGAACCACCTCCGCACGGCTTTGCTGGCGCGGACGCTGCTCGCTCAGCACGAGCTCGCCGCCGCCGAAATCGCTGCCTGGCTCGGACAGCAGCACCACCGCCTGCAGCGGAAATACGAGATCGCCGTAGACATCTTGATGCAGGCAATTGAAATCGTCGGCACCGTAGCGAAGGAGTAGCGGCGTCGGTCGCGCCTGTCCGACCTCGCGGCAGTCGCGGAGGAACGCCTCGTGCAACGGCGGATAGCGGCGTTCGACGCCCAGCCGTCCGTTCCAGACATTGGCCATCGCGTACAGGCGCGCGTAGAGCGCCGTCCGCAGTGTCGCGACGACATGCGGCAGCGGATAGCCGAAATAGCGATATTCGCCCCGCCCGAAGCCGTGCCCCGCCATGTGGACACGGCTGCGAAAATGCACGGGTTCATCGTACATCTCCGCCAATGTCAGGCAGTCCTCGCGCGGCAGCAAGCCCTCCAGGATCGCGTATCCCCGCGCATCGAGCGCCGCATCCAACGCCGGCCAGTCGTATGCGTCCACGCGTGCCGACAGACCGCCTGCGTGCGTCCGTGCGTTCATGCCCCCGATTCGCTGTCGAGCAGCGCGCGCTTGCGCTCGATGCCCCAGGCATACCCCGAGATCGATCCGTCTCGGCGCACCACCCGATGGCACGGGATGGCGACCGCGAGCGGGTTCGCCGCGCAGGCACCGGCCACCGCCCGCACCGAGGCTGGTCTGCCGATCCGCTGCGCGATCTCGCTGTAGCTGGCCGTCTGACCGGGCGGAATCGCCCGCAGGGCCTGCCAGACGCGCTGCTGAAACGCGGTACCGCGGATATCGAGCGGCAGCTCGACGCCCTGCCCCGGATGGTCGATCAATCCGACCACGCGCGCCACGAGGCCTTCATAGCCGGCATCGGCACCGATCAGATTGGCGCGCGGGAAGCGGTCCTGCAGATCGCGCAGCAGCGCCTCTGGGTCGTCGCCGATCAATATCGACACGACGCCCTGCGCACTCGACGCGACCACGAACGCGCCCAGCGAGGCCTCGCCGACGGCGAAACGGATATCCTCGTTGCCGCCACCCTTGCGATAGGTCTCGGGCGGCATGCCCAGCATGGCCCGCGCCTGTTCGTAGAAGCGGCCGCTCGAACCGAAACCGGCCGCGTAGATCGCATCCGTCACCGTGGCCGCACCCGCCAGCCCCTCGCGCACGCGGCACAGCCGCACGCCGGCCGCATAGCGCTTCGGCGTCATGCCCATCGTCGTCTTGAACAAACGGTGGAAATGGCTCGGACTGAGGCCCGCGTCCGCGGCCAGCTCGGCGAGCGTCGGCTCGCGTTCGCCGCTTTCGATCATGCGGCAGGCCCGTTCGACCAGGATCGAGCGGCGTCGTGCGCTCGACGGTCCGTCCGGGTTGCAGCGCCGGCACGGACGGAAGCCCAGTGCCCGCGCCTCCTCGGGCGTCGCATGGAAGCGCACGTTTTCGGGACGGGGGCGGCGCGACGGGCAGGATGGGCGGCAATAGACGCCCGTGGTCGCGACCGAGTACCAGAATTCTCCGTCGCCCGCGGCATCGCGCGCCAGGATGCGCACCCAGCGCGGGTCGTTTGTGGTGGCGCCGGGCGGCGCCGACGTAGGCATACGCGTCTTGGTGGTCATCACGTTTTCGTACCTCGGTGCATGAGGCAAAGATACAACCACATGCTCCGGCCTGCCTCACTCCGATTCCTGCCATCATATTCGGATCGCACACCAAGAACGGCGGCGGGACGCAACACGCCGGTACGCGGCCCAACGCGCCGAACTTTGCTGTCGCGGATATTAAGTAGTGGTCGGGCGTGACGCGGGGTGCCTTTGGCTCAACCCACACTTCCCGCCAGCTGCATGCTGGTGGCGGGAACGTCGGCACAGGGTTGCGGCGCGTGTCTGGAATCGCCCCGGCGCCATCAGCAACAGGAGTGGAACCGCCTGGATCGCACGGTCCTGAACGGTGGGGACATGCGTGACCATCGGACCGGGCCCGAGGCGGAGCGCTCAAGCGGGGAGGGATCGAATAATGGTGGCCAGGGACAGAATCGAACTGCCGACACGGGGATTTTCAGTCCCCTGCTCTACCAACTGAGCTACCTGGCCGGACGGGGTGCCGCTGATTGCCACGCGCGGGATGGCGCGGCGAGGGCGCATTAAACCGGCTCCGGGCACCCGCCGTCAAGCCCCTCAGGCGGGCGGCACATAACCCTCGGGCTTGCTCACTTCGCCGCCGAAGAGGAACTTGTCCATCTCCTCCTCCAGAAACTTGCGCGCCTTGGGGTCGACCGGGCTGAGGCGGTACTCGTTGATGAGCATGGTCTGGTGGCGCAGCCAAAGCTGCCAGGCCTCCTTGGAGATCTGCTCGTAGATCCGCTTGCCGAGTTCGCCGGGGTAGGTCGGGCGATCCAGGCCCTCGGCCTCCTTGCCCAGGTAGGCGCATTGCACCATGCGTGTCATGACGTCGTTTCCTCGTGGTGTTTGGCTATGGCCCGTCGGGCCCATCCAGCAGGGATACCACCGGTGCGGGCATGCCCCCCGGCGGCGGTTGACCGGGTTTATACCAGACCTGGACCGCGTCTTTCACCCCCGCAGTCGCGGGGCCATGCACGCGCCCGACCAGCGGATGGATATGCAGGCGGAAGTGGGTGAAGGTATGGCGTATGGGTTCGAGCGCCCGCCATTGCGTCGGCGACCGGCCGACGAGCGCGCGGGCCAGGGTGTCGGCCTCGGCCGTTCCCGCGGCCTCCGGCAGGCTCCACAGACCGCCCCAGACCCCGCTCGGCGGGCGCCGCTGCAGCAACACCGCGCCTTGGTCGTCGTGCAGCAGCAACATCCAGGTCTGCCGCTCGGGCAGGCTCTTGCGCGGTTTCGGGGCAGGCCAGTCGGTCTGCCGGCCCTCGCGCAGCGCCACGCAGTCTCCGGCCACCGGGCACGCCGCGCACCCAGGGCTGGCACGCGTGCACAGGGTCGCGCCGAGGTCCATCATCGCCTGCGCGTAGGGGCCGGCCTGCCGCGGCGGCGTTCTCCCCTCGGCCAGCGCCCACAAGCGGCGCATGACGGCGGGCGTCCCCGGCCAGCCATCCACCCCGGCATGACGCGCGAGCACGCGCTTGACGTTGCCGTCGAGTATGGTCGCCGGCTCGCCGTGAGCCAGCGCGAGAATCGCGCCGGCGGTCGACCGGCCGATGCCCGGCAGCGCGGTCAGCGCGTCCAGGTCGGGAGGCAGGCAGCCATGGCGCTCGAGCGCCAGGCGCGCGGCCCGATGGAGATTCCGTGCACGGGCGTAGTAGCCGAGACCGGTCCACAGTTCGAGCACCTCGTCCTCGCTACCCGCCGCCAACCGCTCCAGGGTCGGGAAGCGTTCCATGAAGCGATCGAAATAGCCGATGACCGTACCCACCTGGGTCTGCTGCAACATGATTTCGGAGACCCAAACGCGGTAGGGATCGGGCCTGCGCTGCCAAGGCAGATCCTTGCGCCCATGACGGCGCCACCAGGCGAGCACGCGCCGGCTGAACGAGTTTGCGGGCATGCGTTCGGTGCTCAAGATCAGAAATTGAAACCGGGGATATTGACCGGCGCGGGACGGCTCGGCCTGCGTATCGGTTCGCCGCGGGCCGCGCGTTCGAGGCGCCTGACGGTTGCCTGCAGCTGACGCCGGACCTTGGCCTCGATCAGAAACGGACCGATTACGGGTGGCACCCAGATCTTCGGTACCAAATGCGCACGCAGCACCAGCTGTGTTCGTCCGCCGGGCGCGGCAAGATAGCGCCAACGCAGGCGACCGTCGCTGAAGTCGCTGAGCGCGGGCACGGTGATACCGACGAAGCCGCCGCGATCGGGATGCAGGTCCATCACGTCGGTCAGGCTGGGACAGAAGAACAGCAGGCAGCCCTGCAGCCGGATGCGCAGTCGCCGTGCGCCTGCGGGCGCGCCGGCGAGCACGCGCACGGAGCGGGCGCCTGGCAGCAGCAGGGCCAGATCGCGCGGGCTGTCGAGCACGGCGGCCACCCGCGGTACCGGCGCATCGATCAATGCGCGCAGATCGAGGTCGAGCGCATCGGCGTAACGCACCGAAAGCCACTCGATCTCGGCCGCGCGCGCGGAGCCGGGCAGCAGCGCGCAGACCAGCGCCGCGGCCAGCATGCCAGCACAGCTGCGCGCCGCCGGACCCATCTACTTGAACAAGCCCTTCAGACCGGGCAGCGCCTTTTCGAGCTTTTGCTTGATCTGCTCGCCGGCCTTTTGCCTCTCTTGGTTCAGGCGCTGCTGCAAGGCATCCTTGGCCATCGACTTGAGATCGATTTCGTAGCCGGGATGATGCAACGGCCCCCGGATCAGCAGCGGGATCGGCGTCCCCTTGCCGTTGGCCTGGGTGAAGCGCAGCGCATAGTCGATTTCGCGCTTGAGCAGATCGACCGTCCCGCTGCCGTTGGCCGCGAAGCGGATCGCGTCGAGCTTGAGGTCGCGATTGTCGATCACTCCGTTTCCGACCTGCGCGGTCGCGGTCAGCGAGGCGAATCGGGTTTCCGCACCGGGCGGCCCGACCGGACTGCCCTGCTTGAGCTCGCGCAGCTTGATCAGCACCGACTGGATCTGATCGGCCAGCCGCGAGCGCTGCACCGATCCGTCGTGCACCGCCAGCGACAGGCTGCCGCCCAGGGCGCCCACCAGCGCCCGCTCGGAGAGGCCGCGCGTATCGAGATCGGCCTTAATGTCGGTCTTGCCGGTGAGGTAGCGGTCGCCGGCGTAATCCTTGAGCAGATCGCCGATCTGGATCCCGCCGAGCGCCGCCTTGACCGACATCGTCGGGGTAGCGCGCCGCGCGTCGAGGCTTGCCGCGCCCTTGAAGGTACCGCCGTACAGGTCGGCACTCATGTCGCTGACGCGCAGCAGACCGTCGCGTGCGCTCAGCGCCAGCTTGACCTGGCTGAGCTTAAGCTTGCGCGCGGTGAGCTTGCCGATGCTCAGGGTGCCGTCGGCATTCACGCGGCGCAGCTCGCCCAGCGGGATCGCCAGCGGCTTGTCGGACCACGGCGCGGGAGCCGCGGGCGTACCGCCACTGCCGCCCTTGGCGGGCGGCGGCGGCGGCGGAAGGTACTGGTCGGCATCGAGCTGGTCGAGCGCCAGCGCGAACGCAATGTGCGGATGCGCAAGATCGGTGACGTCGACGTTGCCGGTCAGCTGGCTGCCGTTCACGCTCAGCTTGAGGGGTTTGAGGACGATCCGCCCGCCTTTGACCAGATCCACGTCGAGACTGCCCTGCAGCGTGGTTTCGATGGCACCCTTGGGCACCGCATCGCCCTTGGCGGACAGCTTGAGGTCGATGTTGTTCAGGCGGTAGCGGGCCGCCGCCAGATCCGCGCTCAGCTGCGCGGTCATGCGACCGTCCAGGCCGAGAGCCGGTTTGCTGTTCTCGATATGGAAATCGAGCTTGATCGGCGCGCTGCGCCCTGGCGCGAGATGCCCCACACTCAGGTCGAGCGGTGCCATCACAAGGCGCCGCCCAACGAGCTTGTCGTCCAGCGTGATGCGTGCGCGCTGGACCTCGACGCCGGCGACCGCCAGCGCGAAGGGTGCACCGGCGACCACGCCGGCGGCACTGGGCTGGGCCGGCGTGGATGCCGGCGCCGGCGCCGATTTCGCCGCGGCTCCGGCGAGTCCCTGCCAGTTGGCGCTGCCATCGGCCTTGCGCACCAGATTCACGTCCAGGCCGCTTAGCACGACCCGATCGACCACCAGCTTGCGCCGCAGCAGCGGCATCAATTCGACGTCGAGATCGAGCCGGTCGATGCTTGCGAAGGGCTTCTGCGTGTCGAAGCCGGCCGGATTGCTGAGGCTCACCTTGGCGAGTCGCAGGCCGAGGCGCGGATAGATCGTGAGACTCATCTTGCCGTCGATGTTCAGCGTGCGCCCGGTCTTCTCCTTGACCAGACGCTCGATCTGAGGCTTGTAGTCGTTGGGGTTGAAGGTCATCACGAATGCGGTCAGACCGACCACCGCGAGCAGCAACACGACGACCGCCAGCAGGAACAGTCGCTTGATCCATTTCATAGGCTCGACTCCAGGCAGAGGGCGATACGGCTTTGCATCATCTTAGCCGCTTGCGTCCGGCGCGTGTATGACTGACGCATTACCGCGCAAGGGTTAAACTCCCAAGGCAGAACCCTGCAGCAAGACGCGAAAAACATGACCATAAACCACACCAGCGCCCGTGCATGCGGGCATCCCGAGGCCTGGCCTCACGGGTCGCTTGAGGACGGAGGCGCTCATGCGCGGTGACGCGTCCCCGAACTTTCGCCGCAAGCCGCACATCCTCATCGTCGACGCACACAATGCAGACCGCTCGCAGATGGCCGAAGCCTTCATGCGCCAGCAGGCGGGCGATCTGCTCGAAGTCGCCTCCGCCGGCATGCACAGCATGCCGCTGGACCGGCGCACAGTGCAGGTAATGGAGGAAGTCGGTCTCGATATCCGCCGCCAGGAAGAGAAGCTCGTGTCCCGCGAGCGTCTGCTCTGGGCCGACGTGATCATCGTTATCGACGACCCCGCCGAAACCCTGCACGCCGCCGTTCCCCCGAACGCGACCGAAAAGCGCTGGCTGATCACCAAACCCCGGCCTCAGGACGACGACGAGGACGCGCTCGCAGCCTATCGGGCGACCCGGGACGAGGTACGCCAGCGGGTCGAGTCGATGGTCAAGTCGCTGCGGCTGTTTTACGGCCGGAGCCGCTCCTCGTCCGCCTAGACCTCGGAAGCAGCGTCGGACTCGCCCCAGTCGCCGCTCTTGCCGCCGGACTTGCGTACCAGACGCACCCCGTCGATGGTCATGCCGCGGTCGACCGCCTTGCACATGTCGTAGACGGTGAGCAGGGCCACCTGGACCGCCGTCAGCGCCTCCATCTCGACGCCGGTACGGCCGCGCGTCTCGGCCCGGCAGCGGCAGCGTACGCTGGATTCGTCGCCGTCGATGCGGAAATCCAGCTCCACGTGCGTCAGGGCCAGCGGGTGGCACAGCGGCACCAGCTCGGCGGTACGCTTGGCGCCCATGATGCCGGCGATGCGTGCGATGCCGAGCACGTCACCCTTCTTGTGGCCGCCCTGGCGGATCAGGTCGAGCGTCTGCGGCCGCATGCGGATACGGCCCTCGGCCACGGCCACGCGATGCGTCTCGGCCTTGGCGCCGACGTCGACCATATGCGCCTGGCCCTTGCGGTCGAAGTGGGTCAGTTCGTTCATCGTGTTCCTGAGTTAGAATGACGGTACCGTCACAGACTAGCAGAAGCATGAGCATCACAGTCCGCTATTTCGCCAGCCTGCGCGAGCGCGTGGGCCGCGGCGAGGATCGCATCGATATGGCCGACATCGCCACCGTCGGCGACGTCTGGGCCAAAGTCGCGCCGGAAGCAGCCGGCGACATCCGCGTCCTCGCCGCGCTCAATCAGGAATATGTCGCCACCACGCACCCGGTCAGCGACGGCGACGAGATCGCCTTCTTCCCGCCGGTTACGGGTGGCTGAATGGCCTGTGTCCGGCTTGAACCCGCGGGTTTCGATCCCTGGATGTCGTTGGCCGCGTACGTGTCCGAACACCGGCTCGACGACGGCCGTGTCGGCGCCACGGCGGCTTTCGTCGGCACCATGCGCGACTTCAACGTCGGCGACGGCGTCAGCGAACTGTTCCTCGAGCACTACCCGGGCATGACGGAACGCGAACTCGGACTGATCGTCGGCGAAGCCGAGGTCCGCTGGCCGCTGGTCGACACCTTGGTGATCCACCGGGTGGGGCGCCTGCTGCCCGGCGAGCCGATCGTGTTGACGGCGGCCTGGTCGGCGCACCGCGCCGCCGCGTTCGAGGCCTGCCGCCACCTGATGGAAGCGCTCAAGCAGCGCGCGCCCTTCTGGAAGCGCGAAACCCTGGGCGACGGCCGCAGCCGCTGGGTGGAGCAGAACACGCCCGGCTGAGTGCCGGGCGGCGTCCCGCCGTCTTCCGTCTCAGCCGCCGAGCGTCAGGAACAGGGCGCCGTTACCGCGGCGGACGTTGAACAGCAGCGACTGGCGGTGGCGCTTGACCTCCCGCTCGAAGGCCGCCATGTCGCGCACCGGCACCTGGTTGACCGACTGGATCACGTCCCCCTTCTGCAGCCCCCCGCGCTCCGCAGCGGAACCTGCGGCCACCGCCATCACGGCGATGCCGTGCAGCTTGGCCTGAAGTGCCAGCTCGGCCGGCACCTCGCCCAGCGTCGCACCCGCCAGCAATGGGCTGAGGCGCGCGCCGGCAACGGTCGCGTGCGCCGGCTTGGCGATCACCACCGCAAAGCGCAGCGGCCGGTCGTGCCGCAGCACCTGCACCTCGACCCGAGTACCGACACGCAGCAGCCCGAAGATATTGCGCATCTGCGCGGCATCGCGGATATCATGCCCGTTGACAGCAGTCACAATATCGCCGGCCTTGAGTCCGGCCTTGTCAGCGGGCGAGCCGGGCTGGACCTGGGCGATGATCGCACCCTGCTCCTGCTTGACGCCGAAGGCCTTCGCGAGCGCCGGAGTGAGGCTCTGCGCAGCGATGCCGATATGCCCCCGTTCGACTCGGCCGTACTTGACCAGCTGGTCCATGACGTCGATGGCCATGTTCACCGGAATGGCAAAGCCGATGCCGATATTGGCGCCGTCGGGACCGAGAATCGCGGTGTTGATGCCCACCAGATGGCCGCGCAGATCGACCAGCGCGCCGCCGGAATTGCCCGGGTTGATCGGGGCGTCGGTCTGGATGAAGTCCTCGTAGGATTCGATACCGAGGCCGCTGCGGCCCAATGCCGACACGATGCCGGAGGTCACCGTCTGCCCGAGTCCGAAGGGATTGCCGATGGCGACCACGTAGTCGCCGACCCGCAGCCGCGTCGAGTCGCCCAGGGGCAGTTGCGTCAGGTGTTCCGCCGGAATCTGCAGCACGGCGATATCCGTGGCCTTGTCGCGCCCGACCAGGCGGGCGTCGAACTGGCGGCCGTCGCGCAGCGTGACCGTGATCTTCTGCGCATCCTTGACCACATGATTGTTGGTCAGCACATAGCCCTTGGCGGCGTTGATGATGACGCCCGAACCCAGTTCCTCGACCTTCTGCTCCTCGGGCACGTCGGGCAGGCCGAAGTACTGCCGGAAACGAGGGTTGTCGAGCAGGGCGTTGCGCACCTTCACCTCGCCGTGCGCCGAGATGTTGACCACGGCCGGCAGCACTTTGCCCAGCATCGGCGCCAGCGAGGGCATCTGACTGCCGTCGGCGACCGGCGGCAATTCGGCGTAGGCCGGCGGGAGTCCGGCAAAGAAGAGTGCTGCAAGCAGCAGGGCAGGCAGTACGCGGCGGGGGCGCTTCATCGGCGGCATGTCTCCGGAACGGGGTGGCCCATTGTAAGGTTTGCGTGCAGGGTGGGCACGCGCGCCCGCCCTGCCGCGATACTCAGGCCAGATGCGCGCGCGGATCGAAGGGCAGCTCGCGGCGCATGCGTTCGTAGAAATCGCGCTGCGCCTCGGTTTCGGCAGGCGGCGTTTCGATGCGCAGTTCGACGTACTGGTCGCCGGCCGGACGGCCGGGCAGTCCCCGGCCCTTGAGGCGCAGTTTGCGGCCGCTGCCCGAGCCTGCCGGCACGCGCAGCTCGACCTTGCCGGCCAGCGTCGGCACCGTGACCTGGGCGCCCAACGCGGCCTCCCAGGGCGCCACCGGCAGCGACAGGATCACATCTCGACCGTCCAGCCGGAACAGCGCGTGCGGACGGATGTGCACGACCAGATAGAGGTCGCCGGCCGGGCCGCCGCCCGCGCCTGGCTGCCCCTGTCCCGAAAGACGGATGCGCTGCCCTTCGGTCACGCCGGCCGGAATCGTGACGTTGAGCGCGCGGCCGCCGACCTGCAGCGCCTGGCGGCCGCCGTGATAGGCGGTTTCCAGATCGAGATCGAGGCGCGCTTCCTGATCCTGGCCGCGCGCGCCGAATCCGCCACGGGCACGGCCGCCGGCGCCCTGACGCACGCCGGCACCGAACAAGGTCTCGAAAAAATCGCTGAAGCCGGCGCCGCCCGCAAAGCCTGCGCCACCGAATCCGCCCTGGCCGAAACCGCCGGCCTGTTCCCAGCCCGGCGGCGGGCGAAAATCCTGGCCGGCCTTCCAGTTGGGGCCCAGCTGATCGTAGGCGCGTCGCTTTTCCGCGTCGCCCAATACTTCGTTGGCCTCGTTGATCTCCTTGAAGCGCGCCTCGGCTTCCGGCTCCTGGCTTACGTCCGGATGGTATTTGCGCGCCAGGCGTCGATAGGCCTTCTTGATCTCGGCCTGATCGGCATCCCGCGCGACCCCGAGAATCTTGTAGTAATCCTTGAATTCCATATGCTCGTCTTGGCCTGGCAGTCAACGGCAACGGCCACCTCCCGCGCCGAAGACGCGGCAGGCGGCCGTGTGGCAGTTCAACCCTCGATCTGGATCTTGCGCGGCAGTACGCGCGCGTGCTTCGGGATGCGCACTTCGAGCACGCCCTTGTCCACGCGCGCGGTGATCTGATCCGCATCCGCCGTATCGGGCAGCGTGAAGCGGCGGTAGAACTGGCCGCGCACGCGCTCGACGCGCCGATACTGCTTGCGCGTCTCCTCATCGACGGTTTCGCGCTCGCCCTTGACGGTGAGCACGCCGTTTTCCATGTGGATGTCGATGTCCTTGGGATCGACGCCCGGTACGTCGGCATGAATCACGAAGGCATTTTCCTCCTCACGGATATCCACCGACGGCAGCCAGTCGCTGGTCACCGCCTCGTCGCCCGCGGCATGTTCGCCGGGCAGGCCGAAGGCATTATCCATTTCACGGTAAAGCTGGTTGAGCAGGCCAAAAGGCTGATAACGCACCATTGACATGACGGAATCTCCTGCAAATGTTTGATTCATCGGATCGAGCCGCGATCCGCTTGACATACAGATGCAGGCGGTCAGGCGCATTATCAAGGGCTGTTCGTTCCCTCCGGGCGCAGCGTGCCGCAACGCCAGCATTCGCCGAACTGTCCCTCGTTGCGCTCGTCGCATTGCGGGCAGATCCACGACGGCCCCGGCGGTTCGGCGAGTGCCTCCTGCAACTCGCGCACCACCTCTTCGGCGTGCGCGGCGTCGGCGTCGTCGACCCAGATCTCCGGCCAGCATTCGTTCACCGGCAGATCGCCGATGCCGCCGCCGAGGTAGTAATTGCGCAGCTCGCTTTCGATGCCGCTTTGCCCGAGCAGGTTGTGCACGTGCCCGGCGCTGAGCAGATCCGGCGCCGCGTAGATTTTTTTCATCGCCCCTCCGCCTGGGCCGCGTGCTATTCGATGTTCTGCACCTGCTCGCGCATCTGCTCGATCAGCACCTTGAGTTCGACCGCCGCCTGCGTGGTCTCGATGTCGGCGGACTTCGAACCCAGCGTGTTCGCCTCGCGGTTGAATTCCTGCATCAGGAAGTCGAGCCGGCGGCCGATCGGCTCCTGGCGCCCGAGCACGGATTCAAGCTCGGTCAGATGGCTGTCGAGACGGTCGAGTTCCTCGTCGACGTCGAGGCGCTGCGCCACCATGGCCAGCTCCTGCTCCAGCCGCCCAGGCTCGGCTTCCACCCCCAGTTCGGCCAGCCGGGCACGGTATTTGTCGCGCAGCGCGGCAACCAGATCCTGGCGTCTTTCCCGCACGCGCGCCACCAGCGCCGCGATCGACTGCGCGCGCTGGCGCAGCAACGCGGCCATGCGCTCGCCCTCGCCGTGCCGGGCCTGGATGAATTCCGCCACGGCTTCCTCGGCCAGCCGCAACGCGGCCGCGTGCAAGGGACCGAGGTCGCGGACCGGCTCGCGCACCACGCCCGGCCAACGCAGCACCTCCAGCGCATTGAACTGCGTCGAGGCACCCATCAGCCCCTCGACCTGTTCGCAGGCCTCCAGCAGGCCCTGTATCAATGCGTGATCGATGTTCAGAGCGGTCGCGCCGCCCGTCGGCGGCGTATAACGCAGCCCGCAATCGATCTTGCCGCGCCCCAGCCGCGCCTGCAGGCGCTCGCGCAGCGCGCCCTCCAGCGCGCGCAGATCCTCCGGTAGCCTCAGGCTCAGATCCAGATAACGATGATTCACGCCGCGCAGCTCGCAGGCGAGCGTACCCCAGTCGCCCTGCGATTCACGGCGGGCAAAAGCCGTCATGCTCTGTACCACGATGCTCTCCTCCAGCGGATCCCGCCGCGCATTCTACGCGCCTGAATGGTTCGCCGCGCGGGCAACCCCTATAATGCCTACCCCGTCAATTCAAGGAGTCTTGCATGCGACCCAGCGGCCGTGCCCCGAACGAACTGCGACCGATCAGCTTCACCCGCCACTACACCATGCATGCGGAGGGCTCGGTCCTGGTCTGCTTCGGCAACACGCGCGTGCTGTGCACGGCCACCGTGGACGAGCGTCAGCCACCCTGGCTCAAGGGCAGCAGGAAAGGCTGGGTTACCGCCGAATACGGCATGCTGCCGCGCTCGACCGGCTCGCGCATGCCGCGCGAGGCCAGCCGCGGCAAGCAGGGCGGACGCACGCTGGAAATCCAGCGTCTGATCGGCCGCTCGCTGCGCGCCGCTGTGGACCTCGAGGCCCTCGGCGAGCGTCAGATCACCCTCGACTGCGACGTGATCCAGGCCGACGGCGGCACGCGCACGGCCTCGATCAGCGGCGGCTTCATCGCCCTGTGCGACGCCATCGCCGGGCTGCGCAAGCGCGGCCAGCTCAAGCGCGATCCGCTGCACGGCATGGTCGCATCCGTGTCGGTCGGCATTCACAACGGCCAGCCGGTGCTCGACCTCGACTACGCCGAGGACTCCAGCGCGGAGACCGACATGAACGTGGTGATGAACGACGCCGGCCACTTCATCGAAGTGCAGGGCACCGCCGAAGGCCACGCCTACCGCCGCGACGAGCTCGACGCGATGCTCGACCTGGCCGCCGGCGGCATCGAACAGATCATCGCCATGCAGCGCCAGGCACTGGAAGACTGAGATGAGCGTTTCGCCGCTGCACGGCGTCGAACGTCTTGTGCTCGCCTCCGGCAATCCCGGCAAGGTGCGCGAGCTGGGCGCCCTGCTCGCCGGTAGCGGGGTGCAGGTGGTGGCGCAGGCCGACTTCGGCGTGCCCGAGGCCGAGGAGACAGGGCTGAGCTTCGTCGAGAACGCGATCCTCAAGGCGCGCAACGCCGCACTGCACACCGGCCTGCCCGCGGTCGCCGACGACTCCGGCCTCGAGGTCGATGCCCTGGACGGCGCACCGGGGATCTATTCGGCACGCTACGCCGGCCCCGAGGCCGACGATGCCGCCAACAACGCCAAGCTGCTCGGCGCGCTCGCCGGCGTGCCGGAGGCGGCGCGCACCGCGCGCTTCCGCTGCGCGATGGTGTTCCTGCGCCATGCCGGCGACGCCTCGCCGGTAATCGCCCAGGCCGCCTGGGAGGGCCGCATCCTCGCCGCCCCCGCGGGTGCCGGCGGTTTCGGCTACGACCCGCTGTTCGCCGTGGCCGGGCTGGATAGCACTGCCGCCGAGCTGGGCCCGGCCGAGAAGAACCGCCTGAGCCACCGCGGCCAGGCGGTGCGCGCCCTGCTCGCCGCGCTCACTGGCGGCTGACCGGCGTGAGCGGGTTCGCCGAACCCATCCCCCTGTCGCTCTACGTGCACCTGCCCTGGTGCGTGCGCAAGTGCCCGTATTGCGACTTCAATTCGCATGCGGCCAAGGGCGATCTGCCAGAAACGGAGTACGTCGCCGCGCTGCTCGCCGATCTCGAGGCCGAGCTGCCGCGCGTCTGGGGCCGGCGCATCGAGAGCGTGTTCATCGGCGGCGGCACGCCCAGCCTGTTCTCCGCCGCCGCGCTCGGCGACCTGCTCGACGGCCTGCGCGCGCGCCTGCCGCTGCGCCCCGACGTCGAGATCACGCTGGAGGCCAATCCCGGCACCTTCGAGCAGGCGCGCTTCGCCGACTACCGCGGGCTCGGCATCAACCGGCTGTCGATCGGCGTGCAGAGCTTCGACGACGACGCGCTGCGCCGCCTCGGTCGCATCCACGGCGCCGACGAGGCCAGGCGCGCCGCCGAGATCGCACACGCGGCGGGCTTCGAGGACTTCAACCTCGACCTCATGTTCGGCCTGCCGGGACAGGACCTCGCCGCTGCCCGGCGCGACATCGACGCCGCGCTGGCGCTCGCGCCCACCCACCTTTCGTACTACCAGCTCACGCTGGAACCCAACACGCTGTTCCACCACGACCCGCCCGCGCTGCCCGACGAGGATCTGATCGCCGCGATGCAGCAGGCCGCGCAGACGCGACTCGCCGAGGCCGGCTTCGCGCAGTACGAGGTCTCGGCCTACGCGCGCCCCGGCATGCGTTGCCGGCACAATCTCAACTACTGGCGCTTCGGCGACTACCTCGGCATCGGCGCGGGCGCCCACGGCAAGCTCACCGACCCGGCGAGCGGATCGGTCGAACGCCACTGGAAGCTGCGCCAGCCGGCGCAGTACATGGCCGCGGCACGCGCGGGCGATGCCGCCGGCGGCCGCGACACGGTCGCACCCGCCGAGTTGCCCTTCGAGTTCATGCTCAACGCCCTGCGCCTGCGCGAGGGCTTCGACCTCGCCCTGTTCGAGGCGCGCACCGGCCTGCCGCGCAACTGCATCGAGGACACCCTGAACGAGGCGCTCGGGCGTACACTCGTCGAACGGGAGGGCGAGCGGGTCCGCCCCAGCGCGCTGGGCTGGAACTTCCTCAACGATCTGACGGCCCTGTTCCTGCCCTGAAGCGAGACAATCGTCGGCGAATTGCCGCGAAGGTGACGCGATGGACGACGAATACACACCGATCGCCTGCGACCGATACAGCGAATTGGAGCTTGCCATCCTGCGGCGCCAGCGCCTGCGCTTGAGCCTGCGCGGCCGTGGCGGCCTGCGCCGCATCGAGACCCTCGATCCGGTCAACCTGCGCACTCGGCGCCAGGCCGAATATCTGATCGCTCGCAACCCGGCGGGCCTGGCGCGCGTGCTCAGGCTGGACCGCATCGCCGAGGCGCGCCCGCTCTGACAACGACACGATCCAAGCGCCCGCAGTGGCGCGAATCCGGCCGCAAGGCCACCACCACCCCAAGGAGTTGATCGCCATGAAGCTGAGCCTGTCGCACCGTATTGCCGCCGTCGCCCTGACGCTGACCGCCTGCCTCTGGCTCGGCAGCGCGCAGGCTGCCGAGCACGAAGACAAGGGACCGAAACTGAACGACCATGCCGCACTCGCCGGCCTGCACGAAGCCAAGGGGCTGTTCCTCATCGACATCAACGACCCCAATCGCGTGGCGCACGTGCTCAAGGTCGTCGGCATGACGCGCAATGGGCTGGCGGAGCAGGGCGTGAAGCCGCACCTGATCGTGGTCTTCGTCGGCCCGGCCGTGGCCTTTCTGACCAAGGACCGCCGCGGCATCGGCTACATGCAGGAACGCGCGGTCTCGCAGATCCAGCGCGAGATCGGCGGACTCGCGCACGCCGGCGTGCCGGTCGAGGCCTGCGGCATCGCCATGAAGGGGATGGACGTGTCGCCCAAGGACCTGATCCCCGCGGTCAAGCCGGTGGGCAACGGCTTCATCTCCGCGATCGGCTATGAGGCCAAGGGCTACTCGCTGGTGCCGGTGTACTGAGGTCGCTCGCCGCGCCGCCGGCGGTATGCGGCGGCGCGGTTATTCCAGCAGCGCCCGGGCCGCCGCGCCGGTCCGCACCCGCGCGTAGCTCGCCTCGTCCATCGCCTCGATCAGCAGGCGCCCGAGCACGTCGGACCTGACGTATTCCACCCCGAGCAGGCTTAGGATGGGGTTGCTGGTCACCACCGCCTCGCCGCTTTCGCCCGCACCGAATTCGGCGATCACCGCATCGCGGAAATCCGCCACCACCACGGCCACGCGCCGCCCGTCGAGACGCTGCCGCGCGCTCTCCCCGCAGTCGGCGAGGTCGTAGCAGTGCGGCCCGTCGAGGGTGGCCCGGCCGTAGATCGCCACGTGCACGTCCACCCCGCGCGCGCTCGCCTGCTCCAGCGCCGGACCGAGCACCCCGATCTCCTCGTCCCAGACCGCCGCGTACAGCGAGCGGCCCGCGCCCTCGATCTGTGCCAGGCAGGCGGTGAGAATCGCCGCACGCTCGCGCAGTGACCACACCAGCCCCGGCTCGCGCGGTGCCGGCAGTTCGGACAGCCGCGCCTCCGCCAGGGCGAGATCGTCCTCCAGGCGCCGCCGGATGGTGGCCAGCACTTCGCGGTAGGGCACCGCGGCATAGAGCACGGGCTCGGAGCGCTGCACCAGCACCGCGCCCTTGGTCTCCAGGCGCTGCAGGGTCTCGTAGATCTTCGAAGGCGGCACCTGGGCCCGCTTGCCCACCTCGTGCCCGTTCAGGGGCGAACGCTGCAGCAGGGCGTGGTAGGCCCGTGCCTCGTAGGGCGAGAAGCCGAGACGCGACAGCGCGGACAGCAGGTCTTCGGGCAGGTTTGCACTCATCGCGCGAGGCTAACACAGGGCGTCAAAATGTTTACACCACTGCGGTGGTTAATGAGTACACTACCCGGGTAGTCAATCGCATCCCAGGGAGATGATCATGCGCCAGTTGTACTCGTCAGGCTCAAGCTACGAACAGACGCTCGGCTACTCGCGTGCCGTGCGGGTCGACGACACGCTGTATGTATCCGCAACCGCGGCCGGGGGCCCGGACGGACGCATCGTCGGCAACAACCTGTATGCGCAGACGCGCTACATCCTGCAGAAGCTCGAAGCGGTGCTGACGGAGGCGGGTTTCGCGCTGGCGGACGTGGTGCAGAGCCGGCTCTACGTCACCGACATTGCGCAATGGCGCGAGGCGGGGAGGGCGCACGGCGAGGTGTTCGGCGACATCCGCCCCGCCCTCACGCTGCTGCACGTGCTGCCCTTCGTCGATCCCGAGATGCTGATCGAGATCGAGATCACCGCACGCAGGAGCGCCGCCGGCTAGACCCGCGGCGAGTAGGCGATGCAGTAGCCGCGCGGGCTGATGCTGCCCGCGACGACGGTGCAGGCGCCCATCGCGGAAGGCGAGGGGCCGGGCTCGAAGTGCACACAGTTGGCGCAGGACACGCTGCCGTGAGGGTGCGTCTGATACAGCATCGCGGCCTTGGATACCTTGGCGGCCTGCGCCGTGTCCGGCAGCAACCCGGCGCCGATGCCGGCGGCGAACACGGTCGCCGTGCCGCGCAGCAGACGCCGACGGGTTGGGTCGAAAGCGGTCTTTCCGGTTTTCATAGGGCTCCCTCGCTCGATGGGACGCTCAGTCCGCGCGCGCCCACAGGTCGTGTTCGTCCGCATCGGTGACCGTCACCCGGATGCGCTCGCCGGGCTGGGCGTCTGCCGCGCCCTCGATATAGACCAGGCCGTCGATCTCGGGGGCGTCCGCCGCACTGCGCGCGACGATGCCGTCCGCGCCGACCTCGTCCACCAACACCTCGATCTCGCGCCCGACGCGCGCGCGCAGTCTTTGCGCGCTGATCCCGGCCTGATGCGCCATGAATCGCTCCAGCCGCTCCTGCTTGAGCGCCTCCGGCACGGCGCCCGGCAGCTCGTTGGCGGCCGCGCCCGATACCGGAGAGTAGGCGAAGGCACCGACGCGGTCGAGTTGCGCCTCGTCGAGGAATTCGAGCAGGGACTCGAAATCCTCGTCGGTCTCGCCGGGAAAGCCGACGATGAAGGTGCTGCGCAGCGTCAGGTCCGGACATTGCGCGCGCCAGTCGTGGATGCGTTCGAGCATGCGCTCGCTGGCCGCGGGCCGGCGCATGGCCTTGAGGATGCGCGGGCTGCCGTGCTGCAGCGGCATGTCGAGGTAGGGCAGGATGCGGCCCTCCGCCATCAGCGGGATCAGCGCGTCGACATGCGGGTAGGGATAGACGTAGTGCAGGCGCACCCACACGCCCAGCTCGCCCAGCGCCTCGGCCAGGGTCTGCACATGGGACTTGAGCGGCCGTCCGCGCCAGAAGCCGGTGCGGTAGCGCACGTCGACGCCGTAGGCGGAGGTGTCCTGCGAGATCACCAGCAGCTCCTGCACACCGGCATTGACCAGATTCTCGGCCTCGGCCAGCACCTCGCCGATGGGCCGGCTGACCAGATCGCCGCGCAGGCTGGGGATGATGCAGAAGCTGCAGCGGTGATTGCAGCCCTCGGAAATCTTGAGATAGGCGTAATGCCGCGGGGTCAGCTTGATGCCCTGCGGCGGCACCAGGCTGGCGTAGGGGTCGTGCGGGGCCGGCAGGTGGCGGTGCACCTCGCTCATCACCGCCTCGTAGGCATGCGGGCCAGTCACCGCGAGCACTTCGGGATGCGCCTCGCGCACCCGGGTCTCGTCGCCGCCCAGGCAGCCGGTGACGATGACGCGGCCGTTCTCGTCCAGGGCCTCGCCGATGGCCTCCAGGGATTCCTCCACCGCAGCGTCGATGAAGCCGCAGGTATTCACCACCACCAGATCCGCGCCGTCGTAGCTCGGCGAGATCGCATAGCCCTCGGCGCGTAGCTGGGTGAGGATGCGCTCGGAATCGACCAGCGCTTTCGGGCAGCCGAGGCTGACAAAGCCCACGGTCGGAGAGGATGCGATTGGGTCGGACATGCGAATGGGGCCTGCTTACCGTACGGCTGTCACCTTATACACACAGCGCGGTCTCCGTGCAACGCCTGTTTTCGGACGGCCGCACGCGTATCGCGCCCAAGGCCACCGCCCAATAAAGAATATAAATATCAAAAACTTACGATTACTGATCAAATCTTCGACAAGTTAACGGAACTGTAATGCCGACGCGCATTTGGAGGCTTTGTCACCGTCTCGTCCACAGACTTATCCACAGCTTCTGTGGACAACCCGAGAAATCCCCTAGACACGCGGGCTTGGCAAAACATTCAGCGAAAAAACCACAGATGACATAGCGTCTGACTCGGGTTAACGGCCTATTGCCCCGGGAGCGACAAGCCTGTAGAATCCGCGTCCCTTTAAGGCGCATTGAGAGCTTGACCGAGGACGCCGCGATGAAAGCGAACATCCACCCCGATTACCATGACATCAAGGTCACCTGTAGCTGCGGCAGCAGCTTCACGACCCGTTCCACCTACGGCAAGTCCGAGCTTCAGGTCGAAGTCTGCTCGCAGTGCCACCCGTTCTACACCGGCAAGCAGAAGATCGTCGACACCGCCGGTCAGGTCGACAAGTTCCGGCGCCGCTACGGCATGTAGGCCGTGCAGGGCGGGACGCGAATACCGAGGGCGCTCCTGGCGAGCGCCCTTTTTTGTTGCCTAGCCGCCGCTCCGCTGCGCCTGCTCGCCGACTGCGGCGATGCCATGGCGCAAACCGTCGTGCACGTCAGCCATGTCTACGACGGCGACACGGTACGCCTGCGCTCGGGCGCGCACCTGCGCCTGATCGGCCTCGACACGCCCGAAGTCGCGCATCGCGAGCGCCCGGCCCAACCTTTCGCCAACGCCGCGCGCCGCGCCCTCAGCGACCTGCTGACGCTGCACGGCTGGACGCTGCGCCTGCGTTTCGACAACGAACGCCGCGATCGCTACGGCCGGAGTCTCGCGCACGCCTATCTGCCCGACGGCACCAGCGTCTCCGCCGCGCTGCTGCGGCGGGGGCTGGCGACCGCGCTGGCCGTACCGCCGAATCTGGCGGAAGCCGCCTGTTACCAGCGCGCCGAAGCCGATGCGCGCGGCCGACAGCTTGGCCTGTGGAGCCTGGCGCGCTACCGGCCGATCGCGGCCACGTCACTGCCGCGCGATGCCCGCGGTTTCCGCGTCGTACGCGGACGCGTCACCCATGTGGGCTTCTCGCGTCGTGCCGCCTGGATCGATCTTGAGGGCCGCGTGGCGCTGCGCATCGACCGCCGCGATCTGGACTACTTCCGGGCGATCGACCTGCGACGCCTGCAGGGCACCTGGGTCACCGTGCGCGGCTGGGTCCACACGTATCGCGGCGAACGCCGGATCGCGCTACGGCACCCGCTGGCCCTGGAATGGGATACGCGCGCGAATGCGCATCCGTCGCGGGAGGACTGAAGCGCAGACCGCACGACAAGAACGCTCACGAGGCATGGCGACCCACCTGGCCATCCCCTATCATTCATGGGCCATGCGAGGCCCGCCACCGGCATCCGCCCACCCCATTTGCATACACAAACCATGAGCCCGACCGAAGCCATGCCAACCGATCTGAAACAAGCCGCCCTCGACTATCACGCACTGCCCAAGCCGGGCAAGATCGCCACCGAGATCACCAAGCCCACGCGCACGCAACGCGATCTGGCGCTCGCCTACACGCCCGGGGTCGCCGAGCCGGTACGGGCCATCCACAAGGACATCGAGGCCGCCTACCGCTATACCGCCAAGGGTAATCTGGTCGCCGTTATCACCAACGGCACCGCCGTGCTCGGACTCGGCGACGTCGGCGCGCTGGCCGGCAAGCCGGTGATGGAAGGCAAGGTCGTCCTGTTCAAGGCCTTCGGCGGCATCGACGCCTTTGACATCGAGGTCGACACGCACGACCCCGACGAATTCATCGAAACCGTCGCTCGCATCGCCGGCGGCTTCGGCGGCATCAATCTTGAAGATATCGCCGCGCCGCACTGCTTCCGCATCGAGCGGGAACTGCGCGAAAGGCTGGACATCCCCGTGTTCCACGACGACCAGCACGGCACCGCCGTAATCATCTGCGCGGGCCTGATCAATGCCCTGCGCATCGCCGGCAAACGGCTTGAGGATGCGCGCATCGTATGCCTGGGCGCCGGCGCCGCCGGGCTCGCCTCCATGCATCTCCTGACGACCCTGGGCGCGAAGCGCGAGAACATTCTCATGATCGATCGGCAGGGCGTGATCCGCAGCGACGACCATCGCGCCAATGAGTACCAGCGGGAATTCGCGGCGGACACCGACCGGCATACCCTGGCGGACGCCTGCGTCGACGCCGACGTGTTCGTCGGCGTGTCCGGGCCCGACCTGTTGACCGCGGACGTGCTTTCAACCATGGCGGACAACCCCATCGTCTTCGCCCTGGCCAACCCGGACCCCGAAATCGACCCGGCACTGGCCCACCGCACCCGCGACGACGTCATCATGGCCACAGGCCGTACCGACTATCCCAATCAGATCAACAACGTG
This sequence comes from Acidihalobacter prosperus, assembly GCF_000754095.2. NCBI lineage: Bacteria > Pseudomonadati > Pseudomonadota > Gammaproteobacteria > Chromatiales > Ectothiorhodospiraceae > Acidihalobacter > Acidihalobacter prosperus. The sequence goes on from NZ_JQSG02000006.1 coordinate 511,745, forward strand.
CTCGGCTTCCCCTACATCTTCCGCGGCGCCCTCGACGTGCATGCACGCACCATCAACGACGCCATGCTGACCGCGGCGGTGCATGCGCTCGCCGCGCTGGCACACGAGCCGGTGCCGGACAGCGTGCTCCAGGCCTACGAAGTCGACACGCTGAGCTTCGGGCGCGAATATTTCATCCCCAAGCCCTTCGACCCGCGCCTGATCGACGTCGTCCCCGCGGCCATCAGCCAGGCCGCGATAGACTCCGGCGTGGCCCGCACCGACCAGGCGGTCCGCCCCTGAGACCGGCGTCGATCGCACGCACGCCGGCGCGGTGCCCCCGGAACGCGGCATGACCCCTCTCGAGCCCGGCTACAGCCTACTCGTCGACAGCAGCATCTACGTGTTCCGGGCCTGGCACACCTGGCCCGACGATCTGCGCGACGCCGAGGGCGAGCCGGCCAACGCGGTGTACGGGTTTGCCGAATTCCTATATGAGCTGCTCGACGTCCAGCGACCCGCACGCATCGCCTTTGCCTTCGACGAGACCCTGCACGGTTCGCAGCGACGCACGCTGTTTCCCGAATACAAGGCCAATCGCCCGCCAGCGCCGCCCGAGCTGCGTCGCCAGTTCGGTCACTGCCGCCGCCTTGTCGAAGCACTCGGTCTGGGCATGCTGGCGCGTCCGGGTTACGAAGCGGACGACGTGATCGGCACATTGGCACGCCGCGAGCGGGCATCCGGCCGGCGCGTCGCGCTGCTCACCGGCGACAAGGATCTCGCGCAGCTGGTGCGCGAGGGCGACGTGTGGTGGGACTATGCGCGCGCGCGCAGGCTCGGACCGCGAGGCGTCGAGCGCGTGTTCGGCGTCAGACCGGAACTGATCGCCGATCAGCTGGCGCTCGCCGGCGACAAGGTGGACAACATCCCCGGCATACCCGGCGTCGGCATGGCCACCGCTGCGCGCCTGCTGCGGCCCTTCGACGGCCTCGATGCCCTGCTCGCCGATATCCCCCGCATCGGCGGCCTCAAGCTGCGCGGCGCCGCCCGCCTGATGCGCCTGGTCGAGGAACATCAGGATATCGTGCGCCTGGCCCGGCAACTCACTGGAATCGACTGCGACGTGCCGCTTGCGATCGAACACCCGACCGTACCGCGCGCGGCCGACCCCCGACAGCTCGAGGCGTGTTTCGACGCCTTCGGTTTCGGCACACGCCTGCGCGAGCGCTGGCACCGTCTGCTGGAAAACTGGCCGCCCACCGCCGAACCGCTGCCAGTCGCGCCCTAGTCACGCGAATATCCCACCGCGCGCAGGAACAGCCGCACCAGCCCGTCCACCAGTTCGTCCAGCGTTCTCCCGGCAAACCGATCCTGGCCGGGCAGGCATTTGACGATCAGCGCCTCGCGCACCATGCCTAGAAACATCAGCGTGCTCAGGCGTGCGTCCAGCGGTTGCACACGGCCTTCCCGCTGCAGTTCGTTGAGCGAGAATTCGATGTAATCGGTAAAGGTCTTCCAGCGATGCTCGAAGAAGGAGTTCGCCGCGGCGCGCCCCTCCAGCAGACTCTGCAATTCCATCTTGAGCAGATCGGGTTGCTCGGCCATGCCGCGCACGAAGGTTCGGATCAGGCCCCGCAGCACGGCCGCGAAGTCGGATTCGCCGGCGAGCACGGTTTCGATGTAGTCCTCTCGGGTGCACGCCAGTTCGTCGAGCACGGCCTCGTAGAGCGCCTCCTTGGAACGGAAATAACGGTACAGCGCGGCCGGGCTGACGCCGACCGCGCTGGCGATGTCGTCGACCGATACGCCGTGGAATCCCTTGTCGGCGAACAATCCCGCGGCTTCGCGCAGGATCGAGGCCCGCCGCTCGGGGGCACGCAAACGCTTCTGCATGGCGGTCATTCCTGTGGCCCAGCCGCCCAGTATACAAGCGCGCTCCCGGCCCACCCCACGGCCAGGCGCCGCTATTGCTTGCGGATGAAGAAAACGAAGCGGTCCGACTCCTGGGCCTGCTCCAGCAGCGCGCTGCCGGTCTGCTTGCAGAAGGCTTCGAAATCCTTGACCGCGCCAGGGTCGGTCGCCATCACCTTCATGACCTGACCGCTGGACATCTCGTTCATGGCCTTCTTGGTGCGCAGGATCGGGAGCGGGCAGTTTAGGCCGCTGGCGTCCAGTTCCGTGTCGAAATTCATATCGGTTCACCTCGCATGACGATTGGCGTTAGAATCCCCGAACACAAGTTAGTGTTCGTTTACTAACATAGATGCGCGTACCCTGGGCGTCAACTCCGGCCAGCCAATCCCGCGTACGTGCGTTAGTATTGAACTTAATGTGACAGCTCACGCAGCCACCCGGAAGACGGCCGCCTCCATGGACGACGCACAAGAGCCACCGCCCGATTCGCCCTCGATGCAGGACGAATGGGCCAGTTCGCTGCTTTATGGCAGCAACGCCGATTACCTCGAGGCCCTGTACGAAACCTACCTGCAGTCGCCGGACGGCGTGCCGCAGGCCTGGCGGCGCTATTTCGATGCGCTGCCGCGCGTCGACGGGCATGCTCACGACGTCGCGCATGCGCCGATCCGCGCGCTGTTCGTACGCAGCGATCGCCACCCGGGCGGACACAGCGCGCAACCGAGCGCTTCCGGCATCGCCAAACAACTGCGCGTGCTGCAGTTGATCAACGCCTACCGTTTTCTCGGTCACCGCGCCGCCGACATCGATCCGCTGGAACTGCACTCCGCATCCCGTCCCGAGGAACTGCAGCTCGCGCATTACCAACTGGGCGAGCACGATCTCGACACGCCCTTTCATACCGGCTCGATGGTCGGCGTCGAGCGTGCGCCGCTGCGCGAGATCGTCCGCAGGCTGGAAGCCACGTATTGCGGCACGATCGGGGCGGAATACATGCACATTGGCGCCACCGCCGAAAAACGCTGGCTGCAGCAACGTCTCGAAGGCGCCTACGGCAGCCCTGAACCCGACGACGAACGCCGCCTGTACCTGCTGCAGCGGCTGACCGCCGCCGAATCGCTGGAGCAACATCTGCACAGCCGCTATGTCGGCCAGAAGCGGTTTTCGCTCGAAGGCGGAGAAGGCCTGATTCCGTTGCTCGATATCCTGATCGAGCGCGCCGGCGGCAACGGCGTGCGCGAAATCGTCCTCGGCATGGCCCACCGCGGGCGCCTCAACGTGCTGATCAACATCATGGGCAAGGCCCCGAGCGAGCTGTTCCAGGAGTTCGAGGGCGTGCATCAGGGCAGGGCGCTGGCCGGCGACGTCAAATACCATCTCGGATTTTCCAGCGACCGCATGACCTCGGGCGGGCCGGTTCATCTGGCACTGGCCTTCAATCCCTCGCACCTTGAGATCGTCGGCCCGGTGGTCGAGGGCTCGGTGCGCGCGCGTCAGGACCGCCGCGGCGACGCCGAAGGGCGCGAGGTGTTACCCGTGATCATCCATGGCGATGCCGCCTTCGCGGGCCAGGGCGTGGTCATGGAAACGCTCAACATGTCACAGACGCGGGGCTTCTCCACCAAGGGCACCGTGCACATCGTGATCAACAACCAGATCGGCTTCACCACCAGCACCCGCACCGACGCGCGCTCCAGCCATTACTGCACCGACGTCGCCAAGATGGTCGGCGCCCCCATCCTGCACGTCAACGGCGACGACCCCGAGGCGGTCGCCTTCGTCACCGAGCTGGCGCTCGACTACCGTCTGCATTTCCACAAGGATGTGGTCATCGATCTCGTCTGTTATCGCCGCCACGGCCACAACGAGGCCGACGCGCCGGACGTGACCCAGCCGATGATGTATCAGCGCATCAAGGCCTTGCCGACCACCCGTGCGCGCTATGCCGAGCGGCTGGCGACGCTGGGCCTGATCGATGAAAACCGCGCCCGCGAACTGGCCACCGGCTGCCGCGAGCAGCTGGAGGCGGGTCTGGTCGTGGTGCCCAACCGCATCGACAGCCAGGCGCTCGATTACCCCTTCGCCGTCGACTGGCGTCGCTACGTCGAGGCCGATCCCGCGGAAGACCCGCCCACCGCATTGCCGCTGGAGCGCCTGCAAGCCTTATCGGAAGCCCTGCAGAAACTGCCCGAGGGTTTCGCCTTGCATCCCCGCGTCGCGAAAATCATGGACGACCGGCGCAAGATGGCGGCGGGCGCGCTTGCCATCGACTGGGGCTTTGCCGAGACCCTCGCCTACGCCACGCTGGTCGACGCCGGACACCGCGTGCGCCTGTGCGGCCAGGACGCCGCACGCGGCACCTTCTTCCACCGCCACGCGGTGCTGCACAACCAGCTCAAGCGCGGGACCTACGTGCCGCTGCGCCACGTGTGCCCCGGCCAGGGCGACTTCCTGGTCATCGACTCGCTGCTGTCGGAAGAGGCCGTGCTCGCCTTCGAATACGGCTACGCCACCGCCTCACCCGATGCGCTGGTGCTCTGGGAGGCCCAGTTCGGCGATTTCGCCAACGGCGCGCAGGTCGTCATCGACCAGTTCATCAGCGCAGGCGAGGAGAAATGGGCACGTCTCAGCGGCCTTGTGCTGCTGCTGCCGCACGGCTACGAAGGCCAGGGCGCGGAACATTCGTCGGCTCGCCCGGAACGCTTTCTCCAGCTCTGCGCCAACGACAACATGCAGGTGTGCACGCCGACCACCCCGTCGCAGATGTTCCACCTGCTGCGTCGGCAGATCCTGCGACCGCTGCGCAAGCCGCTGATCGTGCTGTCACCCAAGAGCCTGTTGCGCCACAAGCTTGCCGTCAGCAGCCTGGACGAGCTCGCCGAGGGCCGCTTTCAGGAGGTCATCGGCGAAATCGACGAGCTGCCGGGACGCGGCGTCGCCACGGTCGTGTTCTGCAACGGCAAGATCTACTACGAACTGCTGCAACGCCGACGCAGCGAGGGTCGCGAGGATATCGCCCTGATCCGCATCGAACAGCTCTACCCCTTCCCCGAGGCGGAAATCAAACGTGTGCTGCGGCATTTCCCGCAGGCCAGGCGCTTTGTCTGGTGCCAGGACGAACCTCGCAACCAGGGTGCCTGGCCGTCCCTATCCTGGACCATGAACCACACCATCGGCATGAAACGCCCGGTGATGGAATGCGTGGCCCGTCCGGCTGCCGCGGCTCCGGCCGTGGGCCAGTCCGAACTTCACACCCGCCAGCAGCATGCGCTGCTGGAGGCCGTATTCAATCCCTGAGAACCGGCATCCCGTCGGCGCAAGGAGTCAAACCAGGATGAGCATAGAGGTCAAAATCCCGCCGCTCCCCGAATCCGTCGCGGACGCCACCCTGGCCGCCTGGCACAAACAGCCGGGCGAGGCGATCCATACCGACGACAATCTGGCCGATCTCGAAACCGACAAGGTCGTGCTCGAGCTGCCGGCCCCCGGCAGCGGCGTACTCGACGAAATTCTGGTGCCAGCCGGCGCCACGGTGACCGCCGGGCAGGTCATCGCACGCCTGAGGGAAGGCAACGGCGCCGATGACCAGGCGCGAGCCGCCGTCGTGGAAGCGCCGCCGCCTGCCGCCGGCACGGCGGCTGGTCCGGCCGGACCAGCCGCGCGCCAGCTCATGGCGCAACACGATCTCAAGCCCGAACAGATCGCGGGCAGCGGACGCAACGGCCGGATTCTCAAGGAGGACGTGCTCGCGCACCTCGCGGCCGTCGATCAGGCCACCCCAGCGCCCGTCGCGGACACGACGCCGCCACCCACGCCCCCTGCCGAAACCGGCGTGCCGCGGGACGACGCGCCCGAGTCCCTGCCCACCGGCGGCGAGCGCGTCGAGCGACGCGTCCCCATGACGCGCCTGCGCGCGCGCATCGCCGAGCGGCTGCTCGCGGCGCAGCGCAACACCGCGATGCTCACCACCTTCAACGAGGTGGACATGGCGCCGGTGATGGCGCTGCGCCAGCGTTACCGCGAGGCCTTCGAGAAGGCTCACGGCACCCGCCTCGGCTTCATGTCATTCTTCGTCGCCGCGGCCGTGGCGGCGCTGCAGCGCTTTCCCGCCGTCAACGCCTCCATCGACGGCAACGACATCGTGTACCACGGCTTCTATGACATCGGCATCGCGGTCTCGTCCCCGCGCGGCCTGGTGGTACCGGTGCTGCGCGAGGCCGACCGCCTTTCCGCCGCCGAGATCGAGCGGCGTATCGCCGACTTCGGCGCACGCGCGAAGGAAAATGCCCTCGGGCTCGAGGAGATCACCGGCGGCACCTTCACCATCACCAATGGCGGTGTGTTCGGGTCGCTGCTGTCGACGCCGATTCTGAACCCGCCGCAGAGCGCGATTCTCGGCATGCACAAGATTCAGGAGCGGCCGACGGTGGTCGACGGCGCCATCGCCGCACGGCCAATGATGTACCTCGCGCTGTCATACGACCACCGTATCATCGACGGCCGCGAGGCGGTCCAGTTCCTCGTCGCGATCAAGGACGCGCTCGAGGATCCGGCCCGTCTGCTGCTCGGTTTGTGAGCAGGGAGGCCCCATGAGCGACCAGGACTACGATCTCATCGTCATCGGCGGCGGACCGGCCGGCTACGTCGCGGCCCTGCGCGCCGCCCAGCTCGGCATGCGCACCGCGTGCATCGATCGCTGGCGCGATCCCGAACGCGGCCCCAGCCTGGGTGGCACCTGCCTCAATGCCGGCTGCATTCCTTCCAAGGCGCTGCTGGAGACCTCTCACCAGTACGCGCGCCTGCGCGACGAACTGGCCGGACACGGCATTCTCGTCGACGGCATCACTCTCGATCTCGCGCAGGCCCAGGCGCGCAAACAGGCCGTGGTCAAGCGACTGACGCAGGGCATCGCGACACTGTTCTCGACGCAGGGCGTGGACTGGCTCAAGGGTCACGGCCTGCTGCTGGGTCCGCGCCGGGTCGGCTACACGCCGCACGGGCGCAAGAACCCCAAGGAACTGAGCGCCGAGCACATCATCCTCGCGCCAGGCTCGCACCCGGCGACCCTCGAGACCGCACCCGTCGACGGCGAATACATCGTCGATTCCGACGGCGCCCTCAATTTCACCGAGGTTCCCCGGCGGCTGGCCATCGTCGGCGCCGGCGTCATCGGCCTGGAGCTGGGTAGTGTCTGGCGCCGCTTCGGCGCCGAGGTGCTGCTGCTGGAAGCGCAAAGCAGCTTCCTGCCGATCGCCGACGCGGGGCTGGCGCGCCTTGCGCTCAAGTCCTACACCGCGCAGGGGCTCGGCATCCGCCTCGGCGCACGCGTCAAGGAGGCCCGCGTCAGCGGGCGCAGCGTCAAGGTCCATTACCTCGACGCCGACGGCGAACAGCAGGAGCGCTTCGATCGCGTGATCGTGGCCGTCGGCCGGCGCCCCAATACCGGCGACCTTTACAGCGACGACAGCGGGCTGCAGCTCGACGAACGCCGCTTCATCGGCGTCGACGGCCACTGCCGCACCAATCTGCCCGGCGTCTGGGCGATCGGCGACGCCGTACGCGGGCCAATGCTGGCCCACAAGGGTTCGGAGGAGGGCATCATGGTGGTCGAGCGCATCGCCGGCGAGGCGACCGCCATCGTCTACGACCACATTCCATCCGTGATCTACACACATCCGGAGTTCGCCTGGGTCGGCCCCAGCGAGGAGCAGCTCAAGCAGGCCGGCATTGCCTACCGCTGCGGCCGCTTTCCAATGGCCGCCAATGGCCGTGCGCTGGCGCAGGGCGACGCGGTCGGCGAGATCAAACTGCTCGCACACGCGGAAACCGACCGCCTGCTCGCTGCCCACCTGTTCGCGCCCGACGCCTCCGAACTGATCGCCCAGGCGATGCTCGCGCTGTCGATGGAAGCCACGGCCGAGGATCTCGCACGCACGCTGTTCGCCCATCCGTCGCTATCGGAAGCGGTTCACGAAGCGGCGCTGGACGTCGCGGGGCAGGCCCTGCATCTTGCCAAGAAGCGGCGCTGACGCCGCCATTCAGCGGCAGCGCACCCAGGCCGCAAGCAGCGCGCCCAGCCCACCCGCGGCCAGCAACCAGCTCGCGGCGGGGACACCCAGCCAGCGCTCCAGGCCGGCCGGCTCCAGCGCGTAGATCAATGCGGCGGAAATCAGCAGCGCGCCGCCACCGGTTCTCAAGACGCCCTGGCGACGGCCGTCGCGCAGCGACTCGCGCAAGGCCGTCAGTTCCTCGACCTGCGCCTGCATCTGCAGACGCCCCGTGGCCCCGCGCTCCAGGAACTGGTGCAGCAGCTGCGGCAGCTCGGGCAACTGCTCTAGCACGCGCGGCATGCGAATGCGCGCCTCCTTGACGAAGGCGCGCACGCCGATCTGTTCGCTCATCCAGCGTTCGATGAAGGGCTTGGCCGTCTTCCACAGGTCGAGGTCGGGATACAGCTGGCGGCCCAGGCCCTCGATGTTGAGCAGGGTCTTCTGCAACAGCACCAGCTGCGGCTGCACCTGCATGTCATAGCGGCGAGCCGTCTGGAACAGCCGCAGCAAGACATGGCCGAACGAGATCTCCTTGAGCGGACGTTCGAAGATCGGCTCGCAGACGGTGCGGATGGAAGCTTCGAATTCGCTGATCCGGGTCGTCGCGGGCACCCAGCCCGATTCCACGTGCAGCTCTGCCACCCGACGGTAGTCGCGGTTGAAAAAGGCGTAAAAATTTTCCGCCAGATAACGCTGGTCTTCGGTGTCAAGGCTGCCGACGATGCCGAAATCGACCGCGAGATACTGCGCCGAGCGTGGGTCGTCCGCATTCACGAAGATATTGCCGGGATGCATGTCGGCATGGAAAAAATTATGACGGAAGACCTGCGTGAAGAAGATTTCCACGCCGCGTTCGGCCAGCACCTTGAAATCGACCCCGGCCGTGCGCAGTCGCTCGACGTCGGCGATGGGTATGCCGCGGATGCGCTCCATCACGATCACGCGGCGGCGCACGTAATCCCAGTAGATCTCGGGGATGTAGAGCTGATCCGAGCGCTCGAAGTTGCGCCGCAGCTGGCTGCCGTTGGCCGCCTCGCGGAACAGATCCAGTTCGTCGAGAACGGTTTTTTCGTACTCGTCCACCACCTCGCGCGGACGCAGGCGTCGGGCCTCCGGCCAGTAGCGATGGGCGAGATCGGCGATGGCGTGAAGCAGCGCGAGATCGCGCCGGATGACGCGGTCGATTTCGGGCCGGACCACCTTGACCACCACCTCGCGCCCGTCATGCAGCACCGCGCCATGCACCTGCGCGATCGAGGCCGAGGCCATCGGCTCGTCCTCGAAGGTACGAAAGATTTCCGCGATCGGGCGCCCATAGGCCTGTTCGATCAGCTGTCTGGCCTGCGCACCGGGGAAGGGCGGCACGTGATCCTGCAGCCGTGCCAGTTCCAGGGCGATGTCGTCGGGCAGCAGATCGCGTCGCGTCGACAGCATCTGCCCGAACTTGATGAAAATCGGCCCCAGATCCTCCAGCGCCCGGCGGATGCGCACGCCGCGGTTGAGATCGCGCTGGCGCAGCCAGTGCCAGGGCATGAGATACAGAATGAAACGCAGTGGCCGGAACAGATGGATGGCGAACACCACCTCTTCGAGCCCGTGGCGCACCAACACGAAATTGATGTGAATCAGCCGCAACATCTGTCGCGGCAAGGCCAGCACGCCGGCGTTGGGACGCCGGCTCATGCGCGCCCGTCGGCCGCGCGTGACTCCAGTCGGGCAAGGCGGGCCTCGAGCCGGTCCAGCCCTTCGCGGAGCTGGTCGACGGCATCCATGAAGTCGTCCAGTTCCGCACGCGCGGGTGACATCCCGGCTTCTTCGGTGACGTACTCTCCCAGATCGCCGGCAAGGTGATCGCGGGTGCGTCGTCCCCACGCGCCCAGTCCGCGCAGGCGTTCGGCCACCGCGTGTGCGAGCGCATCGCCCATCGGACCGCTCAGCCATTCCTCCCAATCCAGCTCGATGCCGCGCAATACCGACCAGAGCCGGTGCGCGATTTCCGCGTCGCCCTCGATCGCCAGCTCGCTGCCGGCGGCGGCAGCCTGATCGGACAGCGCCGTGCGCAGCAGGGCCAGCGGCGTGGCGCGGATGGTTGCGTCGGGGGGATCCCCCAGCGTCGTGTGCACCGCGATCCGTCCGCCGGTCTCGGGTACCAGCATCAGATTCAAACCGGTACCGTCCAGTTCGAGCGCGACCCGGCTGCCGGCGATCCGGTCGAGACCGGCGGCCATCTCCGGGTCGGCCTGCAAATAGAGGTTCAAGGCATTTTCCAGACCCGCCGCCAGGCTGGTGACCAGCATCGCCATCAGAAATACCCGTCGATCGCCAGGGACTCGTACGAATATGCCGTATCAGCCGTCAGCGCCGTCAAAACTTGTAGCCTCTGTGCACGGCGACGATGCCGCCGGTGAGATTGTAATAATCGCTGCGCTCGAAGCCGGCCTCGACCATCATCTCGCGCAGGTGTTGCTGATCCGGGTGCATGCGGATCGACTCGGCGAGGTATCGATAACTGCCGGCGTCGCCGGTCACCATACGTCCCATCAGCGGCAGGGCCGTGAAGGAGTAGGCGTCGTAAATCTTGCCCAGCCCCGGCAACACCGGCTTGGAGAACTCCAGCACCAACAGCCGTCCACCCGGTTTGAGTACGCGGTACATCGAGCGAAGCGCGGCGGCCTTGTCGGTGACGTTGCGAAGACCGAAGGCGATGGTGACGAGGTTGAAATGGTTGTCCGGGAACGGCAGCGCCTCGGCGTTGACCTGCGCGAAACGCAGGTTGCCCGCGACGCCCGCGTCGACCAGGCGCGCCCGGCCCTGGCGCAGCATCGAAGCGTTGATGTCGGCCAGCACCACCTCGCCGTCGGGTCCGACGAGATGCGAGAAGCGCTCGGCCAGATCGCCCGTGCCGCCGGCCAGATCGAGCACGCGCTCACCGCGCCGAACCGCCGCCAGGTTGACCGTATAGCGCTTCCACAGGCGATGCACGCCGAACGACATCAGGTCGTTCATCACGTCGTAACGGTCGGCCACGGAATGAAACACCTCCGCCACCCGCCGCGCCTTCTCGCCCACCGGCACCTGCTGGTAGCCGAAGTGCGTGGTGTCCTTGCTGTCGCCCTGATCCATGCGCTACTCCTCCGCGCCCGCGCGGCGCCGGTGGCCGGCCGCCGCAAGCCGGTCCAGGTAATCCTGCCAGTTGGATGCCTGATTCTCGCCCAGTCGGTGAAGATAGCGCCAGTCATAGATGCCGGTATCGTGACCGTCGGAGAACACCAGCTTCACGGCGTAGTTGCCCACCGGCTCGATGCCGACGATGTTGACGTCTTCCTTGCCGGTCTGCAGCACCTCCTGGCCGGGGCCGTGGCCACGCACCTCCGCCGATGGCGAGAACACGCGCAGATATTCGCAGGGCAGGCGGAACCGCTCGCCATTTTCATAGGCCAGTTCCAGCACGCGCGATTGCTGATGCAGACGGATTTCGGTGGGTCGCTCGCTGCTCATCGGTCTCATCGGGCCTCAATGTTCGGTAAATGCATATGCCGCTAGAGAATGTAGCGGCTCAGATCCTCGTCGACAGCCAGTTCGCCGAGTGCCTCGTCAACGTCCTTGGCATCGATCACCAGATGCTCGCCATGGCGATCCGGCGCATCGTACGAGAGGTCCTCCAGCAGACGCTCCATCACGGTGTGCAGGCGGCGGGCGCCGATGTTCTCGGTCCGCTCGTTGACCTCGAAGGCGATCGCGCCGATGCGGCGCACCGCCTCCGGCGTGAATTCGACCGTCAGCCCCTCGGTCGCCAGCAGTGCCGTGTACTGTTCCACCAATGAGGCATCCGGCTCGGTGAGGATACGCACGAAGTCGTCGGCGGTCAGCGCGTCCAGCTCGACGCGAATCGGCAGACGTCCCTGCAGCTCCGGGATCAGATCCGAAGGCTTGGACAGATGGAACGCGCCGGAGGCGATAAACAGGATGTGGTCGGTACGCACGCTGCCGTACTTGGTGCTGACCGTACTGCCCTCGACCAGCGGCAACAGATCGCGCTGCACGCCCTCGCGCGACACGTCGGTGCCGCCGTGCTCGCCCCGCCGCGCCACCTTGTCCAGTTCGTCCAGGAACACGATGCCGTTCTGCTCGACCTCGCGCACCGCCTGCAGCTTGAGTTCCTCGTCGTTGATCAGCCGCTGCGCCTCTTCCTCGATCAACAGACTGCGGGCCTCGCGGATACGCAGCTTGCGCCGCTGGCTGCGGCCGCCGGAGAGATTCTGGAACAGTCCCTGCAGCTGGCTGGCCATCTCCTCCATGCCGGGCGGTGTCATGATTTCAACGCCGGCCCCCATGGCGGACAGCTCGATCTCGATTTCGCGCTCGTCCAGCTCGCCGTCGCGCAGCCGCTGACGGAATTTCTGCCGGGTCGCGCCCTCGCCGGGCGAGGACACATCCGGCTCCGACAGGAAGTCGCTGCGCGCGCGCGGCAGCAGCGCATCGAGGATGCGTTCCTCGGCCGCTTCCTCGGCACGATGACGCACCTTGGTCTTTTCCGTCTCGCGGGCCAGCTTGATCGCGGCATCAACCAGATCGCGCACGATCGACTCCACATCGCGGCCGACATAGCCCACTTCGGTAAATTTGGTCGCCTCGATCTTGATGAAGGGCGCATTCGCCAGCTTCGCCAGCCGGCGTGCGATCTCGGTCTTGCCCACGCCGGTCGGGCCGATCATCAGAATATTCTTGGGCGTGACTTCCTGACGCAGGCCCTCGGGCAGCTGCTGGCGGCGCCAGCGGTTGCGCAGTGCGATCGCGACGGCGCGCTTCGCCTGGGCCTGGCCAACGATGTATTTGTCGAGTTCCTCGACGATTTCGCGCGGGGTCATGGGAATCATGCGTGCGTCCTGGGCGGACGCCGGGCGGTTGTTCACTCGTCCAGCGTTTCGATGGTCAGATTGCGATTCGTATAAATGCAGATGTCGGCGGCGATATTCAAGGCGCGCTCGGTCACTTCGCGCGCATCGTGCGCGCTGCCTTCGAGCAGCGCGCGGGCTGCGGCCTGTGCGAAGGCGCCGCCCGAGCCGATGGCGATCAGGCCGCCCTCGGGTTCGATCACGTCGCCATTGCCGGAAATGATCAGCGACACTTCGCGGTCGGCCACCGCGAGCAGCGCCTCCAGACGCCGCAGCGCGCGGTCGCTGCGCCAGTCCTTGGCCAGTTCGACGGCCGCGCGGGTCATGTTGCCGCCATGCCGTTCGAGCTGGCCCTCGAAACGTTCGAACAAGGTGAAAGCGTCGGCCGTACCGCCGGCGAAACCGGCCAGGATGCGGTCGTGATAGAGCCGCCGGACCTTGCGCGCGTTGCCCTTCATGATGGTGTTGCCCAGCGTCACCTGGCCGTCGCCGCCCATGGTGACCTGCCCCTCGCGTCGCACCGAGAGAATTGTCGTACCGCGGTATTGCTCCATTCGCCGACCTCCACCTGCACTGGCCGGGCATTCTAACACCGTTACCCAAACCCACGCGGGACGCCGGTTCGGCCTACTCCGGCGTCTTGCGTCGACGCGCACGCGGATGCGCCTGGTCGTAGACCGAAGACAGGTGCTGAAAATCGAGGTGGGTATAGACCTGCGTGGTGGAGATATTGGCGTGGCCCAACAGCTCCTGTACCGCACGCAGATCCCCGGAGGATTCGAGCATGTGGCTGGCGAAGGCATGGCGCAGCAGATGCGGGTGCAGCGGCACGTCGAGGCCGCTTTCACGCGCCAGGCGGGTCAATCGCTGCTGTACAGCGCGTTCGCCCAATCGCTTGCCGCCGCGGCCGACGAACACCGCCCGCTCGCCTGGCGCGGCCAGTTCGGCGCGTGCGCGCAGCCAGTCAACGAGCGCCGCGCGCGCCTGACGCCCGACCGGCACGTCACGCGTCTTGCGGCCCTTGCCGATGACCCGGACCATGCCGCCGCCCAGATCGAGATCGATCAGATCGAGGGTCACGCTTTCGGCCAGGCGCAGTCCGGAGGAATACATCAATTCGAACATCGCCCGGTCGCGCACGGCGAGCGGATCGTCTTTGCGCTTCGCCAGCAATTGCCCGAGCTGCTCCGGCGCGAGCACCTCGGGCAGGCGCCTCTGGCTCTTGGGCGCGCGCAGGTCCAACGCAGGATGCTGGGTCGCCAGGCCTTCGGCCAGCAAAAAATGGTGGAACCCCCGAATCGCCGAAAGCCGCCGTTGCAATGTGGTGGCGCTACGCCCCTTGCGATGCTCGCCGGCAATGAATTCGCGCACATCCTGGGCCGTGGCCACGGCCGCCGTACGCCCGCGCGCATCCAGAAAAGCCTGGTAGAGCAGGAGATCGCGGCGGTAGGCGGCGACGCTGTGCGGCGAATACTGGCGCTGACCCGACAACGCGTCGAGATAGGCCTCGACCGCGGATTCGCTCACGTGCGCCCGAGCCGATTGCTCACCGCGGCGCCCACGAGCTCGCCCAGATAGCCGAGGAACAAGGTGCCCATGCTCGGATGAAAGCGCGCCGTGTCGCGGCTGCCGAGCGCGAGCACCCCCAGCGGCTGGGTATCGACCAGCGGAATCAGCACGGCCGATCCCAGACTGTCGGCCACTTCACCCCCGAACAGCCAGTCGAGCTGCGCGCGCTCGGCGCGCCCGCAAATCGGGCGGCGATGTTCGAACAGGCCGGAGAAATGCGCCAGACCGGGATCGTCCGCCGGGCTGGCGTAAGGCGCGCCGGCCGCCTCGGTGCCGATCAGACGGACCACCACCTCGTCGGCCTTGAATTCGTCGCAAAGCTGTTCGCGCGTGGTCGCCAGCACGCTGTCGAGACTGTCCGCCTGCAGCAGGCCCAGCCCCAGCCGATGCAGATTGGCGCTGAGCTGCTCGTTCTCGCGCGCGAGCTGGATCAGCTCCTTGAGCTTGCGTTCGGTCTGGCGGTTGCGTTCGCGCAGTACCGCCGTCTGCCGCTCGACCAGCGACACCGCGCCATGCGTGGGGTGGGGCAGGCGCAGCACCTCGAGCAGGGACAGATGGCGCGCAAAGAAATCCGGATGCGCGCGCAGGTAATCCGCCACCTCGGTCTCGCTCAGGGGATCCTGGCAGGGTTCGCTGGTCGTTTGTCGGGTCATCAGGCCACACGCCCTTCGTAAACGGTGGTGGCGGGGCCGGTCATTCTGAGAGATTTGCCCTCGCCCTCCCATCTAATCATAAGCCCACCGCCGGTCAGGTCAACCGCCACGGCCTCCTCCAGCCAGCCGCGATCGCGGCCGATCGCCACCGCCGCGCAGGCACCGCTGCCGCAGGCCTGCGTTTCGCCCGCGCCACGCTCGAATACGCGCAGCCGGACATGCCGCGGCGACACGATTTGCATGAAGCCCACGTTGACGCGTTGCGGGAAGCGTGGGTGCGCCTCGATCAGCGGCCCGAGCCGTGCCACCGGCGCCTCGTCGACATCGTCCACGCGCAGTACCGCATGCGGGTTGCCCATGGAGACCGCACCGATCTCGTACTGTTCGCCGCCGACCTCCAGGGCATAGCTTTTCGTGCGCGCCGGCGCGTCGAAGGGTATCTCGGCGGGCTCGAACCGGGGCACGCCCATGTCCACGCACACCGGGCCGTCCGGCTCCAGCCGTAGCCGCATCGGGCCGCTGATCGTCTCGACCCGGATCTCCGGGCCGCTCGCCAACCCGTGATCGACGACGAAACGGGCGAAACAGCGCGCGCCATTGCCGCACTGGCCCACCTCGCCGCCGTCGGCATTGAAGATACGGTAGCGAAAGTCGGCCTCGCCGCCCTCCGCCGGTTCCACCAGCAGCAGCTGGTCGCAGCCGATGCCGCGATGACGGTCGGCCAGCCTGCGCACGTTTTCCGGCGTCGGATCGAAATGCTGGTTGATGGCGTCGATGACGACGAAGTCGTTGCCGAGGCCATGCATCTTGGTGAATCTCAGGCCCTTGTGTTCCATGCCGCCCCTCCTGGTCCGCCGACCTACTTCTTGAAACGCTAATAAAGGTCAGCCATACTGCCGCGGTTCCCCTGCGGCCACTTCGCGCGCTCGGAGCACCAGCCCGCACGGGTATGGGATCGGGTCGGCAGCCCTTGCAAGGGTCCATAGTATCACCCGTCCCGCTCGCCGTCGTGACGGCATGCTGAGTTCGGCCGAGTTGGGCGCGCAGGGCGCCCGACCGCCACAACCTCGAAGTAAGGAGTGATTTAGATGACGACTGCTAACAAGGAACTGGATGCCCGCGGCCTGAACTGCCCGCTGCCGATTCTGCGCACCAAGAAGGCCATCAACGAGCTGAGTTCCGGCGAAACCCTGAAAGTGATCGCCACCGATCCGGGCGCGGTCAAGGATTTCGAGGCCTTCTGCAAGCAGACCGGCAACGAGCTGGTCGAGCACAGCGAGGCCGGCGGCGAGTTCACCTTCCTGCTGCGCAAGTCCTGATCCGGGACTGATGCGCGGAAAACCGGGGCGCGCGGCACATTCGCCGCCCCGGCGTTTCCTCCAGCAGCTTAACGGCCCCGGCCGTGGATCACGCAATGCCGGTCGCTGACCGCGCGCACCGCGAATCCCTCCAGCCCCGCCTCACGCAGCTGTTCGCCGATTTCGTCGAGCGTGAACGCCGCGCATAGAGAGTTGTAGAAATCCTCCTGCAACACCGCAGGCTCGCCCGCCGCATACCGGTCGCGCATCGCCAGCGCCTGCTCGCGACTTCGCGGACGCAGCAGATCCACGACGAACACCGGCGCGCCCGGCGCCGCATAGCGCTTCACGGCAGTCCACAATACCTGCGGGTCGTGCAGGTGGTGCAACAGGCTGTTGGAGATGACCGCGTCGTAACGCGGCATCGGCGCCCTGTCCGCCGGCAGCAGCGCCTTGTGCAGATGCACGCGGTCTGCCAGTCCGGCGTGCTCGATGCGCGCGCGCCCCGCCGCCATCATCGCCTCCGAACCGTCGATGCCGTCCACCCGGCAGCGCGGATAGGCGGCCGCGAAGCGCAAGCTGATATCTCCTGGCCCGCAACCGAGGTCGAGCACGTCGCCGCTGCCGGACCAATCGGGGAATGATTCGCGGAACAGCTCGATCACGCGCGTGTGCGGCGCCTCGAAATCGGCTTCGGCGTAAGCCTTCGCCTGGGCTTCGTCCAGCATCAGCTCCGGCTCGGGGATGCGCTGCATGCGCTCAGGCTCCGTCGTCAGGCAGGCAGGTCTCGCCCGCCATCAGCTGGTCGAGGGATTCGCGGGCGCGGACCTGATAGGCCTGTGGTCCGTCGACCATCACCTCCGGCGGCCGCGGACGCGCATTGTAGTTCGAGCTCATCGAGAATCCGTAGGCGCCGGCGCTGCGCACGGCCAGGATATCGCCCTCGGCGAGATCCAGCGCGCGCTCCTTGCCGAGGAAGTCGCCGGTTTCGCACACCGGGCCGACCACATCGTAGAGCGACGTCTCGCCCGTGCGCGGCCGCACCGGCACGATTTCGTGCCAGCCCTGATACAACGACGGCCGCAGCAGGTCGTTCATCGCCGCGTCGACGATGGCGAATCGCTTGTGCGCCGTCGTCTTGAGGTACTCCACCCGCGTCAGCAACACGCCGGCATTGCCGACGATGGCGCGCCCAGGCTCCAGCAGGATTTCCAGCGGCCGGTCACCGATGCGCGCCTTGAGCGCGGCGGCGTATTCCGCCGGCGACGGCGGCGTCTCCTCGCGGTAGCGGATACCCAGCCCGCCGCCGAGATCGAGGTGGCGAATGACCATGCCCTCGGCCTGCAGCGCCTCGACCAGCGCCAGCACGCGGTCGAGCGCGTCCTGGAACGGCGCCAGCCGGGTCAGCTGGGAACCGATATGACAGTCCACGCCGACCACGTCGAGATGCGGCAGGGCGGCTGCGCGACGGTAAACGGCCGGCGCGGATTCGATATCGATGCCGAACTTGTTCTCCTTGAGCCCCGTGGCGATGTACGGGTGCGTGCCGGCGTCCACGTCGGGATTCACGCGCAACGATACCGGCGCCCGCAGACCGAGCGCGCCGGCCACGTCGTTGAGTCTTTCCAGCTCGGGCGCCGATTCGACGTTGAAGCAGCGGATGCCAACTTCCAGCGCGCGGCGCATTTCGTGCGCCTGCTTGCCGATGCCAGAAAACACGACCCGCGCCGGGTCGCCGCCGGCTCTCAGCACCCGCTCCAGTTCACCCACGGACACGATGTCGAAACCCGAACCCAGACGCGCCAGCAGATTGAGCACGGCCAGGTTGCCGTTGGCCTTGACCGCGTAGCAGATCAGATGCGGGTGCTCGCCGAGCGCTTCGTCGAAGGCCCGCCAGTGACGTTCCAGCGTGGCCCTGGAATAGACGTAGCAGGGCGTGCCGAAACGGGCGGCTATTTCCTCCAGGAACACGGACTCGGCGCTCAGTACGCCCTCCCGATAGACGAAATGATCCATACTAGCTCCCGGCGGCTGGCTGCGTGGCGCCCTGGTTCGAGGGCAGGTAAAGCGGTCCCTTGTGGCCACAGCCGGACAGCGCCGCGCACAGCAGGATCGCACAGGCGAACGGCAACAGCCGCCGCAGGCAGAATGGCATCATCGGAAAAGACCTTGAGGTGGCGCCGAAACGCGCACGAGTATAACAGCACGCACCCCGGACACGGATCGGTTCGCGCAACCGCCCGCCGCCCACTGCGCATGGAGCCCGCATGCCCCCCAGCCTTGATTACGTCGAATCCGGTCCCACGCAGGGACACCGCCACACCTGCGTCTGGCTGCATGGGCTGGGCGCCGACGGCAACGACCTGAAGCCCTTTGCCGATGCGCTGAATCTGCCGGCGCGACATACGATACGGCAGGTCTTCCCGCACGCGCCGCTGCGTCACATCGCGCTCTGGGGCGATGTCCCGCTGCGCGCCTGGTATCGTTTCGCCAGCCTGGATTTCGGTCGCGGCGAGCATGCCGGCGACATCCGCAGCGCGACCGCGCTCGTCGAAACCCTGCTGATTCGCGAGCGCAACGCCCTGCCCGCGAGCGGCCGTCTGGTCGTCGGCGGCTTCTCCCAGGGCGGCCTCATCGCGCTGGCCGCCGGCCTGGCGGGCAACGTGCCGGTGGATGGCGTGGCCGCCCTGTCGACCTATCAGTGGTCGGCAAGCATGCCGGCGCAGCCTTCGCCGCCGGTCTTCATGGCCCATGGCGACGCCGACTCGGTCATACCGATCGCAATCGGCCGAGCCTCGGCGCAGCGGCTGGCTTCCCAGGGCGTCGCCGTGGACTGGCGCGAATACGCCATGGCGCATGCGATCTGTCAGCCGGAGATCGGCGACCTCGCGGGCTGGCTCGGGGCGCGACTGAAAGACTGACGCCCCGCTTGCGCCGGCATTGGCACGGACACGCCATGGGACTATGCTCACCTCATGGACCGGGATCCCCCTTCATCGGGCCCACTCGCATCCGGTGTGGCGCTCGAACCCGCCGAGCCGCTGTGGCAGCGTGTTCCCACGCGCATGCCCGACGGCCGTCCCGTCAGCGATTTCATGATGCTCATCCCGCGCCTGCGCCAGCAGCCGCCGCACATCCTCCAGCGCACTCTGCGCGAGATCGACGGCGTGCTCGCGCGCTACCGCAGCGTGGTGCTGTTCGCCGATCTCAACCTCAAGATCAACACCCTCTGGGTCAGCGTGCGGCCGGTCCCCGGGATCTGCCTGGAACTGCCCGCGGCGGTGAAACTCTGCGTCCCCGAAGCCGTGTTGATCGGCCAGCCACGACCGCAAAGAACATGGCGAAGGCGCTGATCGCGCTTGGCGCCGTCCTGATCGTCGCGGGGCTCGCCTGGCCCTGGCTCGCCCGGCTGGGCCTGGGCCGTCTGCCCGGCGATTTCGTGTTCCGCCGCGAGGGTTTCGTCTTCTATTTTCCGCTGACCACCTCGATCGTGGTCAGTCTGGTGATCTCGCTGCTGATCTGGCTGTTCAGGAAATAGAGGCCCGGAGCTCCGACGCCGCCCGCAGCTCGGCCAGCCAGGCCTCCACGTCGATCGGCAGGTAGCCGATGACCTCGAGTCGCCGGTCCGCGAACGCATCCCGCCCGGGAAAAGCCTGTTGCCAGACCTCGATCGCGGCATCGCGGTGCGCCAGCAGGCCATCGATATGCGGTCGGAACAGGCGCAGCATGGCCGTGATCCAGCGATTGACCGGCCACGAAGGATTCGCGTGGTCGATAGCAAAGCGTGGCACCAGCGCCTTGACCGTGGACGCCGGATACCAGGTCTCGCCGGTCACCCAGCGATTGGTGGTGAACAGGCCGACCGGATAGCCCCAGTCGTCCATGGCGATCGCCACCAGGTGTGCGATCGCCTCCTTGCCTTCCGGCCAGGCCTCGTCGACGTGCATCGCCGCATAGGGCGCAGGCGGCGCGTCGAGCAGACCGGTGCGGATGAAGGCGTGAAAGTGCCCGTGCTCCGTCGTGTCGTCACGGTGCGCGTGGTAGTAGTACTGCGCGCGACTGTCGGCGTCTCCGACCTCCTCGCGCGGGTAATGCTCGTACTCGACGAACTCACCCTGACCGCGCAGGATTTCGCCGACCACGTTGAGTCCGCCGCGTTCGAGCGCGCGGTAGCATTCGCGGATTTCGTCGCCGGCGGCGAGCAGCGCCGCGCGCACCCCGGCCCCCAGGGCCGTGGCGACCGGAGCGGCCAGCGGCGGGAGCGGCGGCGTCATGTCATCCACGGATCATGCGCCCAACCAGGCTCCGCCACGCCCGGAGCGTCTACATGCTCGAAGAGGATTTCTGCATCCCCGCACCCTTGGCTGCGCAGGGATTTTTGTCGGCGCAACCTTTCTTGTCCATCGTCTTCTTGGCCGCGCAGGGATTCTTCGAGGCGCAGGGACTCGCCATCTTGGGGGCGCAGGGCTTGCACGGCGTGGCCGCATACGCGGGCACCGCGGCGCCGGCCGCAAGACCGATCAAGGTGCTGCCCGCCAGGGCAATCGCCGCCTTCTTCGCTTTCGGGTTTCTCTGCATCGTTAGTCTCCCTTGGCTATCCTCATGTTCGGGTCCAGGGCATGCCCTGAATCATTTCGACCGCCACGGCGCGCGGCGAGTTCGCCCGTCCGTCCGATGTCGCCGCATCGCGACGGCTGCCCGGCATCGGAGCGGCGTGCTAGTGTCGCGGATTCATGGGGCGCACAACCCCATCGCATCCTGCGATGCCCGCGCCCGGGAGTCACCGAATGGCCTTCGATCCGACGCGCCGCCTGCTGCTACGGGCCGCGCCATGGCTGGCCCTGCTGACCGCCGGACGAGCGGTTGCTGGGGATATCGCGCATGCCGCCGATTCCGACACCCTGCGGCTCGGCCCGGCCCAGCCCTTCGATTTCGAACGCCTGCGCCAGCGCGCGCGCGCGCTGGCCGCGCGGGACTACCGTCCGCTGCCGATACGCCATCCCCACCTGCTGGATCGCATCGACTACGACCGCTACCAGCAGATTCGCTATCGCAGCGCCGATGCGCTCTGGCGCGATAGCCGCCGACCGTACCCCGTGGAATTCTTCCATCTCGGCCGTTATGCGCGCCGACCCGTGGAGATTTACGCGCTCGCGGACCGGATGGCACGCCAGGTCCGCTACAGCCCGGACCTTTTCGACTATGGCCGCAGCGGCCTGCGTGCCCAGGCTCCCGCCGATCTCGGCTTTGCCGGCTTCCGCGTCATGCACGACGACCATCGTCCCGGCGACTGGCTCGCCTACATGGGGGCCAGCTACTTCCGCAGCGCCGGCACGCAGAACCAGTACGGCCTCTCGGCGCGCGGCGTCGCGGTCGACACCACAGCGCCCGGTACGCGCGAGGAGTTCCCGGATTTCACCACCTTCTGGCTGGAGGAACCTCCCGGCGCCGACGAGATCGTGGTCTACGCCCTGCTCGATGGCCCGAGCCTGACCGGCGCCTACCGCATGCGCTGGCGCAAAGAGCGCGAGGCCGTCACCACGGACATCTCGGCGGAACTGTTCCAGCGCCGCGATATCGCACAGCTCGGCGTTGCGCCGTTGACCAGCATGTACTGGTACAGCGAAACCAATCAACGCACCGCCCCCGATTGGCATCCCGAAATCCACGACAGCGACGGCCTGGCGCTGTGGACCGGGCAGGGCGAACGCATCTGGGTGCCGCTGAACAACCCGCCGCGCGTGCAGACCAACAGCTACCAGGACCTCGACCCCAAGGGTTTCGGTCTGCTGCAGCGCGACCGCGACTTTCGCCACTACCTCGACGACAGCACCTACTACGATCGGCGCCCCAGCGTGTGGGTCGAACCGCAAGGTGCGTGGGGCAAGGGCGCCGTGGTGCTGGTGGAAATCCCCACCACCGACGAAACCAGCGACAACATCGTCGCCTTCTGGCAACCCGCGCGCGGCGCGCGCGCGGGCGACACCTGGCCGCTGACCTATCGGCTCCATTGGGCCGCCCACGAACCCTTCCCGCCCGCCGTCGCGCACGTCGTCGGCACTCGTCTCGGCCAGCCCGGCATACCGGGCCAGCACACCCCGCGCGACCCGCACGGCCGCAAGTTCGTGATCGAATTCACGGGCGGGCCGCTGGCCGACATGCCGCAGCGGTTCGACATCAAGCCCGTGGTCACCGCCTCGCGCGGCAGCGTGAGCAACGCCTTCGTGCTCAAAATCCTCGGCACCGACCTCTGGCGCGCGCAATTCGACCTGCATACCGAAGGTGCCGAGCCGATCGACCTGCGCTGTTACCTTCGGTTGGGAGACAGCACACTGAGCGAAACCTGGCTGTACCAGTATTGGCCGGGGAATAACGGCTTCACGAGATGATGCACAGTGAAAATGGCCCGCGCATATCATGCGGGCGACGCATCACACGCCACAGGCGTGCTCAGGTCACGCCTTGTAGCATCGCCGACCTGACAATGCGCCCTACCGTGGCCAGATGCAGCCCGAAATGTTCCGCAATCTCCCGGTAACTGTAGGCACCCGTAGCATAGGCCTCGACAATGGCATCGTTACGCTCCGCATGCCGGGTTTCGATGGCCGCCAGCGATTTCGGCGGCGCTCTACGTTGCACGCGCGGGATAGCGAATCGATCGTTAGGTTTTGCGGCCTTCTTCTGCGCCCACCGCACGAACGCCTCGTCGCCCAGATAGATTTGCTGGCGCAGCGCTGTCCACACACTTTGCTGCCCGATGCCTTCGGCCACAAACTGCGCGTAGCGACGTCGGGCGACTGAGCGGCGGCTGGCAAACAGCGCCAACAACCCCTGCGTGGCCAGCCAATCCGGAGGCGTTGCTTCGCCCATCATTGCCGGATAGCTACTCCAGGGGTAATCGATCGGATGCTTGATCATCCCCGCACGAACCGGATTGAGCACGACATAACGGGCAAGTTCCAGCAGGTAGTGATCCTTGTCGACCAGAATGCCCTTAAAGCGGCCCTGGAACAAATGCCCGCATTTATGGTGACGACGGTTCGTCGCCTGCGTGTATACGCCGTTGAGCTGCCGCATGCCTTTGGAAAGCTTCCCATCCGGCGTCTCGATGACCAAGTGATAATGGTTGGTCATCAAGCAATAGGCGTGGCAAATCCAATTGAATTGACCCACAACCTCGGCCAGCACCCTCAAAAACGTCAATCGGTCTTCGTCGTCTTCGACAATCGGCTCACGCCGATCACCCCGCGAGGTGACGTGGTAGAGCGCTCCGGGAAACTCAATGCGTAGAGGACGTGCCATAGAGGGCGCCATAGCCGATGAGGAGGGATGTTGCATTACGAGGCCAGACCCCATTGTTTTCCAGGAGGTTGCAATGGCAGCCTCCTTTCAAAAAAATTTTGGCCCGTTATTTGTGCCGGATTTCCTGAAGCGCCTCGTTTATCTTGAACAGAACGATCAGCAATTCACACCAAATTCTGGCCGCGATCGCTCCAGCAACCATGTAAAAAACCCCTTCGAAGAATTTTCCAGCGGTAAAGCCGCCGTACCCGTCAAACATCGAGGCCAGCCCACCTATCAAAACAGCCAAGAGCGTTATCCAGTAAATTCCCGTAATAATTCTTGGTATCAGCATTTTGTCGAAAAAGAAAATATCCCTCATGTCAAGCTCCTTGTTGTCCGTATCTGCGGCAAATTTCCATCACGGGCAGCACACTCTATTTGTGCCCACGGCTGACTGGTACACTTCGGCGTCTTCGACAACCGGCTCACGCCGATCGCCCCGCGAGGTGACGTGGTAGAGCGCTCCGGGAAACTCCATACGTAGAGAATGCGCCCTGGAAGGCACCATAGCGGATGATGACGGATGCTACAATACGAGACCTGACCCCTGTTTTTGCGCTGCTTGGCGTGAACCTTCACGAACGCGGAGGAAGAGACTTTCAATAACATGACCACGCGTGCCAGTACTGAAGAGCAGCGAACGAAAAAATAGTTTTGCCTGCGGCACATTCTTTCCAACGAAGTCATAGCGAAAGGCGATGAACGATGGATAGGTGCTGCACACAGTGCCGCGCCGAAGAATGGTGAACCACAACGTAAACAGAGAGGCTGCAAGGGCAATCAACGATACGGCGGGCGAGATGTCTGCAAAGGCCATAAGGGGCTAACGTGGAAGTGAGCGGCCTGCGCGGCTTTTCGCGCAGGTCCGCTCGACTGTAGGGTTCGGCGTCATTTTTTCTCCAGCGGTGGTGCGGGCTCAATACGGAACTTGCTCAATTCGTCTCTAAGGAAGCTCGAATCGGCTTCAGGAGCAAGCAGGATTTCCCGAATCACAGCAGTTGCAATTGCGTTCCGAAAGTCGAACCCAAGTTGCAGAGAAGGCGGAAATTCAATCAGCGAGCCGTCCTTTAGGGCGAAATGCCCGATGCCTATGGCAGACAGAGAAATGCGCAATTCATGTTCTTCTCGGAAGCGGTCGCTGTCCTTGAGGTACGTGTAAAGAATCGGATTGGACAGGTACTCCTCGTTGGTTCGATGAGTACCCCTGGGAACATAGTTAACCAACCCGTAGTTCACCGAGAATATTTGACGACACGGATTTTCTTCATAGAGAAGGACGGTGCCCTCGGGGTTTAGTGCCGAGTTGAGCATAGCCCTCAGCTTCCCGAACTCGAACACTACGCAGGCTTTTCCCTTCTCGCTTCCGTTCGCGTAGTTCTCCCAAATGTAGCGGGAATTCTCGACCGAAAAGCAGCATGCGTAGGTTCTGCTTCTGCATTGGTCATAGTAGTCGGCCGCTGAGAAGTCGGGAGCCTTCTCGAACGTCGCGGCAGCATTGAGAGGTTGATCCTTCGGCAACTGCCTCCCGTCATTTTCGTCGGCGTTCGGAAAGTCTGAATAGCTGTCGACGCGATTGAAATAGAGATAGTTGTTGGCGACCGATCGCAATAGATTCTCGACCGTCATGACCTTGTACAGCAGTTGGTTATCTGGCGGGATACGCATTAGCAGGCTGTTGAAAAAGTCCTGTAAACCCGGAAGATTGGTTTTGTATTGTTGAGTGAGGGTTGTGGCCGATGCGCGGTGCCGACATACATCAGGATGGGCTGTTCAGCACGGTCAGCCCGGAGCAACGGGTGCCGAAGGACCATCCTCTGCGCCCGATCCGGCGGATGGTCGATCAAGCGCTCAAAGAACTCGACGCTGACTTCGATGCGCTGTATGCCCATATGGGCCGTGACTCGATCCCGCCGGAGAAGCTGCTGCGCGCGCAACTGTTGATGGCGTTCTACACCATCCGCAGCGAACGCCTGTTGGTCGAACAGATCGACTACAACCTGCTGTTTCGCTGGTTTGTGGGCTTTTCCATGGACGATCCGGTCTGGCACCACTCCACGTTTACCAAGAACCGTGACCGCCTGCTTGCAGGCGATGTGGCCCGCACCTTCTTCGCCCGGGTGCTGGATCAGGCCCGTGCGGCCGATCTGCTGTCTAGCGAACACTTCAGCGTCGATGGCACGTTGATCGAAGCGCTGGCCTCGCACAAGAGCTACCGGCCCCGGGACGAGGACGCGCCGCCGAGCGGTGGCGGGCGCAATCCCACGGTGGACTTTCGCGGGCAGAAGCGGTGTCGGGAAACGCACGTCTCCAGGACCGACCCGGATGCCTTGCTGTATCGCAAGAGCGAAGGCACGACCGCCAAGCTCAGCTACCTCGGACACCTGCTGATGGAAAACCGCCACGGCCTGATCGTCGAGTCGCAGACGAGCCAGGCCACCGGCACGGCCGAGCGCGAGGCCGGTGTCGAGCTTGTCGACGCGCTCGGCGGGAGCCACCGGATCACGCTGGGCGCGGACAAGAACTATGACACGCAAGGCTTTGTGGCGGCGATGCGTGGACGAAACGTCACGCCGCATGTGGCTCAGAACACGGCCGGGCGCCGCTCGGCCATCGACGGGCGCACCATCGGCCATCCCGGTTACCGAACCAGCCTGACGATCCGCAAGCGGATCGAAGAATGCTTCGGTTGGCTCAAGACCATTGCGGGTCTGCGCAAAAGTCGGTTTGTCGGACGCGAGAAACTGGATTTCCAGTTTGTGCTCAGCGCGGCGGCCTACAACCTGGTGCGGATGCGCAATCTGGGACTGGCAGCATGTTGAAGGCACACATCAAGGGATCGGTGCGCCCAGAGATCGGGATTTGGGCTGTTTTCGGGAAAAATCAGGCCCCAGATCCGAAGGGGCACGTCGCCAATGGACCCTGATCAACATGATAACCGCTAAATCGGGGGAATTTTCAACAGCCTGCTACAAGCATTTCGTGGTGCTCAGGCGGGTGCTTGACGACAAATATTATGTGGCGGATCCGGCGCTCGGGAATCGGATTATGAAAAAGGATCAATTCGAAAAATCGTGGAATGGGATCATTTTTGCGGTGATAGGCAAGGGCTTCGATCGCAATACCTCGCTGAGGAATCCAGTCGCTCCGCCTACCGTCAAGAGATTCTCGATTTCCGCACCATTGAGCGATGCAGAGCTGTACGAATATGGATTTTCTCAAAAGGATTTGTTCTGAGAATCAATCCTCGCGAACTCGATGAATTGAAATGGAGACAATCATGAATACCGTTCAACGGAACATCCAGCAGAGGATTTCACAGGAAATCGTTTCGCTGGATCAATTGCGCAGAAAAAAGCGTATCCAGAAATGGACCATTACCGTACTGGGGGGCTGCATCGCCGCCTCGCTGGCCGTGCCGAATTCCGGCGTTGCCTTGCCGCGCGGCGGCGCCATACCCCTGAGCGCCGTGGAGGTGGGTGACGATGTGCTTGCCGGTATGCGTGGACGCTATGTGACGCCTGCCCAGGTGGTGTACTTCGGCGTCGAAATGCTCACGCGCTGGCAGACCGCCGACGGCGCGGCATACAACGCCGGGCTATACATCGGCGTAGACCGTAGCGGTAACGGCTTCAAGCCCAATGTGACCATTCTGAGCCGTGAGCAGCGTTCGCCGGGGCAGGCAGGCGGGTCGCAAGTGGGGCCGGTGGCCTCCAACGGCAGTATCAGTGCCGGCGGTATCGAGAATGTGCAGGGCGTGGGGCAGTCCGTGCAGGTAACGGGAGACGCCAATGGCGCCCGCAATCAGATCACGATGAACATCGGCAGCGGCGAGATCAAGATCGGCGCACCCAGCGGCGAAGGCTGGAGTAGCGGTACGGTGGCGACATCGGATGGCAATCAGAAGCCGAGCCTGGGCACCCAAGTGGGCGGTGGCAAGGCCAGTGTCAGCATTGCCATTCCCGGCCAGGGTATCGCCCGGCAGGAAATTTCCAGCCTCAAGGGCGTGCAGCAGCAGGTGCAACTGGTCGGCAGCCTCAACCAAGTCATCAATCACACCACGCTGATCGCCAAATTCAACGAGCAGGTGTCAAGTCAGAAAGGCCTGAACATGAATGAGGCGCTGAACGCCATGCACGGTCTGTCGGTTTACTGAAAAGCCGACATCGCACCAAGTGGTTTATTTCAACACACAATAAATCCAATAATCGACTCGTAAGAGGGGACATCATGTCGGACTACCGCACTCCCGTATCTTTTCGGACCATGCCCGGGATTCGCCCATCGGCCGTACGCAGGACCGCTGGGCGCCTGCTCGGCCTAGCCTGCCTCGCCGTGCTTTTGCCGGCGGAAGGAATCGCTGCGCCGGCGGTTGACGATGATCTGGAGCTGGAAATCAATGTACTTAAACAGCGGCTCCAGCACCTCGAGGCAGCCTATCGCAAATTCCGGGCCGCCACTCCGGGTTTGCCCGCGCCTACGGATCGCGAGCTTGGGCACTTGCGCGGCAAGGGGCCTGCCCCCGACAAGGCCGTGCCAGCCGCAGCCACCACGGCACAACCGGAGGCACCTGCGGATACGGCTGGCGACGACATCAAGAAGCGCCCGGACGCCAGCAAAAGTGCCCAGGCCGTTTATCAGGAACAACATGCGCTTTTCGAGCGCAAATTCACCTTCGAACCGGGCCTGAGTTACGCCTATTCGGACCGCAATCAGATCAGCCTCAACGGTTTTCTGGCGCTCGACGCCATTTTTCTGGGTTCGGTCAGTGTCGACAAGGTCAAATCGCATAACCTGACGCTCGACCTGACCGGCCGTTATGGTCTGACTCCGAATATCCAGATGGATTTCAATATCCCATATCTCTATCGATATACGGTTTACGAATCGGCGGGGCAGGGCAGCGTCGGGACGCAGTACAGCAGCGGCAGCTCGTATCTCAACCCGCGCTTCCGCATCGGGGATGTAAACGCGGGTGTGTATTACCGCTTGCTGACCGAGACCGAATCACGCCCGGATATCGTGTGGAATTTCCGTGTCAAGGCGCCTACCGGCTCCTCGCCTTATGGCATCAAGACCATCAGGCCGCAGTCGACCAATTCGAGCCTCAACTATCCCGAGACCCTGCCCAGCGGCACCGGTACCTGGGCGTATTCGACCGGGCTGTCGCTCGTCAAGACCACGGACCCGGCGATACTGTTCGCCAATCTCGGTTATTTTTACAACCAGCCGCAGCACTTCAACGACATCAGCAGCAATCCCGGGCAGGTGGTGCCCGGTAGCGTCAAGCTGGGCGACTCGCTCCAGTATGGTCTGGGGATGGCCTTCGCGCTCAACGATACCACCAGCATGAGCTTCGGCTATACCCAGCGGGTCACTTTCCTGAGCCGCACGAAAATCGATGGGCAAAGCTGGCAGGATGTGAGCGGCAGTGAAGGCAATGCGGCCATCCTGAATATCGGCGCAACGCACGCCATCAGCAACCGGGCCTCCCTGGTGTTCGGCCTGGGTATCGGCCTGACCAACGATGCGCCCGATATTCAGGTCAGCGCGAAATTGCCTTATCAGTTCTGAAGCTGCTTTTCCCAGCCTGTCGAAGCGCCTGCGCCGCTTGAACCGCCGCGCACGCGCCTCGGCAGGCTTGCGTGCGTCCATCCGTACCTTTATGGTCCATGCATCGCGCAGGGGGACCCTGCCAAGCGGACGCCGGATTATCGCAATACTTCACGCAGCCACTCATGACCCAGCCGCTCTCCCAGGATGCATTCGATCGCCAGGTCGAGGTGCTGTTTTCGGCGCATGGGGCAGGCGCCTTTGCCGCATGCGCCGGCGCCCTGCCCGATTTCACCTTGTTCGTGGACGGCGAGCATGTCGTGGCGGAGCCCCAGGGTAGCCCACGGCATCGTTACGGCGCCTATTGCGAGCTGGAGGAGCCATTGACGGGCGAGGCGCTGGAAGTACGGGTTCGGCGCTGGCTACGCGGTGGCGAGGCTTATACTCTCTATCTCAGCATGAACGTCTGCCGCTATAGCTGCTGAGCAGGCCGATGCGCACCGGCAGGGCATGCCGGTGCGGGAAAACAGGGGGAAACCGATGGCCATTTCGACGATCGTGGTGCTGGTGCTGATCGGGGCGGGCGTGTTCTACGTCATCGCCATCTTCAATCAGCTGGTCGCGCTGAAGAACCGCTATATAAACGCCTTCGCGCAGATCGAGGTGCAGCTCAAGCGCCGTTACGATCTGATCCCCAATCTGGTGGAGACCGCCAAGGCCTATCTCAAGCATGAGCGCGAGACGCTGGAGGCGGTCATCGCGGCGCGCAACGCGGCGGCTGCGGGCCTCGCGGCGGCGCACGCGGCGCCCGGCGACGCGGCGGCGATGAGCCAGCTCGGTAACGCCGAGGGGGTGCTCGGCAGCGCGCTCGGCCGGCTCAACGTGGTGATGGAGGCCTACCCGGACCTCAAGGCCAGTCAGAACATGATGCAGCTCACCGAGGAGCTGACCAGCACCGAGAACAAGGTCGCCTTCGCGCGGCAGGCGTTTAACGATCAGGTGATGGCCTACAACACCTACCGCCAGTCCTTCCCGCAGAACATGCTGGCGACGACCTTCGGCCACCCCCGCGATGCGGCCTTGCTCGAATTCGACGACAGCGAACAGATCCAGCAGGCGCCGAAGGTCAGCTTCTGATCGCAGGCCCGTCGCGGGATGGATTTCTTCCAGGCTCAGGACGACGCCCGGCGCAGCACGCTCTGGCTGGTGCTGCTGTTCGCGCTGGCGGTGCTGGGGCTGATCCTGCTCACCAACCTCTTCGTGCTCGCCTTCGTGCTCTATGCCCACGGCGACGTGGGGCTGCTCAACCTCAAGGACGTGCTGCGCCATTACGGCTCGGGCGCCTCGGTGCTGGTGGGGCTGGGCGTGGCGGGGCTGGTCGGGCTCGGCAGCCTGTTTCGCATGGTCCAGCTCGCCGCCGGCGGCGCCGTGGTGGCCGAGTCGCTGGGCGGGCGGGTGCTGCCGGGCGACAGCGAGGGCCTCGACGAGCGCAAGGTGCTCAACGTGGTGGAGGAAATGGCCATCGCCTCGGGCATGCCGGTGCCGACCGTCTACCTGCTGGACGACGGCGCTATCAACGCCTTCGCCGCCGGCTGGACGCCGAGCGACGCGGTGATCGGCATCACGCGCGGCGCGATCCGCCAGCTCGACCGCGACGAGCTGCAGGGCGTCGTGGCGCACGAGTTCAGCCATATCCTCAACGGCGACATGCGCCTCAACATCCGTCTGGTCGGGGTGCTCGCCGGCATCCTGCTGATCGGCGAAATCGGCCAGTTCATCCTGCGCACCCTGCGGCGCGCACCACTTGCGGGCGGACGCAGAAAGGGCGCCGCGATCCCCGCGCTGTTCGTGCTCGGCCTGGGGCTGTGGGTGATCGGCTACGCCGGCACCTTCTTCGGCACCTGGATCAAGGCGCTGGTCAGCCGCCAGCGCGAATTCCTGGCGGACGCCTCGGCAGTGCAGTTCACGCGCAACCGCGCCGGCATCTCCGGGGCGCTGAAGAAGATCGGCGGTTCGATGGCCGGCTCGCTGCTGTCGAGTCCCATGGCGCCGCAGTTCAGCCATGCCTATTTCGCGCGCGGGGTGTCCGGCGGGCTGCAGTCGCTGTTCGCCAGCCATCCGCCGCTGGAGGACCGCATCCGGCGCATCCTGCCGCGTTGGGACGGCCGCTTCATCGCGCCGCCGCCCCCGCCGCCCGTGCCCGAGGAGTCGGAAAGCGCCGCAGGGAAACAGGCACGGGAGCGCGGTCGCCGCCGCGCGGTGCTGACCGGGGTGCTGGCGGGCACGCTGGGCGATCTGGTGGCGCAGACCGGTCAGCCGGACGCCGCGCAACAGGCCTATGCGCACGATCTCATCGCCGGCCTGCCGCCGCAGTTGCGCGAGGCGAGCGGCAATCCGCAGACGGCGCGCGCCGTGGTCTACGCCCTGCTGCTGGACGGCGACGCCGACGTGCTGGCCAGGCAGTGGCAGACGCTCGACGGCAAGGCGGACGACAGCGTGGCCGATCTGACGCGCCGATACCTGCCCGCGGCGGCAGGCCTCGAACGGGCGCAGCGATTGCCGCTGGTCGAGCTGAGTCTGCCATCGCTGCGCGGCCTGTCGCCGCAACAGTACGCACGCTTCCGCGGCGTGCTGAACGAACTCATGGCGGCGGACGGGCGCATCAGCCTGTGGGAATGGGTCGTGCGCCATCTGGTGCTGCGCGGGCTGGACCTGCACTTCGCCCTGCGCAAGCCGGCGCGGCAGACCTATTACGTGCTCGGTTCGGCCAAGGCCGCCTGCGAGACCGTGCTTTCGTTGATCGCGCTGGCCGAGCACGCCGACCCGTCCGAGGCGCAGCGGGCCTTCGCGGCGGGGCGGCACGCCGTCGGCGCAGGGGCGCTGCGTTTCGTGCCGCGCGACGAGCTGGACCTGAATCGACTCGACGGGGCGATGGACGAGCTCGAAAAGCTCAAGCCGCCGCTCAAGCGCCGTTTTCTCGATGCCTGCGCGGCCTGCATCGCCATGGACGGCGACGTCACCGTGGGCGGCGCCGAGCTGCTGCGCACCGTGGCCGTGGCGCTGGACTGCCCCATGCCGCCGCCGCTGCCGCTCGTCTAGAGTCGACTTTGCGCCCTCCGGCTCAGCCGTGCGCGCCGTGCACGAAGGCCCAGAGCACCACCAGCAACATCACGAGCACATACAGGCGCAGCCCCCAGAACACAGTCTCCTGCCAGGGTTTCAGCTTGATCGGGCGGACCTCCGGCAGCGGTGCGAGCCAGTTTTCCTCGCTGAGCAGATGGTGGAGTTCCTCGGGATCGAAATCGCGCAGGTGTTTCATGGCGGGGCTCCGAAGGCATGGGGAAACACGGTGGCGACCGCATAGAGCACGTTGCAGCCGATCAGCATCAGCATGATGCCGATGGCCAGGGCGTTGCGTGCCGGCGAGTTGACGTGCGCGCCCATCAGTTCGCGGTCATTGAGCAGCATCAGCAGGAACAGCATCGCGGCGGGCATGAATACGGTGGCGATGACCTGTACGCTCAGGTT
Source organism: Acidihalobacter prosperus (assembly GCF_000754095.2). Taxonomy (NCBI): domain Bacteria; kingdom Pseudomonadati; phylum Pseudomonadota; class Gammaproteobacteria; order Chromatiales; family Ectothiorhodospiraceae; genus Acidihalobacter; species Acidihalobacter prosperus. The sequence goes on from NZ_JQSG02000006.1 coordinate 544,525, forward strand.
GAGAAAGCCGAGCGGCAGGTGGGGAAACAGCACCACGCCAGCGGCCAGCGCCGTGCCGAGCACAGCGGGTGCGTAAAACGCCCAGGCCTGCCGGGGCGGCGCATTGAGCGAGCGCGGCAGGCCCAGTGCCTCGCCGGTGGCCCAGGCGGTGCTGGCGGTGATGACGATGGTGGCGATCAATCCAGCCTCGATCAGGCCGAGCGCGAAGAGCTTCATCGCCCAGTCCCCGAGTTTGCCCTCGATGCCGGTCAGGACCGCCGGCATGTCCAGGTTCTGCGCATTTGGCATGCCATGCAGATCCTTGGCTGCCAGGATCATCACCGCCAGGGCGACCAGCGCCATGCCGACGATGCCGAGGGCAAGATCGCGCCTGCCTGCACCAATGTCCTGGGTCAGCAAACCTTTGTCGACCACGCAGGACTGCTGGAAAAACAGCTGCCACGGGGCGATGGTGGTGCCGATGTTCGCCGACAGCAGCACGAGGAAGGTCGCCGACAGCAGGCCGCCCGGAACTGCCCAGCCGGCGCCCACGAAGCTGCGCGCCACGGCGCCCCAGTCGGGATGGGCGGCGATGGCGAGCGGGATGAATACCAGGTTGAAGGCGGCGATGAACAGCGCGATCCGCTCCCAGGTCCAGTAGCGCAGAAACACCAGCACGAAGCTGACGAAGGCCAACGCGGCGGGCACCGTGATCCAGGCGGATAGCCCGAAGACCTGGCCGCCGACGCGGATGCCGATGAACTCGGTCATCAGGGTGAGCACGTTGGCGATAATCAGATCGACCAGGGAGAAGATGCCCCAGAAGGGGCCGTAGCGCTTCCAGATCAGTTCGGCGTGCCCGCGGCGGGTGACCGCGCCGAGGCGTACGGTCATTTCCTGTACCACATAGGCGATCAGGCCCAGCAGCAGCGTCAGCGGCAGAAAGATGCCGAGGCCGTAGGCGGCGCCGGTCTGCGCGTAGGTGATCACGCCGCCGGCGTCGTTGTCCCCGAGCATGACGAGCACGCCGGGGCCGACCAGCGCAAGCGCAAGCGCAAGCCGTTTGCGCAACGTGCGCGGACCGCGTCGCAGTGCCTGCAGATTGAGTCGGTCGCGCACGCGCTCTTCCATGCCTTCGGGGATGTCGGGGCACTTGGGGCAGAGGTCGCGCAGCATGGTGCGGGTTTCCACGCTCATGGTCAGCACTCCCTCGAGTGTGTGTGGATACATGCAACCATGCGGCAGGCGGGGCGGAACAAGCGGCCGCCTGGCGGCATCGCCGCCCCATCGAGGTGGTAAGCGGGCATCGGGCTCTCCATCGGGTTGCGCAGGGCGACAGCGCTACGCCCGACAGTGGGACCCGCTCTGGTAGGGACCCACTGTCGGCGTGTATCGGTGTCGGTATTGGCGGATGGCCGAAAGGGCCAAGTGCCGCCGCCTGCCCGGGGGGCGGCAGGCTCGGATGGGGAGATGAGCGGGCGCCGGCCCTCAGGCGTAACGTATGTGGCTACAGCTACTGTCCATCGAGGGGGGCATACCTCCGCGCGATCAGCGCGCGGAGGCGCCGGGCGAAGGTTTTTTACGCCTGACCTCGGGGTACGTCAAGCGCAATCTCGGGTAAAACAGCCAGATCGACCATCACCCTGGCGCGGCCTGGGAGGCGGCCGTACCGGCGTTGCCGTGGCTGCCGATTGTGGCGGTGCGATCCGACGCGAAATTCAGAGCTGGGTCATCCGACGGATGAAAGCTCAGCCTGTCCGGAAGGCGGATTTCACGTCCACGGTTTGCCGGGTCGGATAGACAGCCGGGCCGAACTGCGTGTAGACCGCGACATCGGCCGCGTCGCGTCCGTATCCGATGGCGACGTAACCGCCGCGCAGTGTCGGTTGGGTCGGGTCGAAGGCATACCAGCGCCCGCCGACATAGGCTTCGAACCAGGCGTGCAGATCCATCGGCTCCAGCCCATGCAGGTAGCCGACGACCATGCGGGCGGGAATGCTGATGCTGCGGCACAGCGCGATACCGAGGTGCGCCAGATCACGGCATACGCCGTATTGCCGCGTGTTCACCTCGACCGCCGACAGCGGCTGTTCGCTGCTGCCCGGTAGGTAGCGGATCGACGCGCGTAGCCAGCCCTCGATCGCCGCCGCTTGATCGTAGCCGGGGAGATGCCCGGCGGTCAGTTCGGCGGCCATGAGGCCGAAGCGATCCGATTCGCAGTACCGGCTGGGCAGCAGATAGACGAGCGCGTCGTCCGGCAGGTGCTGGATTTCAACGAAGGGCGCAGCGGGTGCGCGATCCAGCCGATCGGCGGTTTTGACCTCGGCGGCGGTATGGATCGAGAAGTCTCCTGGCGGGGCGACCAGGCGCTGGCACAGGTTGCCGTAGCCGTCCGTGAATTCGAACACGGGCGTATGCGGCGTGAGCCGGTATTCCTCGCGCGCGATCCACTGCTGCGCGCCGCTGCGCGGCCGCAGCATCAGGACGAAGGGCGTCGGCAGGTTGATGTCGAACGCCAGGTCAAAGCTTGTGTTGAGCCACATGGCGACGTTCCGGCGGCGTAGGGGGCGTCAGTGAAACACCCGGGCCGGCACCATGCAATGGATAGGCGCCCGTCTGTGCCCGGCGGCCAGCGGATCTTGCACGGGAACCGATGCCGCTTTCCGCAATCAGACAGTGACGGACCACCGCCATGTTCGGCGTACAATGCGGACCCCACGCGTGCGGGGCCGCCCGGACACGTGGCGGAAGCCCGACAATTCACATGGAAACAGGGAGTTAATCATGGGTGAAATGATCAGCTACAAACGGCCCGACGGCGGGGACTCGAAGGCCTATCTCGTCGAGCCGGCGCAGGGCAGCCGTGCCCCGGGGATCGTCGTCATCCAGGAATGGTGGGGCCTCAACGACCAGATCAAGGGTGTGGCGGAGAAGCTCGCGGCAGCCGGTTATCGCGCTCTGGTGCCCGATCTCTATCGCGGAGAAGTGGCGCTGGAGGCGAACGAGGCCGAGCATCTGATGAACGGCCTGGATTTCGCCGACGCCGCGAGCCAGGACATCCGCGGCGCGGTGCAGCATCTCAAGGCCACGGGCAGCGTCAAGGCCGGCGTCACGGGTTACTGCATGGGCGGTGCGCTGACCGTGCTCGCGTCGGTATTCGTGCCGGAGAGCGACGCCAATGCCACTTGGTATGGCTACCCCCCGCTCGACTTCGTCGATGCCGGCAAGATCAAGGCGCCGCTGCTCGGCCACTGGGCGACGCAGGACCAGTTCTTCGCCATCGACGGCGTCGACGCGTTGGAGGCCAAGCTCAAGGAGGCCGGCGTCGGCTACGAATTCCATCGCTACGACGCCAAGCACGCTTTCGCCAACGAGGAGGCCGATTCCAAGAATCTGCCGCCACTCGGCTACAACCCCGAAGCGGCCGAGCTTGCCTGGACCCGCACGCTAGCCTTCTTCGGCAAGCATCTCTGAGGGGGCTCAGTTGAGGACTGCGGCGGTAGCGCGGCCGCGGTCCTCTCATCTTACGGGTGCCCATGTCCATCCGCTGCTGCGACGGCTCCCATGCCAGTGCTGTAGTGCCTGAATGCTCGCGGCGAAGCTACCGAATCCGGCCGCTACCAGGCGGACGATAGACCGTCTCGGACCTACCGCGAAAATACCGGCAGCTAAGATGAAGCGTCCTCGCGCAGGATCTGCGCGAGGCGGCGGACGCCGGGGCCGGCCAGGTCCGGTTCGGCCAGTACCAGATAGAGCGCCGCCGTGCCTTCCGCGCCCTCGCGTAACGGCAGCGCTTTGAGCGTGCCGCGGGCGAGTTCGTCGCGAATGTGCTCGACGGGCAGCCAGGCAAAGCCATGGCCCTGGCGTACCGCCTCGATGGAGGTGGACAGGTGGCCGACCGTCCAGCGTTGTTCGACCTCCACCGTCAGGTAGTCGCGCAGTCCTCGGTTGCCGCCGGAATCGCGCACGACCAGATGCAGGTGCGCGCGCAGGTCGCGCGGCGTCAGCGCGCGACCAAGGCGATGCAGGGGGTGATCCGGATGGGCGACGGCCAGCGTGCGCATGCGCAGCAGCGGGTCGCCGTGGAAGCCGGGCGGCACGCGCGGCGCGATGGCCAGATCGGCCTGGCGTTTCTGCAAGGCCTGCGCGGTGCCGTCGAGCACGGATTCGATGACCTCGATGCGGGTGCGCGGGCTCTCGCTGCGGAACCTTGCCAGGCAGGTCAACAGGCGGCGAGGCGGATAGACGATCTCGGTGGCCAGGCGGATTTCGGCTTCCCAGCCGGCCGACAGCGAGCGTGCCGCACGCTCCAGTTCGCCGGCCTCGCCGACCAGGGCGGTGGCGCGGCGATAGAGCATCTGCCCGGTATCGGTCAGCACGGCCTTGCGCCCCTGTATCTCGAACGCCTTGACCCCGAGCTGGGTCTCGATCTTCTGCACTGCATAGGTGACCGCGGACTGGCTCTTGTGCAGGGCGGCCGCGGCCTGCGCGTAGCCGCCGGCGTCGACCACGGCGAGCAGGGTGCGCCAGTGTTCCAGGGAGATGTGCGGCGTCGTGATTGTCATATCAATTTATTGGATCTTTTTTAGCAGAATTTTGTATTTTCATATTGTCTGTATAGATCATTCAATAGGCCTCTGACAATTTCACCGGAGGCGCCATCGCCATGAAAAAGCTTCTGCAGATCAATACCAGCCTGTTTTCCAGCGACGGGCAGTCCAGTCGTCTTGCCGATACCTTTGTGGCCACCTGGCGCGCGCGTCACCCCGATACGACGCTGGCCGTGCGCGATCTCGCCCGCGAGCCGGTGCCGCACCTGGATGCCGAGCGTTTCAAGGCCTTCATCACGGCGCCGGCCGAGCGTACGCCGCAGCAGGCGGCGTTGGCCGAGCATGCCGATGAACTGATTCGCGAACTGCAGGAGGCCGATGTGGTGGTCCTGGGACTGCCGATGTACAACTTCGGCGTGCCCTCGACGCTGAAGGCGTATTTCGACCACGTCGCCCGTGCCGGCGTAACCTTCCGTTACACCGAGCAGGGGCCGGAAGGTCTGTTGCGGGACAAGCAGGTTTACGTGCTGGCCGCGCGCGGCGGGTTTTATGTCGGCACGCCGCTGGACAGCCAGACGGGGTACGTGCGCGATTTCTTCGGCTTCCTGGGCATGAAGGATGTCGAGTTCGTGTATGCCGAGGGGCTGAACATCGATGACGACAGCCGCGAAGCCGGACTCAACGCGGCGCGCGAGCGCTTCGATGCGCTGGTTGCCTGAGCGCCAGGGCGGTTGCCGATGCCGTCTCCCGTGCGGGGGGCGGCCGCCCGGGCCCGCCTTCAGCGCAGCTGGCTGTCCTTGCTGCCGCGGCGGTTGTAGCCGCTGAACACGCCGGACTCGCTGTCGTGCGTCTCCTGGCAGGCGACGCACAGGCGGACGCCGGGAATCGCCCGGCGCCGGGCGGGCGGAATGGGCTCGCCGCATTCGGCGCAGTGGCTCAGACCCTCGCCCTGCGGCATCCGGCTACGCGCCTGCCGCAGCGCATCCTGCACCGTGGCGTCGATCTGGTCCTGTACCGCGCCGTCCTTCGCCCATCCGCTTGCCATCATGCCGCCCTCGTCCGGTTTCCCTTCCGCTCAAGATAGGGACGCGCCGCAGTCGCGACAAGGGCGTTATCGGTCGACCGTGGCCATCAGGCGTTCGTTGTAGCGTTCGCCGGCGATACGGCCGGGGGCGAGCGCCTCGTCGAGCGTCTGCAGCTGCGCCGCATCGAGTGCGAGGTCGGCGGCGGCGAGGTTTTCCTCCAGATAGCTGCGGCGTTTGGTGCCCGGGATGGGCACGATGTCGTCGCCCTGGCGCAGCAGCCAGGCGAGCGCCACCTGCGCCGGCGTGGCGCCAAGAGTCTCGGCGATCTCGCGCACCGTCGCGGCCGCGCGCAGGTTGGCGTCGTAGTGCTCGCCCTGGTAGCGCGGGTCGTTGTGGCGAAAGTCGGTCTCCGGGTATTCCTCGGCACGCTTGACCGCGCCGGTGAGAAAACCGCGGCCCAGCGGGGCGAAGGGCACGAGGCCGATGCCGAGCTCGCGCAGCAACGGGACGATCTCGGTCTCCAGATTGCGTTCCCACAGCGAGTATTCGCTCTGCAGCGCGCTGACCGGGTGGACGGCATGGGCGCGGCGGATGTTCGCGGCACCGGCCTCGGACAGGCCGAAGAAGCGCACCTTGCCCTCGCGCACCAGCTCGCCGACGGTGCCGGCCACGTCCTCCATCGGCACGTTGCGGTCGACGCGGTGCTGGTAGAGCAGGTCGATGTGATCGGTGCGCAGGCGTCGCAGCGAGCCTTCCACCGCCTCGCGGATATGCTCGGGCCGGCTGTCGGTGCCGGTCATTTTTCCTTGCTCGATGCGGAAGCCGAACTTGGTGGCGATCACGACCTTGTCGCGCCGCCCGGCCAGCGCACGGCCGAGCAGTTCCTCGTTGGCGAAGGGACCGTAGACCTCGGCGGTGTCGAGGAAGGTGCAGCCGAGGTCGATGGCGCGATGCAGGGTGGCGACGGACTCGGCCTCGTCGGCGGGGCCGTAGGACTGGCTCATGCCCATGCAGCCGAGCCCGATCATGGAGACCTCCAAACCCTTTGTGCCTAGTTTGCGTGTATTCATGCGAGTGCGGTGCCTCCGGCGTTGGGTGCTGTCGAACAGGGGAAGGCGCGCGATCCTGCGTCACATGGCAGGGGCGTTAGAATTGTAAGATGCGGGCGTGTCGACAGCGAGCGCTGCGGCCGGCCCGTCGTCGGGAGCAGAGGGGATGCGGCATCGGCGCGCGAAGGACGCGGGCAGGGCGGGTGAGCGGCTGGGCCGAGGCCGATGTCCACGCTCGAAAGGTGGTTTATCGGGCGTTGGGCGGCGGCGGGTATATGATCCGCTCCCGAGCGGCGTGACCGCGTGGGGATGCGGGGCGCAGCCCGCCTTTGATCCACATCGCGCGGCGGCTGCCGCTGGGCAGGCGCAGCACCTAAGAAAGATCGGCAGGAAATCATGCAAACAACAAAAATCAAGCAAAGCAGAATTCTGCTGATCGCCCGACTGATTCTGATTCTGGCAACGGCAGCCGTGGGCGCCGCGGTATTTTTCGTGATGAAGAATGCCGGAGAAAATCAGTTGATCACGAGTCTGCGTTCCGATCTGGAGAGTATCGTTGCGCTGGAGCTGGCCACGATCGAGCACGGCATGGAGAAAACCTCGACCATCGCCACGCGTCCCTTCCTGATCCGGCAGATCGAAACGGTGAATGCCGAGCCTGACAACGCCGCGGCGCGCGCGGCCCTGCAACGTGGAGCGGATTCGTTTCTCATGACGGGGCCCTCGGCCATTTCCATGTTCGACCGCGCGGGCAGGGAGGTTGCGCACGCCGGACATTTTGTGGGCAACCCGGAAGTGAGCGCGCCCATTCAATTGCACGACGAGGCGCGATTGCTGTATCGAGGAGGTTATTACCTGCGTTCGACCAAACGCGTGTGGCACGACGGCCTGATGATCGGGAAGGTGATCACGGAGATCCCATTGCCTACGCTGGATCGTCTTTTCCGGTCCGTTGGCCTGCGCGGGGAAACGGCCGAGCTGGCCATGTGCGCGCCTGCCGGCGAACACGGCATGCACTGCTTCCCTTCGACGCTGTCCCATCGCGCGCTCGATCTTTCGACGACCACCTCCTCCGGCATGCCGCTGCCGATGACGTATGCCCTGCGCGGCGAGTCCGGCGCGATCGTCACGCGCGACTATCGTCATCGCGAGGTGGTCGCGGCCTATCGCCCGGTCGGGCGCCTGGGGCTTGGCATGGTGCTGAAAATCGACAGTCGTGAGCTGTACGCGCCGATCTGGCGGCAACTTCGCTATGTGTTGCCTCTCCTCGGTATCGTGCTGGCGATCGCATTGCTGTCGTTGCGCTGGCTGTTCACGCCATTGGTGGCCGAACTGGTGCGATCCGAGCGCGAGACGCACGAGGCGAACGAGCGCCTGCGTGAAAGCGAGGGCCAGGTGCGGACCCTTGTGGAGAGTGTCAACGAGGGCATCGTCGTGATTTCCGAGAACGGTACCATCAAACTCTTCAATCCCGGTGCCGAGAAGATGTTCGGCCATCGCGGCGAGGACATGCTCGGCAGGAACGTCTCCATGCTCATGCCGGAGCCTTTCCGCAGCGAGCATGACGAATATCTTGCGCGTTACTGGCGTACCGGCGAGGCGCATGTGATCGGGCGCCCGAGGGAGGTGAAGGCCTGCCGTCGGGACGGCAGCCTGTTCAACGTCGAGCTTCGCGTGTCATTGCTTGAACGAGGCGGTGCCAACCGGGGGTTCATCGGCATCCTGCAGGATATTTCGGAGCGCAAGGCCATCGAGGCGCAAATGGCGCATTTCGCCAACTACGACGCGCTGACGAATCTGGCCAACCGTCGGCTGGTGCAGGATCGGATCGAACAGGCGATCGCGCATGCGCGGCGCGCGCACGACTGCTTCGCGATACTGTTCATCGATCTCGATAAATTCAAGTCCGTCAACGACCGCCTCGGGCACGACATCGGCGACCAGCTGCTACGGGCCGTTGCCCGGCGTCTGAGCGCCTGCCTGCGCGAGGAGGATACGGTAGGACGACAGGGCGGCGACGAATTCATCGCCTTGCTGGCGAGACTGGAGCAGCCGGAGGATGCCGCCGCCGTGGCGGAAAAGATCGTCGAGGCGCTGTCTGCCCCTTTCGATATCGGAGCGCACGCGCTGCATATCAGCGCAAGCATCGGCATCGCCATCTACCCCAACGACGGCGCCGATTTCGAGACATTGATCAGACACAGCGACACGGCCATGTATCGGGCCAAGCAGTCGCAGGATCGGCGTTTCCGGTTCTTTGATCAGGCGTCCGCCGGAGAAACCGAAGACGATCCCGGGAACTGATGCGTTTCGGCCGACCGTTCGGCCGGGTACGACAACCGAGCGTCCACCGGTCGGGCCATCCCTTTCGCAAGCCCTATGCAAGTCGTGGCGGCCGATTATCATGGACACCAATGGACGAATTTCTTCCCACCAAGATCATGGACCTGCTGATCGACACCATCTGCGTGGTCGATGAAGCGGGCCGTTTCGTCTACATCAGCGCTTCCGGCGAGCGTCTGCTCGGCTATGCGCCGGAAGAACTGATCGGCCGCAACATGATTGAATTGGTGCATCCGGAAGATCGCGCGCGCACCCTGTCGATGGTCGACGAGATCATGGACGGCGAGCCCGCGATGCATTTCGAGAATCGCTATATCCGCAAGGATGGCGGGGTGGTGCACATCATGTGGTCAGCGCGCTGGTCGGCGTCCGACCGGCTGCGTTTTGCGGTTGCGCGCGACGTGACGGAGATCAGGCGCGTCAATCTCGTCAGAAGCGCGTTGTACGAGATTTCCGAGGCGTCGCATCACAGCACGAGCCTGGACGCCCTTTGCAGGCGAATACATGAGATCGTCGCCGGGTTGCTGCCGGCTACGGACTTTCAGGTTGCACTATATGAACCCGATACGGACAGGTGGCATTTCCCGTACGCGGTTTCGGAGACGCACGACCCGGAGGCAGTCGAGCCGTTTGTGCCCGATGGGGACTCGCTGATTGACCTGGTGGTACGCACCGGCCAAATTCAGGTCTCGCCAGCTTTAAGGCCGGTTTCATCGGCATCCACGAGTGGCGACTGGCTGGCCGCGCCGCTGATCACCCAACGCGGGGTCATCGGCGCCATCGCCCTGCGTACTCGAGCCGATCACCCGCAGTACACGGGGGAAGATCGCGAATTGCTGCAATTCGTCTCGGCGCAGATCGCAACGGTGATCGAGCGCAAGCAGGCCGAAACGCGGTTGGAGCACATGGCGTTGCACGATCCGTTGACCGGCCTGCCCAACAGAACTCTTTTTTACGACCGTTTCGACATGGCCTTGGAGCACGCCAGACGTACGCATGGACAACTTGCCCTGCTGTTTCTCGATCTGGACGATTTTAAGAGTGTCAACGACGGGTTCGGCCACGATGTCGGCGACCGGTTGCTGTGCGAGGTGGCCGCTCGCCTGCGACGAACCCTGCGTGCCGAGGATGCGGTGGGACGCATGGGCGGGGATGAATTCACTGTGCTGTTGACGCATATGCGCGATCATGCGGACGCTCGGCAGGTCGGGCGGAAATTGATGAGTGTCCTCGCGGAACCCTTCCTGCTCGATGGTGCGCGCGTGACGCTAGGCACGAGTATAGGGATGGCGTGCTATCCGGATGATGGCGATACTCGCGAGACGCTTTTCCGCAAGGCGGACGCGCACATGTATGTACAAAAGCACTCCGAGGCGGCGCGCTGATCGTAGCCGATCGGGGTGGGGGCAGGCAGGCCGAGCCCCCATGTCTTCCAGGCGGCAGCTCGATACCATCGTCGCGATGTCATGAAACTTAAAAATAAAATTCAAACATCGTGAATATTTTATCAAGCATTTGATTTATAGTTATTTTTCAGGATTTATGCAATCGCGCTTAAGGTTGGTGTCAGGCTCCCGGCACTCGCTCACCGAAGAATATCCCGCTGTTCCCGTCACCTGACCACCGCGTCGGGTGCCGCGCTGGTATTCCATCAAACTGGTATTCCATCAAAGCAGAGGTGAGTCCATGCAAGGTTTGTTTGCCGTACGGCCACTGGTGATTGCACTGGCGACGCTGGGGGTGGGCGCGCTGCCCACGGTTGCGTTGGCTGCCAATGACGCTGGGGTCACCCGCGATCAGAAATCTTCACAGACGGATATCAATGTCGGCAAGGTCAGCGCGACAATCGGTTCGGAATCCACCTTGATGGGGAACGATGCCAAGGCGCTGACGCAAAAAGGCAATTTCAAGTCGGGACAGTCCATCAAGGTGCTCGGCCAACACGAAATGGCCGCGGCGGGTCCTGTCGGTGGCAGCGCGCAGGCCTTGAGCTATGCGCCGGGCGTGAGTGTTTCCGGATACGGCGGAACGGGTGCAACCAAGAATTCGATCAGCGTCAACGGCATCAAGCAGGGTTGGGGCGGTTTCGCGGGCGGACAGATCGACGACGGCAGCGTGTCGGTCACCTTCGACGGGGTGCCGATGGTCGATCCCTCGACCGGCCTATGGGAAAGCCCGCAGGTGCCGCAGCTGGATCTGTTGCAGGGGATTGGCATCACCTATGGCCCGGGCAACCCGCTGGATCGCTGGTACAACAACATTGGCGGTCAGATAGCCTTCGTGCCGTTGCAGCCTGCACGCAAGCCTGGCGCCAAGGTCAAGCTTACGTACGGCAGCTACAACGCGCGCAATCTGTTCGTTTCGGGACGCACGGGCGATATCGGTGGCTGGTCCACGGTGGTGGCCGGCGGTGTCGGCTCCAGCGACAGTTACCGCAAGAGCCCGGACGGCTTCAAGAGCCCGAGCTACAACTACGCGTGGTTCGCCAAAACCATCAAGACCTTCAGCAATGGCAATTTTTCGGTGGGCGCCTATCTGGCCAAGGGATCGGGTTATCGTCCGGTTCCGATTCCGATAACCCCCATCGCGGGGGTTACGCTGAATGGCACGCCGAACAGCCCGTTGTACAGCCAGCAAACCTCGGGGTATTACTCGTCGATTCCGGGAAGCGTGTGGAACAAGCAGGACAGCAACGAAACCTGGTTGCTGTACAGCAAGCTGAATGTCGCCCTCGACCGCACAACGAGCGCGCACAACATGGTCTGGTATCGCTATGGCCATCGTCTGCATTTTCATTACAACAATTACGGGTTGGGCAATCCGTCAAATCTTTACGAATACAACAATCCGCGAGACGACGTGTACGGCGACAAGCTTTGGCTGTCGGTGAGCCTGCCGTACAATGAAGTGAATTTCGGCGGGTTTTTCCTCAAGAGCCACTATAATTCGCGCAACGCGTTTTATAATCCCAATGCGCCATACTACGGCTCCGCAGCGGTGCCGAATGCACACTACCGCAGCGACTACTGGGATCAAACCGATATCGCTGCCTTCGTGCAGGACCGCATCAGTCCCGTCGACAACGTGCACGTAACGCCGGGCGTGCGTCTGATCAAATATTTCACCCGCTACTATCCGGCCGCGGCGGGTGATTTCGCCCAGGCCTACGCCCTGTATCCGAACAACAATCAGGGGCAACTGCCACCGGCCAAGAATGCCTTCGTGAAAATCGAGCCCTCAATCGATTTCAACTGGAAGGTGCAGCGAAACGTGGCGTTGTTCGCGAATTATTCGACCGCCCACAAGGAGCCGCAGGTTGGTGGCGGCGGCGGTCTTTACCAGTCAACGCCTCCGGTCTACAGTCTGGAAAAAAGCACGGATTACAATGTCGGCATCAAGGTTCATGTGCGCCAGGTGACCTATCTGCACGATTTCATGTTCAGCGCGAGCTACTACCACCTGCATTACGCCAATCAATACATCCCGCTCTATGACGCCAACGGTAATTACCTTGGCGATGCCAATGGGGATTCCGTCTATCAGGGCGTCAATCTTGCGGTCAACGACAAGCCATTTGCCGGCGCATCGGTATTCGCCAATCTGAATCTGGAAAGCGCGAAGTTCACACACTACGTGACGGGCGGCGTCAGCTACGATGGACTCCCGGTCTCGAATGTGCCGGACAGCACCTTCAATGTCGGCGGCGACTACAATACCTATGTCGCGGGTGGCGTGCTGACGCCGCGTCTGTGGTATCAGTACATGGGTGCTCAGGCCATCTTCAACGACAATACCGGCGCGCCCAGCCGCCGCAAGCTGGCGGGTTACGGCACCCTCAATCTGGGGTTTGGTTATACGCTGCCGACGCCTGCCAACGGCGCCGGGCTCAAGGACGTCAAGTTGAGCCTGGAGGTGTTGAATGTGACCGACGCCCGCTACAACGCCTTCGAGTATGTCACCGGCGGCGGTCTGCTCGGCGGCAATTCGGCGGGACAGTTGCTGGTGCTGCCGGGCGAGCCGACCACGGTCTACACCAGCCTTACGGCCAATTTCTGATGCCCTGACGTGGCGGCGGCGCGGACCGTTGGCGTCCGCGCCGCCGCAAGATCGTCCCGTGTCGGATCGCTCAGCGCCCGGGCAGGGTCACTTCGAGCGTTTTCCCGCCGTAGCCATAGCGCTGATCGCGTGCCTGGATGATCACATTGCGCACGCTGTGCGGGATCGTGACGCCATACAGATCGCGAGTGAACGGTTGCTCGGTGGCATGGTCGTGCAACAGTTTGCGCTCGCCGTAGACGGTCCCGTCCGCGCCGCTGACGCGGAAGCCGTCCGCATATCGCTGCGGGCTGTCGTAAGGCGAGGAAATCGTGACGTCGAAGTCGAAGGAATCCGCGCCGTGCGGCGTTACGTCGGCCGCCACCACGTCGGGAAATCTTTGTTCGGCGGCACCGGCTTCGTCTGGCAAGATCGTCAGGCAGCCGATGAGGGCGAGAACGGCCAGCGGGCCGCTGCGGCAAGGGTGGCTTCGATGCATAAGGGGCGTTCCTGTTGGGGTGAAAGACGGTCGCCCGACGCGTGCACGATCGGCGCTGGGCGTGGTCTTACATCTCTAGCGCCTGTTCATGCTATGGGGTTGCGTGTTGCCGGAGCCACTTTTCGTGGCGTGCCCGGCACCGCGCGACGCGAAAGGCGGTCCGGGCCTGCGGGTTGCGGCTGAAATCCAGCCACTTGGCGTTGCGCCGTCGCTGATTTGGCATTACCAAACTGCGCTCCTCGCGCCTTGATTGGCGGTTTTGCAGTCACAACAGCACGCCACCCCATCGTGTGTGGACAGGTCCTAGGGTTTTTGGGGCACGTCGTAGACCTTGCTGATCTGCTCTGCGAACCGCGCGGGTTGCGCGATGACACCGAGCTGGGTATGCACGCGCGCACCCTGCTTGAAGGCGATCTGCGCGGGCAGGGCGATGATGCCGAAGGGCTTGGCCTCGGCGGGGATTCGATACCAGGGCGCCCATTGCACGCGTACGAACGAAATGCGCTGATCGAAGCGGGTGCTGACGGCCTGGAACGGGGCGTTGGCATGCACGCAATAGACGCAGCCCGGGTCGGGGCTCGTGAACTGGACGACGACGTCGGTGTGCGATTCCAGATAGGCGGGCAGCGCCTTGATCGGCAGTGTGGTGACATCGGCCAGTCCTTGCGCGGTAGGTGTCATGCAGAACAACGTCAACACGGCGATTCGCAATCGGCTCGACATTGGATGCTCCTCTTGGGTTGGCGCGGCGCGCCAGTCGCGCCAGCAAACTTAAGCATGTCCCGGTGTACATGACAAGCGCATGCGCATCTGTTCGGACGCGTTGCGAGGGCCTCCCCGGCCGAAGGATCGGAGTGTCCGCGCGCCGTGAATTGAAGTCGCTTTGATCGAAGTCAACGCGGGGAGTGATTTCGTGCCGTCGCCGCTTGCGTGCTGAAACGCGCCTGCGTAGCTTCGCTTTTCACCCGCACTCGCCGAAATCGCCGCATGGCATATGGTTGGAAATTCGCGCCATGCATGGGAGTGGTGCGTGTGGACGGGTGGATTTTTCCATTGGAATGTCTGCATCAAAAAATACGCTGAGGAGTCATCGCACATGAAGAAAACCCTGATCGCTGCCGCGGTGGGCGCGATAATCGCGGCCCCTGCCATTGCGCAGGCGGATGTGACCCTGTACGGCAAGTTCGAGCCTTCGCTCGACTACCTCAACACCAACACCACCAATGGTGTGACCAACGGCAGCTCCACCAGCAAGAGCATCTCCGGGTTCTCCCTGAACAGCTCGCGCTGGGGCATCAAGGGCTCGGAGGATCTGGGCGACGGTCTGCGCGCCCTGTTCCAGGTCGAGAGCTCGATTTCAAGCAACGCCAAACCGCAACTGGGCAACCGCAATACCTTCGTCGGCATCGCCGGCGGCTTCGGCACGGTGATCGCCGGTCGTCACGACACGCCGATGAAGAGCCTGGGCCGCGCGGTCGACCTGTTCGGCGATCAGATCGGCGACAGCCGCAACCTGATCAGCGGCAAGTACAACGGCAGCGTGGGCTTCGAYCWGCGCGTRCCGGAYRTGRTCGCCTACGTGACCCCGCAGATGGGCGGCTTCAAGGCCGTCGCGGCCTATGTGTTCGACGGCGGCGTGAAGAACGCGGGCACCTACAGCCTGCTGGGGCAGTACGCGATGGGTCCGATGATGGTCGGTCTGGCCTACGAGAACCACGGCAAGGGCCTGTACAACGGCGCCAAGCCGGAAACCGGCCTGCGTCTGGCGGGCAGCTACAAGCTGGGCGCCTTCAAGCTGGTGGGCCTGGTCGAGCAGCTGACCAACCTGGGCGGCTACGAGTACGTGGGCAACAACACCGCGAACCCGAAGGCCAAGGCGACCGTGTACGGCGTCGGCGGCAAGTACACCATGGGTTCGAACGCGCTCAAGGCGCAGGTGTACCAGTCCAACCCGGACGGCAGCAACAACAACTCCACGATGTGGGCCGTGGGCTTCGACCACACCTTCAGCAAGCGCGTGATGGCCTTCGTCGACTATGCGCAGATGACGAACCAGAACGGCGCCAAGATGAACGTGTGGGGCGGCGGTCACGTCGCGACGTACGTGGATGCGACCAACAACGCCGCCTCCATCTCGGTGGCGCCCGGCAAGAACCCCTATGCCATTTCCACCGGCATGATGATCAAGTTCTAAGCCCGAGCGGCCAGCGCTTGATCCGGGGCGGGCGCCTGCGGGCGCCCGTCTTCGTTCGCGATTCGGCCGCCCGGGCGGGCCGCCTTGGCGCGGACGTTGGTTTGTTTCGACGATATCGGGAGGGGAGCGCATGAACGGACAGGAACGAAACAGGAGCGCATGCGATGACCATCAAATGGACCCGGGATCTGAATACCGGTATCGACGTGATCGACAGGCAGCATATGCGGATCGCGGATTACATTAACGAGCTTGAAGATATCCATCATCAGGGAGATCGTCAGACCATCGGCAGGGTTCTGGACGAACTGATGGATTACACCCTTTCCCATTTCGCCTTCGAGGAACGCCTGCAGGAAGAGGCCGGGTACGAATATGCGGGGCCGCACAAGAAGGTGCACGAACTATTTGCGCGGCGGGTGCGGCAGTATCTCGACCGATTCCGGTTGGGCGACGACGTGGCAGGCGAGATCCACGGTTTGCTGCGGACCTGGTTGATCAGCCATATCAAACACGACGACGCGGACTATGTGTCCGCGGTGCGCGACAACATGCTGGAAATCGTTGCCGACAAACAGCGCCGCCGGCGAGAGGGCTGGTTGAGCCGTCTGCTGGGTTAACGGGTAGTCACCGGCGGGCGCGCCAAGCCCGCCGGCCATCCGCCGCAAAGGACATCGCGAGGCCGGCTTGCCTGTGCCTGTGGGCTTTGCTAGCCTCGCCTTCTCTGATCGATTTTTCTAATTAATAATAAATGACAAAGGGGTGTGCAATGCGGCTCGTCTATCCGAACGAGAAGCGACTTTTCGTGCTGCTCGCGATTATTTCCACGCTGGTCTGGGTCGCCGTGCTTGTGGGGACGGTGGGCATGGTACTCATCTACGCACTGCTGTTCTGGGTGGTTTACCTGTTCGCACAGTCTGCGTTCATTGCCCATCTCAAGGGCAATGGCGTGAAAATTACCGCGGCCCAGTTCCCTGATATCCACGAGCGGCTCGAACGGGCCTGCGAACGACTCGGAGTGACGCCGCTGCCGGAAGCCTATCTGATCAACTCGCACGGCATCGTCAACGCCTTGGCAACCCGTTTTCTCGGTCGTGACTTCCTGGTGCTTTATTCGGACGCGATCGAAGCGCTGGCCGAGCGACCCAATGCGGTCGATTTCTACATCGGGCACGAGCTGGGCCACATCCGCCGCAAGCACCTGCGGCATGCGCCGCTGCTTCTGTTCGGCTCGCTGCTGCCGTTGATCGGGGCGGCCTATTCGCGCGCCCGCGAATACACCTGCGATCTGCACGGTTTGGCCTGCTGCGCGGATACCGGCGATGCACAGCGGGCGCTTGCTGTGCTGGCAGCCGGCAACCATCTGTGGCCCAGGCTCGACCTGGACGCCTATCGCGCACAGTTGCCGCCGACGGGTGGATTCTGGATGTCCTTTCATGAGTTGACGGCCGACTATCCCTGGCTGGTCAAGCGCCTGGAATATGTGGCCGCGACGGCGGAGCAACGTGCGCCCGAGCGTCCACGCCGTAGCGCGCTGGCCTGGGTGCTGGCCGCCTTCGTGCCCCGGCTGGGCGGTCGCGCCGGCGGTCTCGCGCCGCTTCTGATCGTGGTGGCCATGATCGGCATCCTGGCCGCCATCGCCATTCCTGCGTATCAGAACTACACCGCCCGCGCGAACGTGGCCTTGGCGCTGCAGCAGGTCGAGCCGCTCAAGCAGCGGGAGTACCGCTACATTCTCGAGCATCGTGCGTTTCCGGCCACGCTCGACGATATCGGCGCGGCGGATTTCCGTTCGCCACAGATTGCCGCGATCGAAGTCGGCGACAAGGGAAGCCTGATCGTTCATCTGGCGGGTCGAGTGCCGGCCCTGCGCGACAAAACCGTGGTGGTCAGCCCGTACATCAGCGATGGACGGCTGCACTGGCGCTGTACGGGCGGCAGTGTGGCCAAGGGGCTGCGCCCGCCGGCATGCCGCTAACGCGCCTGATGCGCAGCGCCTTGCCGAGCTGACACACGCGGGGTCCCGCGGGGCGGCCGCTCGGTCGCCCCGAGCCGCATCCGCGCGTGCGTGCGTGCGCGTGGCAGTGTCTTCATCTGTCCTTGGTTATTCGAATTTCTTAATAAGCCATTATATTTGATCATGTTTTGGGTGGCTTGTTGCTTGAGGTCCCGGTTGCGGCTGTGTTTAGAATGGGCGTGTCAATGCGGCGGTATTCGACCGATACATCATAAGGGGGGCTCATCATCCTGGAGTGAACTTATGATCCGATCGACCGAATGGCGTATCGCAGGGTGTGCCCTGGCGGCCGGCTTGCTGTACGGCGG
This sequence comes from Acidihalobacter prosperus, assembly GCF_000754095.2. Classification (NCBI taxonomy): domain Bacteria; kingdom Pseudomonadati; phylum Pseudomonadota; class Gammaproteobacteria; order Chromatiales; family Ectothiorhodospiraceae; genus Acidihalobacter; species Acidihalobacter prosperus. The sequence continues at coordinate 562,524 of NZ_JQSG02000006.1, forward strand.
CCAGGCTCTGGCGGCCGGGCACATCTTGCCCAATTCCCTGAGCCTGGGTGGTGGTCTGGTGACCGAGTATCAGTACAAGGGGTACGCATACCCGGCTCAAACCCCCGGCGGCGATTTCAAGCTCGATTATTTCGAGGTCAACGTCAAAGGGCATCATGGCGCCCTCAGCTACGCGGCGGAAGAACGCTTCTCCGGGGTGAATTTCAACAGTCCTTACCAGTTCCTGCACTATGGCTGGGCGGCCTACCGTTTCGGCGAGGGCGGCGACGAGCAGATCAAGGTGGGATATTTCAAGGTGCCCTTCGGCACGCTGCCCTACGGCTATCAGAGCTTCTGGGGCAACCTGGGCTACTACGCCGGCCTGACCGACAATCAGGCGGCCGGCATCGGCTACCGTTACATGCCGGGAAACTGGCGTTTCGACGCCGATTTCTTCAAGAACAATACCCTGGGTCAGGTGACGACCTACGGCATCAATCCCGTGGGTAATTACCATAGCATCAACACGGTTAATCTGCGTGCAGCCTATACCGTGCACGATGGCGCCACCGATCATGTGACCTTCGCCTGGTCGGGCAAGGGCGGCCAGCTCGAGTTGGGGCCGACGCCGAACAGTCGACATACCGGCAAGCAATGGGCCACCGCGGCATCGATGAACGGTCACTGGGGGCCGTGGACGCTGCAGATGCAGGCGACCGCGTATGCCTACCTTGTCCCCGCAGACAGCGGCTATCCGCGTCACTCGATCACTGTCGAAAGTTACGGCTACCAGTATCAGCTTCCCGCCAGGGGGCAGTTGTACGATGCCAGCCTGGGGCGCAGGTTTTCAGTGAACTGGGGGCCGTTTCGCAGTATCCAAGTCTATGACGACTACGGTTACCTCAAGGTCGGCACGCCTTCGCGGCGGTTCCTCGATGCCGGCGGCCAATCGGTGGGTGACATCCAGCTCAACGAGACCGGCGTCGCAGCCGTCGCCGGCCCGGTGTACCTGTGGGCAGAGATGATTGCCGGCAAGAACGCGGCGGGACCGGGATTCACCGGCTACGACAATGGTCACTGGTATTCGCGCTTCAATCTGGCGATGGCCTACTACTTCTCGACCGCGAGCGGTTGAGTGGTTGAACGGTTGCCGCGCCGGCGGTGTCTGTCTGCCTCTTGAGTGGCAAGCGGCGGGCGCGGGCGGCGAGTTCCTGCCTGCCCGCGAAGCCGCCTGCGGGAGGGGCGTGATCTGGTCGGCAGCGCACCGGTTTGGTGCGCTTGTCCGATGCTTGCGCCGTCGTTTGATGCGACTTTTTCTTGTTGATCCGGATGCTATTTGGCGCGCTTTGCACTAGCTTTAAAGGGGATGGGGGGCCTCATTATGGTGCGGGTCGCGCCATGCACGGCGCCGCAAACGGACGCCGGCTCATGGTACGTTCAAGCCATGGTCCGGTGTGTGGAGTGGGCGTGGCGGGGAGTGCGCAGGCGCGCTCCGCGCGCGGCGACTCGGCCCGACGGTGCCGGGCTCCCGTGGCACTGCAATTGCATCCGTTGCAAGTGGAGGCGTCCTCTGTTGGTCCGTGCCGATACAAAAACCAAGAATAACGGAGCAGGGACAAACCTCAGGTGGAACGTCCGTATCTGAAACGGTTGGTTTCGAGAGAGGGTATGTCCATGACCATATTCAATCGCTATCAGTCTCGATATGCGCAAAGCCGTGAAGAGGAGCTGACGCTCCAGGAATACCTGGAGTTGTGCAAGCAGGATCCCACCGTGTACGCCACCGCGGCCGAACGCATGCTGATGGCGATCGGTGAGCCGGAACTGCTGGATACGCGCCATGACGCGCGCCTCAGCAGAATTTTTTCCAACAAGATCATCAAAATCTATCCTGCGTTCAGGGAATTCTACGGGATGGAGGAAACCATCGAGCAGATCGTGGCCTACTTCCGTCACGCGGCGCAGGGCCTGGAGGAGAAAAAGCAGATACTCTACCTGCTTGGACCTGTCGGCGGCGGCAAGTCTTCACTGGCTGAAAAACTCAAGTCATTGATGGAAAAAGTCAGTTTCTATGCGATCAAGGGTTCTCCGGTCAACGAGTCGCCGCTCGGCCTGTTCTCCCCGACCGAAGATGCCGAAATCCTCGAAGAGGATTACGGCATCCCTCGCCGATACCTCAAGGGCATCATGTCTCCCTGGGCGGTCAAGCGCCTGCATGAGTTTCGCGGCGATATTTCCAAGTTCAAGGTCGTCAAACTCAAACCCTCGGTGCTCGAACAGATCGGCATCGCCAAGACCGAGCCCGGCGACGAGAACAACCAGGATATCTCCTCGTTGGTCGGCAAGGTCGACATCCGCATGCTGGAGCAATACTCGCAGGACGATCCCGATGCCTATGCCTACTCGGGAGGGCTGTGCCTCGCCAACCAGGGCTTGCTCGAATTCGTCGAGATGTTCAAGGCTCCGATCAAGGTGCTGCACCCGCTGCTCACCGCCACCCAGGAAGGCAACTACATGGGCACAGAGGGGCTGTCCGCGATCCCGTTTGACGGCATCGTCCTGGCGCACTCCAACGAATCGGAATGGCAGTCCTTCAAGAACAACCGCAACAATGAAGCCTTCCTCGACCGCATCTATATCGTCAAGGTTCCTTACTGCCTGCGCGTGTCAGAGGAGGTGAAGATCTACGAGAAACTGCTCAAGAACAGCTCGCTTTCGGATGCGATATGCGCACCGCACACGCTCGAGATGATGGCTCAGTTTGCCGTGCTTTCCCGGCTCAAGGAACCTGAAAACTCGAATATCTACTCGAAAATGCGCGTTTACGACGGCCAGAACCTGAAAGACGTCGATCCAAAGGCGAAGTCCTATCAGGAATACCGAGAATACGGTGGCGTCGACGAGGGCATGAACGGGCTGTCGACGCGCTTCGCATTCAAGATCCTGTCGCGCGTATTCAATTACGATCATCAGGAGGTCGCGGCCAATCCCGTGCATCTCCTGCACGTGCTCGAACAGCAGATCGAGCAGGAGCAATATCCGCCCGAGGTGCGCGATGCCTATGTTTCTTATCTCAAGGAATATCTGGCTCCGCGATATGCAGAATTTATCGGCAAGGAAATACAGACCGCGTATCTGGAGTCGTATTCAGAGTACGGGCAGAATATTTTCGACCGCTATGTCACCTATGCCGATTACTGGATACAGGATGAGGAATACCGGGATCCGGATACCGGCGAGGTGCTCGATCGCGCCTCGCTCAACGAGGAGCTCGAGAAAATCGAAAAGCCCGCCGGCATCAGCAACCCGAAGGATTTTCGCAACGAGATCGTCAACTTCGTCTTGCGCGCGCGCGCCAACAACCATGGCAAGAACCCTGCATGGACGAGCTACGAAAAATTGCGCGAAGTGATCGAAAAGAAGATGTTTTCGAGCACCGAGGAACTGCTGCCGGTCATCTCCTTCAATGCCAAGTCCTCGGCGGAGGATCAGCGCAAGCATCAGGACTTCATCGAGCGCATGGTGAGCAAGGGATACACCGAAAAGCAGGTGAGATTGCTGGCCGAGTGGTATCTGCGCGTTCGCAAATCCTCCTGAGCGGGGTAGTCTGATGAGTCAGCTGATTGACAGACGGCTGAATGGGCGCAACAAGAGTGCGGTCAATCGCCAGCGCTTCATTCGCCGCTACAAGAGCCAGATCAAGCAGGCGGTGGGTGATGCCATTGCCGGTCGCAGCATCACCGATGTCGACAAGGGCGAGCAGATCAGTATTCCGAGCAAGGACATATCGGAGCCGATCTTCCATCATGCGCCATCGGGTCGTCGCGAGGCCGTGCACCCCGGCAATCACGATTTCGTGACGGGCGACCGGATTAGGCGCCCGAATTCCGGAAGCGCGAGTGGCGGCAGCGGCGCCAGTCCGGATGGCGAGGGTGAGGACGATTTCGTGTTCAATCTCTCGCAGGAGGAATTTCTCGAGTTCTTTTTCGAAGACATGGCCCTGCCGGATCTGGTGAAAACGCAGCTCGCCAAGATCGATGACTACAAGTCCGTGCGTGCGGGCTACACGCCAAGCGGCGTGCCGACCAATATAGACGTAGTGCGCTCGCTGCGCGGTGCGCTGGCACGGCGCATGGCGCTGGGAGCGCCGCACCGCAGGCAGATCCGTGAATTGGAAGCCACGCTGGAAGCGCTGCTGAGCGAGTGTGCCGAGGACGATTCGGAAAGGATTCGATCCCTGCGAGACGAAATCGCCGAACTCCGCCAGCGCATCGAGCGCATTCCGTTTCTGGACACCTTCGATCTGCGCTACCGCAACCGGGTGCGCCAGCCGACCCCGGCATCGCAAGCCGTGATGTTCTGCCTCATGGATGTTTCCGGGTCCATGGATGCGACGCGCAAGGATATCGCCAAGCGCTTTTTCATCCTGCTCTATCTGTTTCTGACCAGGAATTACGAACATATCGAAGTCGTCTTCATTCGCCACCACACGACCGCCATGGAGGTCGACGAACACGATTTCTTCTATGCCCGCGAAACCGGCGGCACCGTGGTGTCGAGCGCGCTGGAGCTCACCTACGAAGTGATCCGCGATCGCTATCCGTCTTCGCAATGGAATCTTTATGTCGCCCAAGCCTCCGATGGCGACAACTGGAGCGACGACTCGCCGCTGTGCCGGGATCTGCTGATCGAGAAAATCATGCCGTGCCTGCAGTATTACGCCTATGTCGAAATCGAGGCGGAAAAACCGCAGAACCTGTGGATGGAGTACGAGAAGGTCCAGGCGGCTTGCGAGAACTTCGCCATGCAGAGAATCCGCACTCCGGGGGATATCTATTCCGTTTTTCGCGAACTGTTCAGGAAGCGGCTGTCATGACGCGCCGGCAATGTCTCTCCGAGGGTTCCGAGTGGACGTTCGAGCTGATCCAGCGCTACGAAAAGGAAATTGCGCGCGTGGCTTCGCACTACGGCCTCGATACCTATCCCAATCAGATCGAGATCATCAGTGCGGAGCAGATGATGGACGCCTATTCGTCTGCCGGCATGCCTGTGGGTTATCACTACTGGTCGTACGGCAAGCAGTTCATTGCCGTCGAGCAGCGCTACAAGCGAGGGCAAATGGGACTGGCGTACGAGATCGTGATCAATTCCGATCCCTGCATCGCCTACCTCATGGAAGAAAACACCATGATGATGCAGGCGTTGGTGATCGCGCACGCCAGCTATGGGCACAATTCCTTCTTCAAGGGCAATTATTTGTTCCGTACCTGGACCAATGCCGATGCCATCATCGACTACCTGCTGTTTGCCAAGCACTACATCGCGCATTGCGAGGAACGTTACGGCGAAGAGGCCGTCGAGTTGCTGCTCGATTCCTGCCATGCGCTGATGAACTACGGCGTCGACCGCTACAAGCGTCCGACCCGGCTTTCGGCGCAGCGTGAAATAGCACGCCAGCGTGAGCGCGAGGCCTACCGCCAGTCCCTGATCAACGATCTGTGGCGGACCATCCCGACCCGTCCCACCGACGAGGCCCGGGACGATGATGCGGAGCGTTTTCCGCAGGAGCCGCAGGAGAACCTGCTGTATTTCATCGAGAAGAACGCGCCGCTGCTCGAACCCTGGCAACGGGAGATCGTACGTATCGTGCGCAAGATCGCGCAATATTTCTTCCCACAGCGCCAGACCCAGGTGATGAACGAGGGTTGGGCCACATTCTGGCATTACACGCTCATCAACCACCTGTACGACGAAGGCCTGCTCAGCGACGGCTTCATGCTGGAATTCATGCAGTCGCACACCAATGTCGTCTTCCAGCCCGGTTACGACGACCCGCGCTACGGCGGCATCAACCCCTATGCGCTGGGCTTTGCGATGATGAGCGACATCCGTCGCATCTGCGAGCATCCGACCGACGAGGATCGTCAGTGGTTTCCTGAGCTGGCGGGGAGCGACTGGCTGCAGTCGCTGGATTTCGCGATGCGCAACTTCAAGGACGAGAGCTTCATCGTGCAGTACCTCTCGCCCAAGGTCATCCGCGACCTAAAGCTGTTTTCCGTGCTGGACGACGACGAGCGCGAGAACCTCGAGATATCGGCGATCCACGACGAAGCCGGCTACCGCTACGTGCGCGACGCCCTGGCCGAGCAATACAACCTCGGCAGCCGCGAACCCGACATCCAGATCTACGACGTCGACCGTCGCGGCGACCGTTCGCTCACCCTGCGCCACACCCGGCACAACCGGCGCGAACTGGGCGAGTCGACCGACGAGGTGCTGCGCCACCTGGCGCGGCTGTGGGGTTTCGACGTGCGCCTGGAGACGGTGTTCGAGGACGGCAGCGTGGAAATCACCCACGAATGCCTCGTCGAACCGAGCGCGGCTCCAGGCCGAGTGACCATGCGATGACGGGGGCCGCGCCGATCCATCTGCTCGGTTTCGGGTTGGTCAGCCTCGCGATGGTGCTGACCCCGGGGCCGAACATGATCTATCTGCTGTCGCGCACCCTCTGCCAGGGGCGCCGCGCGGGACTGGTGTCGTTGGCCGGCGTGGCCACCGGCTTCGTCTGCTACATGCTGTGCGCCGCGCTCGGCATCACCGCACTGCTGCTGGTGGTGCCCTACGCCTACGATGCCCTGCGCGCGGCCGGCGCGGCCTACCTGCTGCTGTTGGCCTGGCAGGCGGTACGCCCCGGCGGGCGCTCGCCGTTCGAGTTGCGCGCCCTGCCGATCGCAAGCGGCCGTCGGCTGTATTTGTCAGCTCTATTGACGGCTCTGCTCAATCCCAAGGCCGCCGTGCTTTATCTCTCGTTGCTGCCGCAATTCATGACCCCGCATGGCGATGTATTCCTGCAGTCGATCGAACTCGGCACGACGCAGATCCTGGTGAGTCTCACCGTCAACGGGCTGATCGTCATCGCCGCCGGCAGCGTCGCCGTCTTCCTGGCGCGTCGGCCCGCCTGGATGCTGATGCAGCGCTGGCTGATGGGGCTGGTGCTTCTGGGGCTTGCCGCGCGTCTGGCCTTCGACCGCCCGCGGTAAAGCATCCCGGCACCCTTGATCCTGCCCGCAGGCGACGGAATATTCCCCGGAGAAGGCGTGCCGAGGCGAATTCCCGTAGCGCAACTTGATCCCGGTCGTCACGCATTGCCTTGCGATCTTCCATACTTTCCCGGAACGCGCCGGCTGCGGCGAGGCGAGGGTGACGCACCATGGAGTTCAAGGATTACTACCGGCTGCTGGACGTGGCGCGCGACGCGACGCAGGACGAGATCAAGCGCGCCTACCGCAAACTGGCGCGAAAATACCATCCGGACGTGAGCAAGGAGGCGGATGCCGAAGAGCGCTTCAAGGAGGTCAACGAGGCCTACGAAGTGCTCAAGGATCCCGAGAAACGCGCCGCCTACGACCAGCTGGGCGCCAACTGGAAGGCCGGGCAGGACTTCCGGCCGCCGCCGGACTGGAACCAGGGCTTCGAATACCACGACATGAATCCCGAGGACGCGGCGCAGTTCAGCGATTTCTTCGAGAGCCTGTTCGGCGGCGATTTTGCCGGCGGCCATGCCCGCCGTGCGCGCGGAGGCGCACATGGGGCGCACTTTCATGCCCGCGGCGAGGACGCGCACGCCCGCGTCGCCATCGCGCTGGAAGACGCCTACCGCGGCGCCACGCGCAGCCTCGCGCTCAAGCACACCGAACTCGGCGCCGACGGCCGCCCGCATCTGGTCGAGCGCACCCTGAACGTACGCATCCCCAAGGGCGTGCGCGAGGGTCAGATGATTCGCCTGAGCGGCCAGGGCGGGCCAGGCATCGGCGGCGGCGCTGCCGGCGACCTGTATCTCGAGGTCACCTTCGAGCCGCACGGCCTGTACCGCGTCGAGGGCCGCGACGTCTATCTTTCGCTGCCGGTCGCCCCCTGGGAGGCGGCGCTCGGCGCCAGCGTCGAGGCGCCGACGCCGGACGGGCGGGTGGATCTGAAGATTCCGCCGAACTCGGCGGGCGGGCGCCGGCTGCGTCTGCGCGGGCGCGGGATTCCAGGCGATCCGCCGGGCGATCTCTACGTGGTCCTGAGCATCGCACTGCCGCCCGCCGACACCGAGGCCGCGCGCGAGGCCTATCGTACCTGCGCCCGCAGCATGCCCTTCGACCCCCGCGCCGATCTCACGGGAGGACGCCCATGAGCCGAGACATACCGACGCCGCTCAGCGGCGATCTGCTGGCCGACGAGTTCGAGCTGACCCTGCAGGAGCTGTGCGCCGTCTGCCGGGTGCCGGTCGAGCGCATCGTGGAACTGGCGGAGGAGGGGGCGGTGGTGCCGCTGGGACGCGACGTCGGGAGCTGGCGTTTTCGGGCCGTCGCCGTCTACCGCGTGCGCAGCGCATTGCGCCTGCAGCGCGATCTCGGCGTGAATGCGGCCGGTGCCGCGCTGGCGCTGGAACTGCTCGACGAGATCGGGCGCCTGCGCGCACGGCTGGGTCCGGCCGCGGATTGAGGTTACCGCTGGTGATGCCCCCCGCCCTGCCTCCCGCCGCACGGCGCCATGCCTGGCGCAATGCGCTGCAGAGCATGCTGCTGCTGGCGTTCATCGCCGTCTTCCTGACCCTGCTGGGCTGGATGCTGTGGGGTCCGGCCGGCCTGGGTCTCCTGGTCGGCCTGTTCGTGCTGCCGTTCGTGTCGGGCATGTCGTCCGCGCAGGCCATGGCGCGCTTCGGCGCCGTGCCGATCCTGCCGGAACGCGCACCGGAGCTGTGGTCGATGCTCGACGAGCTGAGCGCGCGCGCCGGACTGCCGCGGCGTCCGGTCCTCTACTATCTGCCGAGTCCGGCCGCCAATGCCTTTACCGTCGGCGGCCGCGGCGCCGCCGCGGTGGCGCTGACCGACGGCCTGCTCAGGCGGCTCGCGCCGCGCGAGCTGGCCGGGGTGTTGGCACACGAGATCGGACATATCCACAGCGGCGACCTGCGGGTGATGGCGATCGCCGACCTGATGAGCCGGGCCATCGCCCTGTGCGCGCAGATCGGGGTCCTGCTGGCCCTGTTCAGCCTGCCGCTGATGCTGTTCGGCCACGTGGCGCTCAATCCCCTCGCCCTGGGTCTGCTCATCTTCGCGCCGTATCCGGCGGCGCTGGCTCAGCTCGCGCTGTCGCGCACGCGCGAATACGATGCGGACCGTTTCGCCGTCGGCCTGACCGGGGATCCCGAGGGTCTTGCCTCCGCGCTGGCCAAGCTGGACGAGGGGCGGCAGGGCTGGCTCGCGCGCATCCTGCTGCCCGGCTATCGGCGCGAGCCCGCGCTGCTGCGCTCGCACCCGTCGAGCGCGCGGCGCATCGCACGTCTGGCCGAATACCGCCCGGTGCCCGCGCGTTCGACACCCTGGCGGCATGGCGAGGCCGGTTTCGCCGCCGGCGCAGGGCATGGTCGCGGCGCGATGTCGCCGCGTCGCTGGGGCGCGTTCCGATGGTGAGCGTTTTTCGACAACCCGACAGTGAGGTCGTCCCGTGAGTGATTCATTGCACATCGTGTGTCCGCATTGCGATGCGGTCAATCGCATCCCCGCCGCCCGCCTGGCCGACGGCCCCGGCTGCGGCAGCTGCCATCGCCCGCTGTTCACCGGCGAGCCGCTGCCGCTGACCGCCGAGCGTTTCCACAAGCACGTCGCGCGCAGCGACATTCCCCTGCTGGTCGATTTCTGGGCGCCATGGTGCGGCCCCTGCCGGATGATGGCGCCTTACTTCGCCGAGGCGGCGGCGCAGCTCGAACCGCACGTGCGCCTGGTCAAGGTCGACACCGAGGCGGAGCCGGCGCTGGGGGCGCAGTTCTCGATCCGCAGCATCCCCACGCTGGCGCTGTTCAAGGGCGGTCGCGAGGCGGCGCGTCAGGCGGGCGCCATGGGTACGGCCGACATCGTGCGCTGGGCAAGGGCCAACGGCGGCGCCTAGCCGGGCTCCTGGTCGTCGCGCCGGCGGTTGTCCCAGAAGCGTTCGAGCGGGAATGCGCGGTCCTGCTTGACGGTGCGCGTGACCACGTAGGTGAAGTAGCGCTCCACGCCCATGCCGTCCTCCAGCCAGCCGTCGATGAAGCGCTGGTAGGCGACGATATCGGCGGCCACGACCAGCAGCAGATAGTCGAAGCCGCCGGCGACCGCGTAGCAGGACAGCACCTCCGGGCGTTGCGCCACCGCGCCTTCGAAGCGCGCGAAATCCTCCGCGCGATGGCGGGTGAGCGTGACCTCGACCAGGAAGTGGGCGACGTCGAGCAGTTCGTCGATCGCCACCTCGGCATGGTAGCCGCGCACCAGACCCTCGCGTTCGAGCCGGCGCAACCGCTCCCAGCAGGGGGTGGGCGAGAGGTGGATGGCCTCGGCCAGGCGCAGCTTGGACATCCGCCCGTCGCGCTGCAGCGCCGTCAGAATGGCGAGGTCGTAACGGTCCAGTCGCGCGCGCCTCATCGCGAACCGCCTCGTGTCCGTCTGCCGTGGCGGGCGGACCTCATGCGCCGTGTCCGCCGTCGCGGCCGACCACGGCCAGCGTGTCGCCGCGTGCCACGCCGCCGCGGGCCGCACGGCACACCAGCACGCCGTCGGCCGGTGCGTGCAGCGGCAGGGGGGGCGCCAGCGGCGTGTCGATGTCGTACAGCCGGGCGACGACCTGTCCCGCGGCGACCGGATCGCCGACCTCGATCAGCGGTTCGAGCAGGCCGCCGCGCAGCGCCATCACGTAGCCGTCTTCGGGCACCTCGAGAAAGCGCGTCGGCGCGGACGCCGGCGGGGCAGCGTCGAGCATGCCGAGGGCGGCGAGGCAGCGCAGCAGCCCGGCATGGGCCAGCGCCACGGTGGCGGGGGTGACGCCGCCGCCACCGCCCAGCTCGGTCGACAGGAAGGGCAGGCCCATGGACTCGACCGCGCTGTCCAGCTCGCCGGCGCTGTCCAGCTCGGTGAGCACCTGGGTGAAGGGGGCGGCGAAGGCCTCGGCCAGGGCGCGCGTCGCCGCGCGCTGCGCCGGATCGGCCAGTTCGTGGATGACCGCGCTGGGCGCAAAGCGCAGGGTGCTGCCCCCGGAATGGATGTCGATTACCGCATCGGCCTGCGGCAGCAGCCGCGTGTGGACCCAGTGGGCGATGGCGGCCGTGGGGCCGCCGTCCGCGCGTCCGGGGAAGCTGCGGTTCATGTTGGCGCCGTCGAGCGGCGACAGCCGCCGGCCCGCCTGGAGCGCGGGATAGCAGAGCGCCGGCAGGGCGACGATGCGCCCGCGCAGCGAGGAGGCGTCCAGGCCCTGCAGCAGGCGCAGGATGCCGAGCGGGCCTTCGTACTCGTCGCCGTGGCTGGCGCCGGTGAGCACCAGGGTCGGCCCCGGTCCGCCCACGCAGGCGACGATCGGCGTCAGCAGACGCCCCCAGGCAGAGGCGTCGGTGGACAGGGGCAGATGCAGATTGCCGGCGCGCAGGCCGGGCGAGTCCAGGTTGATGTCGCAGTGCACGCGGCTGGTGTCGTCCATGAGTTCCTCCCGTAATGCTCCCAAGAAACCGCGATGCAGCCGGCGAGTCAAGCGCCGGCACCCACCGGGGGGCGCACGCACTGCCGCGAAGCGGTCCGTTTCGAGGGCCGAGGACAGGCAAGACTCTCTGCGCAGCGGGGCCGTTTAAGGCCACGGTATCGCCCGGGGCGCGCCCATACTGTGACCGTGGGCGCGGCGTGAGTCGTTGCCCGAACCCCCACGACCTCAGCAACGGAGGGCGACATCATGGCCGAAGCCGCCATCAACCGCGAATTCGATACACGCCTTGCCGATCCCGAACTCTGGAACGAGCGCGACTGGGTCGCGGGCGAATGGGTCGCCGAGGGCGGCCGCATCCCGGTCGTCGATCCCGCCACCGGCAAGACGCTGGGCCACGTGCCCGCGGCCGGCCCCGCAACGATGCGCCGCGCCATCGACGCGGCCGCCGCGGCGCTGCCTGCTTGGGCGGCGCTGACCCCGGACGAGCGTGCCGAGCGTCTGCTGGCCTGGTACGAGGGCATGCGCGGCCACCGCGAGGATCTCGCGCGCATCATGACGCTGGAGGAGGGCAAACCGCTGGCCGAGGCGCGCGGCGAGATCGACTACGCCGCCAGCTTCGTCCGCTGGTTCGCAGATGAGGGACGCCGGGCCAGTGGCGAGACCATCCCCAGCCATCTGCCCGGGCGCCGCCTGAGCACCGTGCGCCGACCGGTGGGGGTCACCGCCGCGATCACGCCCTGGAACTTCCCCTCGGCGATGGTCACGCGCAAGGCCGCCGCCGCCCTCGCCGCGGGCTGCCCGATGATCGTGCGCCCAGCGAGCGAAACGCCGTTCTCGGCGCTGGCGCTGGCGCGTCTGGCCGAGCGCGCCGGGATTCCCGGCGGCGTGTTCCAGGTCGTCACCGGCGACGGGCGCACGCTCGCCGCCGAGCTGATGCGCGACGTGCGCGTGCGCGCGCTCAGCTTCACCGGCTCCACCGAGGTCGGCAAGGCGCTGATCCGCCAGTCGGCGGACACGGTCAAGCGCCTGACCCTCGAACTCGGCGGCAACGCGCCGTTCGTGGTGTTCGACGACGTCGATCTGGATGCCGCCGTCGCGGGCGCGCTCGCCGCTAAGTTCCAGACCTCCGGCGAGGACTGCCTGGCGGCCAACCGCATCCTGGTGCAGCGGCCGCTCTACGCACGCTTCCTCGAACGCTTCGCCGCCGCCACGGCACGCCTGCGCGTCGGTCACGGCTTGGCCGAGGATACCGAGATCGGCCCGCTGATCGACGAACGCGCGGTGGCCAAGGCGGCGGCCCACGTGGCCGATGCGCGCCGGCTCGGCGCCCGCGTGCTGGCCGGCGGCGAGGCCCTCGGCGGCCATTTCTATGCGCCGACCGTGCTCGCCGACGTGACCCCTGAGATGGCCGTGTTCCGCGAGGAGACCTTCTCGCCGGTCGCCGCGGTGATGCCCTTCGACGACGAGGCCGAGGCGATCCGCCTCGCCAACGACACCGAATACGGCCTGGTCGCCTACTGCTATACGCGCGATCTCGCCCGCGCCGCCCGCGTCGGCGATGCGCTCGACTACGGCATGCTGGCGGTCAACTGCGTCAAGCTGACCGGCCCGCCGATCCCCTTCGGCGGCGTCAAGCAGTCCGGCCAGGGGCGCGAGGGCTCGCGCCACGGCCTCGACGAATACAGCGAAATTCACTACACCTGCCTCGCCCTGCCGGCGTGAGGCCAAGCCACGGGAGAATCGCATGAGCCAGCAAGCCACCACCCCACGAGACAGCGCCGGCCTGGCCGAGCTGGAAGCCGCCGACCGCGCCTATGTGCTGCACCCGTCCACCCAGCTCAAGGCGCACGCCCAGGGCCTTTCGGGCGGCCCGCAGATCATCACCGGCGGGCAGGGCGCGACCATCCGCGACGCCCACGGCAATGAATACCTCGACGGCTTCGCCGGGCTGTACTGCGTGAACATCGGCTACGGTCGCACCGAGGTGGCCGAGGCCATCGCACGGCAGGCACACGAGCTGGCCTACTACCACAGCTACGCCGGGTATTCGAACGAGCCGCTGATCGAGCTGTCCGAGCGCCTGATCCGCATGGCGCCGGCGGGCATGAGCCGGGTGTACTACGGCCTTTCCGGCTCCGACGCCAACGAAACCCAGATCAAGCTGGTCTGGTACTACAACAACATCCTCGGCCGCACCACCAAGAAGAAGATCATCTCGCGCCACCGCGCGTATCACGGTTCCGGCGTGATGACCGGCAGCCTGACCGGCCTGCCCGTGTTCCATCAGGCCTTCGATCTGCCGATGCCGCAGATCCGGCATACGCTCACCCCGCATTACTATCGCCGCGAGGATGCCGGCATGAGCGAGCGGGAGTTCTCGCAGTACTGCGCCGACGAGCTGGAACGCATGATTCTGGAGGAAGGGCCGGACACGGTCGCCGCCTTCATCGGCGAACCGGTGCTCGGCACCGGCGGCATCATCCCGCCGCCCGAGGGCTACTGGGAGGCGATCCAGGCGGTGCTGCGCCGCTACGACATCCTGCTGATCGCCGACGAGGTGATCACCGGCTTCGGCCGCCTGGGCACGACCTTCGGCAGCGAGAAGTACGGCATCGAGCCCGACCTGATGACCCTGGCCAAGGGCCTGACCAGCGCCTACGCGCCGCTGTCCGCGGTGATGGTCGGCGAGCGCGTGTGGCGCGTGCTGGAAGAGGGCGCCGATCGCCTCGGCGCGTTGGGCCATGGCTGGACCTATTCCGGCCATCCGCTGGGTACCGCCGCCGCGCTGGCCAACCTCGACATCATCGAGCGCGAGGGGCTGGTCGAACGGGCGCGCACCACCGGCGACTATCTGCTGGCCGGCCTGCGCGAGGCGCTGGCCGATTCGCCCATCGTCGGCGAGGTGCGCGGCGCGGGCATGCTGGCCGCGGTCGAGTTCGCCCGCGATCCGGCGGCGCGGCTGCCCTTCGCACCCAAGCACAAGGTCGGCGTGCGCATCTACGAGGCCTGCCGCGCGCGCGGCGTGCTCGCCCGCGCCATGCCGCACGGCGACATCCTCGGCTTCGCGCCGCCGCTGGTGCTCACCCGCGCCGAGGCGGACCGCATCGCCGAAACCGCGCGCGAGGCGGTGGCCGCCGTGGCCGACGAGCTCGTGGGGCAGGGCGCGCTGAGTGGCGGCTGAGGCCGGCGCGCCGACCCCGGCCGACATCTACCGCGCCCGCGCCCGCATCGCCGGGCGCGTGGCGCGCACGCCGCTGCTGTCCTCGCCGCGTCTGGCGCGCGCCTGCGGCGCCGACTCGGTGTCGCTCAAGCTGGAGATGCTGCAGCCCAGCGGCGCCTTCAAGCTGCGTGGGGCGACGCATGCGCTGCTCGCGCTGGCGCCCGAGACCCGCGCCCGCGGCGTGGTGACCGCTTCCACCGGCAACCACGGCCGCGCGCTGGCCTGGGCCGCGCGCGCCGAGGGCGTCGCCTGCACCGTCTGTCTGTCCGCTCTGGTGCCCGCCAACAAGGTCGCGGCGGTGCGCGAACTGGGCGCCGAGGTGGTGCTGGCCGGCGACGACCAGGATGCCGCGGTGGCCGAGGCCCTGCGCCTTGCCGAGACGCGGGGCCTTGGCTATATCCCGCCCTTCGATCACCCCGATGTGATCGCGGGGCAGGGCACCCTAGGCCTGGAACTGCTGGAGGATGCGCCCGATCTCGACACTCTGCTGGTGCCGCTGTCCGGGGGCGGGCTGCTTGCCGGGGTGGCGCTGGCGGTGAAGGCGGTCAAGCCGGACGTGCATGTCGTCGGCATCAGCCCGCAGCGGGGTGCGGCGATGATCGAGAGCCTGCGTGCCGGGCGTCCGGTCGAGGTCGCCGAGGAAACGACGCTGGCCGACAGCCTGGGTGGCGGCATCGGCCTCGACAACCGCTACAGCTTCGCCCTGGTGCGCGCGTTGGCGGACACGGTCGTCCAGGTTTCCGAGGCGGAAATCGCCGCCGCGATGCGCGAGCTCCATCGTCACGAGCGCCTGGTGACGGAAGGGGCGGCCGCGGTGGGCGCGGCGCTGCTGGCGCGCGGCGAGGTGCCCGGCGGCGGTCGCCGCGCGGTCGTTCTCGTCACCGGCAACAATGTCGACATGGACCGGTTTACCCGACTCATCTGCGAACGAGACTGACATGAGCGTACGGATTCTCGGCGAGGGTGAACTGCGCCGCCTCGTGCGGCTCGACGAGGCCGCCATCGAGGCCGCGGAGCACGCCTTTCTGGCCCTCGGCGAGGGCCGCGCGATCCAACCGCCGGTGTTGGCGCTGGAGATCGCCGCACGCAACGCCGAGGTCGACATCAAGACCGCCTACATCGACGGCTTGCCGCAGCTTGCGATCAAGGCCTCCTCGGGCTTTTTCGGCAATCCTGCGCGCGGTCTGCCCAGCCTCTCGGGCTTCATGGCGCTGCTCGATGCCACGAGCGGGCGCACGGTCGCGGTGCTGTTGGACAACGGCTATCTCACGGACGTGCGCACGGCCGCCGCAGGCGCGCTGGCGGCACGCACCCTGGCGCGTGCCGATGCCCGCATGGCCGGCGTGCTTGGCAGCGGCGTGCAGGCGCGGCTGCAGATCGAGGCGCTGAGCCTCGTGCGTCCGCTCGAACGGGTGCTGGTGTGGGCACGCGAGCGCAATGCCGCGCTGGCCTATGCCGACGAGATGCACGCGCGCCTCGGCATTCCGGTCGAGCCGCGCGAAGCGGCCGAGGCGGTGGTGCGCGAGGCGGATATCGTGGTGACCACGACGCCTGCGCGCGAACCGCTGGTGCAGGCCGAATGGCTGCATCCCGGCCAGCACGTCACGGCCATGGGTTCGGATGCGCCCTACAAGAACGAGATCGCCCCCGCCGCCGTGGCGCGGGCAGACCGATTCATATGCGACGTGGCCGCGCAGAGCCTGGCCCTCGGCGAGTTGGGTCCGGCGGTGGCGGCGGGCGCAATGCCGGCGGACACCCTGCCCGTCGAACTGGGCGCGGTGCTCTGCGGACGGTCCAGCGGACGCACCGACAGGGACGAGATCACGCTCTGCGATCTGACCGGCACCGGTGCGCAGGACACCGCGATCGCGGCCCATGCACTGGCGCGTGCGGTCGCGGCGGGGTACGGTCTGGCTATCGGGGACTGACGCGCCGGGCCGGCCCGGCGCGTAGAGGGGGCCGGCACCTGCGCCGGCGCGAAAGTGAACGAGAGGCTCATGCATGACCAATGAAACCCCTTACCAGCATGCCAGCGCGGTGTCGCCGGTCGGTTGCCCCGCGCGTCACGGCGACATCTGGCCGCTGCCCTTCAGCCCGCTGGAATACGCCGACCGCCTGCTGCGCACCAAGACTCTGATGAAGGCGCAGGGGATCGAGGTGCTGCTGGTGTTCGACCCGGCCAACATGAATTACCTGACCGGCTACGACGGCTGGTCGTTTTACGTGCCGCAGCTGATCGTGGTGGCCCTGGCCGAACCCGAGCCGCTGTGGATCGGGCGCGGGATCGACCTCAACGGCGCGCGCGAGACCACCTACGTGGACGACGGCAATCTCTACGCCTATTCCGACCGCTACGTGCACCACGATCACCGCCATCCGATGGATTTCGTGGCGCACATCCTGCGCGAGCGTGAGTTGGACAACGCCCGCGTCGGCCTGGACATGGACAGCTACTATTTCTCCGCACGCGGTTACGAGGTGCTGCGCCGGCAGCTGCCGCATGCGAGCTTCACCGACGTCACCCGCTTGATCTCCGGCCTGCGTTCGATCAAGTCGCCGCAGGAACTCGAATACATGCGCCAGGCCGGACAGATCATGCAGCGGGTGATGAAGGTCGCGCTGGGCAATGTCGAGCCGGGCATCCGCCAGTGCGACGCGGTGGGCGAGATCTACCGCGCGCAGATGCGCGGCACCCAGGCCTATGGCGGCGACTACCCCGCCATCGCCCCGATGCTGCCGACCGGCCGCGGCACCTCGACCCCGCACCTGACCTGGACCGACAAGCCCTTCGTGCGCGACGAGGCCTGCATCCTGGAGCTGGCCGCGGCGCGCTACCACTACCACTGCCCGATGGCGCGCACCGTGTTCATGGGCGATCCGCCCAAGCGTCTGGTGGACGCGGCGATGATCGTCGCCGACGGCGTGCAGGCGGCGCTGGATGCGGTCAAGCCGGGCGCCACCTGCGAGGCCATCGAGGCGGCCTGGCGGTCGGTCACGGCGCCGCGCGGCATCGTCAAGGAGTCGCGCATCGGGTATTCGATGGGGCTGAACTATCCGCCCGACTGGGGCGAGCACACCATGAGCCTGCGCCCCGGCGACCGTTCCGTGCTCGAACCGGGCATGACCTTCCATCTGATTCCCGGAATCTGGATGGACGACTGGGGCGTGGAGATATCCGAAAGCTTCGTGGTCACCGCCGACGGCTACGAACTGCTCGCGCCGTTCCCGCGCAAGCTGTTCGTCAAGCCCTAGAAGTAGCCTTCCTGCTCGGCCACCGCGTTGACCAGCGCGCGTCCGCCGTCGAGGCTGTTGCTGATGCCGTGGCGGTGGTCGATCCACCAGCGCGCCTCGGTCTGCGCGGCGAGATAGTCGGCGGCGCGGGCGATGCCCTGCTTGACCGCGCGCCAGTGGTCGGGGTCCTCGGCCTCGGCCTGCGCATCGACGCGGGCGACCCAGGCGTTGACCTTGTCGAGGCCGCCGAAGGCGGACAGGCGTACGCCCTCGGCCCAGGCGACCTGCCTTTCCGAACCCTCCAGCGGCGGCAGCCCGCGCGCCTGCGCCGCGAGGCGTGCTGCGGCGGCCTGCCGGGCGCGCTCCGCCTCGGCCTCCCCGGCCTGGCACAGCAGGCAGGTGCCGGCGGCAAGCTGCCCGCAACGGTCTTCCCAGGCATAGTCGTCGTCGCCGTAGAAGGGGTAGAGCATCACATGCTCGCAGGCGTGGCGGACGGTTTTCAGCTCGAACTGCTCGCGCGTCGCGCCGTTGCCCTGGTTGGGGCCGAACAGCGTGCAGGGCGTGCCCTGCTGGGCATGCCAGCGCGCGACGTCGAGGTGATGCGCCGATTCGTAGACGCGGCGGATGCGACTGCCGGGGTAATGCCGCTCGATCACCTCGGCCTTGAAGGCGAGCGCCGGACGGCGGTCGCCTTCCGGCCGCAGCCAAAGCGCGTCATGCGCGATCTGCCAGTCGTGAAGCCACTGCAGGGTCTGCGCACGCACCTCGGCGCCACGGCCGCTCAGCAGCACCACCGGCGTTCCCGCCGCGCGCGCCTGATTGAGCCGCTGGATCAGCGGCAGGTTGGGCATGTCGCCGCCGCAGGCGGCGTGGAAGGCCTGCCAGTTGCGTTCGCCGGTATCGTTGTAGAGGTGGTGCAGGCGATGCTCGATCAGCGCGAGCACGCCGTCCAGTTCGCAAATCACGATTTCGCGTGCGTCCGCCGTCATCGGTCTGCAGGTCCTCCCTGATGCGTAAAAACGAGTAAATCTTCGCCAAGCGGCAACCGCGGCGGGCTGGCCACAGACCGCGCGGTCTCTCGCTTTGCGGCATTTACGCCGCAAGCGAGCCGTTTCGAGCGCACGGAACCCACGCGGCGCTTTCCTGTCCATCCGCCAGACAATATGCCAGACAGGGAGAAAACGATCATGAAATGGAAAATGTTGCCGCGACGCCGGCACAGGGCGCCCCGCATCTGGTTGAACGCGTTCCTGGCGGCGGTGTTCGGGATCGGTATGGGCATGAGCGGCTGGGCCTTCGCCGGCAAGCCGGACCTGCCCATACACCCCGACACCTCGCCGCAGCGCCAACTGGTGAACCTGCCCGACTTCACGCCGATCATCAAGCGCGTCGGCGACGCCGTGGTGAACATCAGCAGCACCAGTTCCCGTGTGGTGCACGAAGGACCGCAGGATCCTTTCCCCCCGGGTTCGCCGTTCCATCAGTTCTTCCGCCAGTTCATGGCGCCCGGCGGGCAGCAGCACGAGAAGGTGACTGACCTCGGCTCGGGCTTCATCCTCAGCTCCAACGGCTACATTGTCACCGCCGGCCACGTGGTGCGCCACGCCAGCCACATCGTGGTGACCCTGACCAACCACCGCTCCTACCCGGCCAAGCTGGTCGGCCTGTCGGTGCGCTACGACACGGCGCTGCTCAAGATCGACGCGCATGATTTGCCCACGGCGCCGATCGGCAATTCCAATAACCTCAAGGTCGGCCAGTGGCTGCTTGCGGTCGGTGCGCCGTTCGGGTTCTTCAATACCGTGACCCAGGGCGTGGTCAGCGCGATCAACCGCACCCTGCCGCACGACGACGAGTACATCCCCTTCATCCAGAGCGACGTGCCGATCAACCCCGGCAATTCCGGCGGCCCGCTGCTCAACATGTCCGGTCAGGTGGTCGGCATCAACGACCAGATCTACACCAGCAGCGGCGGTTACATGGGGCTCTCGTTCTCGATCCCGATCGACACCGTGATGCACGTGGTGGACGACTTCAAGCAGCACAAGCCGGTGCAGTTCGGCTGGCTCGGCGTCGAGGTGCAGGACGTGACCACGCAGATGGCCAAGGCCCTCAATCTGAAGGAGCCGGTGGGCGCGCTGGTCGCCTCGGTGTCGCACCATAGCCCCGCCGCCATGGCCGGTCTCAAGCCCGGCGACGTGATCGTGACCTTCAACGGGCAGCCGGTCGACACGGTGGGGCAGTTGCCGCCGATGGTGGGCAACACCCTGCCGGGGACGAAGGTCGACATCGGCATCCTGCGCAACGGCAAGGCGATGACGCTGCATGCGACGGTCGGCGTACTGCCGCAAAACGCCGGCGGCGGCAACGGTTCGACGGTGAACGGCAATATCTCGCGCCTGCATATTCAGGTCCAATCGCTGAGCGAGAAGGACAAGAAGCATTTCGGCGTCGGGCACGGCGTGCTGGTCATCGGCGTCGGCAACGGTCCGGCCGCCAACGCGGGCATCACCCCGGGCATGGTGATCCTCGATCTGGCCGGCGAGCCGATCCGTTCGCCGGAGCAGCTCAAACGTCTGGTCGACGGGCTGCCGGCCGGCCATTCGATCGCGGTCCGCGTGAAGGCGCATGGCCAGACGCTGTTCACCGCGATCACACTGCCGCCGGCGGACTGATCGACGACGGAAGTGCGCAGGCGCGGCGGTGTGCGTCACGCACATCGCCGCGCGCTCGCGTCCGGCCGGCGGATGCTAACCTTAGGTCCGTCCGCCGTCCGCCGTCCGCCGTCCGCCGATGTCAAATATGCACAAACCCTATTCAGAATCCAGCGACCAGAATCGCGAGCCTATTCTCGCCGTCCTGATCCGCCTGTTCGCGGCGCCGGGCCGCGTGCTTGAAATCGGCAGCGGCACGGGCCAGCACGCGGTGTATTTCTCCAGCGATCTGCCGCATCTGATCTGGCAGCCGAGCGATGTCGCCGAGAACCTTTCCGGTATCCGCGCCTGGCGCGAGGAGGAGGGCGGCGAAAATCTTCTCGAACCGCTCGAACTCGATGTGCGCACGCAGCCGTGGCCGGTGCGTGCGGCGGCCTTCGATTATGTCTATTCCGCCAATACCGCGCATATCATGTCCTGGGCGGCCGTGCAGGCCTTCGTCGCCGGCGTTGGTCGCACGCTCGTCCCCGGTGGGCGTTTTGCCCTGTACGGCCCCTTCAACTACGGCGGCCGCTATACCAGCGACAGCAATGCCCGCTTCGACGCCTGGCTCAAGGCGCGCGACCCGCAAAGCGGGGTGCGCGATTTCGAAGCGGTGCAGGCGCTGACCTCGGAGGTCGGCCTGCGGCTGCTGCAAGACATCGCGATGCCGGCGAACAACCGGGTGTTGTGCTGGGAGCGAAGCTGAAGGCCGTTCGTGCGGCGGTTTGAATGACGGATCGAACCATCAGCAAAGGCGGGCGCCGAGGCCACTTTAGGCGCTGTCAAGGGTGACGCCGCAACCCCGCGTGAAACCTGCAGCCGCATCCGTTGTCCAATCGTTTTTTACGATGATGGCGGGCGATCATCATGCATTCCCACGCAGTGCCGGCAAGACTCCGCCAGGGCGAACTCGGCCTCGGGCATATCGTGTCGGCGACGCTCGCGAATATCGCCCCGGCCATGAGTTTTTATTTCGGTTTCGGCGTCATCGTGGCGGGAGCGGGCGTGGCGGCGCCGCTGACCATCCTCGTGGCCATGATCGCGGTGCTGTTCCTCGCCAACACGCTGGCGGAATTTTCGCGTTTTACGCCCTCGGCGGGTTCGTTCGTGACATTCATCGGCAAAGGTTTCGGCGCGACGGCGGCGGTGACCGCCGCCGTGTTCCTGATATTCGGTTATATCCTCGCCGGTTCAGCCGTGGTGGCAATCATGGGCGGCTGGACCAGCGAAACGCTTCATCGATACCTCCATGTGCAGATTCCCTGGCAGATCATGACCTTTGCGGCCCTGGTGCTGGTCGGCGCGATGACCGTGCGCGGGGTGCGCCTGTCCACGGCCTGGGCGGCGGCGGCCTTCTGGCTGGAACTGGCGATTCTGGTGGTCGTCGGCATTGCGCTGCTGGGCGTGCATGGTCGCCTGAGTCTGCGTCCGCTCGATCCGCAGTCGCTGGCGGGCGGGTTCAAGGGGCTGGGGCTTGGATTTCCCATCGCCATTTTTCTGTTCATCGGCTGGGAAAACGCCTCCATGATGGCGGATGAAACGATGACTCCCCGGCGACTGGTACCGCGTGCGCTGTTCGCCAGCGTGCTCGCCATCGGCGTGCTCTACACCTTTCTCGCCTATGCCACGGTGGTGGGGTTCGGTTACGACGCCAAGGCGCTTGAAGCTGCGCAGGTGCCCTATGTCGATCTGACGGCCCATCTGCTGGGCGGTGTGGTGGTGCTGCTGTATCTGGCCGGCGTGACGAGCATTCTCGGTTCGCTGATCGGGCTGGTGAACGCTCAATCGCGCATCCTATTCAACAGCGGGCGAGAGGGACTGCTGCCGAATCTGTTCGGCGCGGTGCACGACCGCCATCGTACGCCGTGGGCGGCCATCGCGACCTTCCTGCTCGCCGCGCTCGCTTTGTTGTTCATGTTTGCGGAGGGCAAGAATCCCGTGAATTACTTCGGCGAGGCCGCGACCTGCGGTACCATCCCGGTCGCGATCATTTATGGCGTGACCAATCTGGCCCTGCCGGCGTATGTCTGGCGAACCCATCGCGCGGCTTTCTCCTGGGTACGGCATGCCGCGCTGCCGATGCTGGGTTTTCTGGCGATGATTCTGCCGGTCTGGGGGCTGGTCACGCCGGGGCAGCCCTACCCGTTCAATCTCTACCCTTATGTGGCGCTGGGCGTGCTCGCGGTGGCCTATTTCTATGCGCGTAGCGCCACCGCACGGGACCCCGGCATGGGCGAGCGCATCGGTTCCATTGTGGCCGACGAGGCAAAGTAGCCGCGCGCGCAATTCGCGGGCCTGAATGTTGCAGGAAAATGTTCAACGGCGGCCCGGGCCTGCAGGACGAGGCGGCCTGTCGTTGAAATAAGAATGCAGCGCGTATGTGATAAGTGTGTCGGCTGGCCAATCGACGATCCAGCGAATCAAATAACCGATAATGTGGCGGCAGCTCGGTTCGCTTGCCGCCGGAGCGAGAGCGTTCGTGGTGAATACACAACAAGAAGTCACCCAGGGACAGGCCATGGTCGAGCAGCCCGTCAGCCACGAGCTTGCCGCCGTGCTGGCGGGCGGGACCCGGGTCTATGTGCAGATACGGCCCTACGAGGCCCGTTTCGAGGCCAGCGTGCTCGGTTGCGTGGCCGACCGCTACCTCATTTTCCGTGCCGACGGCACGCGTGGCGGGCCGCCGGTGCCGCCGAGGGTGGGCGACAACATTGTCGTGCGTTTCCTGGTGGAGGGTGTGGCCTACGGCTTCAACAGTTCGATCATGCATACGATTTCGGTGCCCGAGCCACTGATATTCATGCAGTATCCGGCTACGATCACGCGCGTCAGCGTGCGCCAGCATCAGCGTCTGCCCTGTCGTCTGCCGTGCGTGGTGACCGGCGACAATGGCGAAAAGGAAACCGCCCTGCTGCTGGATATCTCCGAGCAGGGCGCCAAGGTGGCTTGCCGCAACCCGTCAGCGGGTCAGCGCAGCGCGGGCATGGCCGTCGGCCTGGAGCTGGCCTTGCCGGACCCGCTGGGCATCCAGGCGTTGATCGGCAAGATCGTGCGCATTACGGAGCAGGGCAAGGCGAACGTCGCCGGCGTCGTCTTCGACCAGCCCTATCCGGAGCTGCTGGCGAACCTGTACACGATCCTCTGTATCGACCAGTTTATCTGAGCGCCGTACGCCAGACGCACCCGCGCCGTGCATGGATGCGATGCCGGCACCACGAGCGTGCCTGCGCGCGTGCCCACTATACTCGGGGTATCCGCTGCAGCGAGTGCCGCACATGAGCGTTCCCGCTACCGACCGTCCGCACCCATCCGTTGTCGCCGGCCCGATCGCAGGCAGGCTGTGCCTGCGGTGCCTGCCGCTACCGGATCGACATGCCCGCTCTAGACGACGTGGCGATCTGCCACTGCGGCGAGTGCCGGCGCAGCACCGGAGGGACGCATGTCACCTGGGCCAGCGTGCCGCGCGCGGCCTTCCAGTGGACCGGAGTCGAGCCGCACTGCTACCGGCCGGCAAGCGGGGGCGAACGTTATTTCTGTCCCGCCTGCGGCGCACACCTCGCGCTGTGGACGCCGCTCGCGCCGGATACCCTCGACGTCACCGTGAGCACCCTGGACCATCCCGAGCGCCATCCGCCGGATCGACATATCTGGGTGAGCAGCCGCCTGCCCTGGGTGTCGCTGAACGACGGCCTGGCGCAGGAGGACGAGGAAACGCTGCCGCCGCGCGAATCGCGCTAGCCGCCGAGCCAGGCGGCGAGACCGGAGATCGTCGCCACCGAGAGCAGCGTGGAATAGAGAATCGAACGCGAGGCGAGACCCGCTTCGCGGTCGTAGAACTTGGCCAGCATGAACGGTCCCGTGCCCACCGGCAGGGCGCTCATCAGCACCGCCGTATGCGACCACACCGCCGGCATCTGGAAGGCGCCGAAGGCGAGCGCGGCGGTGACCAGCGGCTGCAGGAACAGCTTGAATCCGACCACGCGGCCGACGCTGCCGCCGGCCTGCCCGGGTTGCCTGCGCGACAGGAACAGGCCGATGGTGACCAGCGCGCAGGGGCTGGCGGCGGCGCCGAGCAGGCTGGTGAAGCGCAGCACCGGGGCGGGCAATGGCCATCCGGTGAGCGCGTAGGCCAACCCGAGCAGGGGGGCGAGCACCAGCGGATTGCGCAGCAGCGAGCGGCCCACGCGCAGCAGGGTGCGGCCGAAATGAGGGCTTTGCTGCAGATCGGTCTCGATCAGCACGATGGCGCCGGCGAACAGCACGGTCGCGGTCATCAGGGTGGCGATGATCGCGGGCGGCAGGCTGTCCTTGCCGAACAGGATCAGACACAGCGGGATGCCCATGTAGCCGGTGTTGGCGTAGGACGCGCTCAGTCCCTCCAGGCTCAGGTCCGCGAGTCCGCGGCCCGGTGCGCGCGCGAACAGCAGTGCGACCAGGAAGGTGACGCCCATGCCGACGCCGAAGGCGATCAGGAAACCCGGGTGGGCGACCTCGCGCCAGGTGATCTGCGCCATGGCCTGGAACAGCAGCGCGGGCAGTGCCAGCCAGACCACGAAATTGTTCAGGCTGTCGGTCGCCGCGGCGCCGAGCAGGCCCCGCCGACCGACCACGAAACCGGCCAGAATCAGCGCGAACACGGGCAGCACCGAACCCAGCACGGAGGTCATGTCGGCGTCCGGTGCGGGCGGGAGCGTGCTATGGAGATCGGCGGCAGGCCGGGCATGGCGGTACGACGCAGGCGGCAAACGCGGGATTCTCGTGCGCCTGCGCCTCGGGGTCAATCCGCTGGCACCGGCCCTTGCAGCATCTCGCGCATGACCTCGTCCAACGGGGTCCGCGGGCAACGGTCGCCGACGATCGACCGCAGCCGCCCGTCATCCAGGTTTACCTCCCGCTGCCACAGGTAGCGCATTTCGATCACGCCTCTCATCAGAGGCGAAAACGGAGCCGCGAGTCGCAACGGCCACCACGCCATGGGATGCGGAATCACTTCGAGGCCGCTGGCTGTGTGCAGGGCGGTGGCGATTTCGGCGAAACTGGCGCGGTGGCCACGGTAGTGCAGGGAATACCAGGCGGGCAGCTCCCCCCGCACCTCGAGCAGGGCCGCGGCACAGGCCGCGGCGTCCGGCAGATAGGCCCAGGTATGCGGCAGTTCGGACGTGCCCGGCAGTGTGAGTCGGATGCCCCGGGGTACCCGTCGGATCAGGTACTGCAACCAGCTGCCTGCGGCATGGCGGCCGATGAAGTCGCCCATGCGCAGCAGGATGACCCTGGCGCCCCGCTCGGCGGCTTGCGCGAGCCGCGCCTCCATGGCCAGGCGCAGCCGACCTTTCTCGGTGATCGGCCGCTGCGGCGAGCTCTCGTCGAAGACCGGACCGTCGGCCGGGTCGAAGACGTAGACGTTGCCCGGGAAAAGTACGGTCAGACGTTCGCTCTCGGCGACTGCGGCGGCGTTTTCGAGCATCGGCAGCGCGACGCCGCGCCAGCGGTATTTGGCCGGGTTGGCCGCGTGCACCAGCACCTCGGCACCCTCCGCGGCGCGTTGCAGATCGTCGCGCCGCCGGGCATCGCCGGCGAATAGCCTCGCCGCCGGCAAGCCTGGGGGCAATCGCGACGCATCGCGTACCAACGCGCTGAGTTCCCAGCCCCGTGCGTGCAGCGCCCCGGCCACGGCACTGCCGAAACCGCCGCCCAGGCCCAAAATGAGTGCTCTCGGCATGGTTGTCTCCTGACCATGTGATTTCGACGGCCAGTTTGAGTTATGTATATTGGTATTAGAATAGGAATATTCTTCGTACCGTTATGCAAATATGAATGACGTCGATTGGCGCCGCGTGCGTATTTTCCTGGCCGTTGCCGTTGCCGGCAGTCTGTCCGCGGCGGCCCGTGAGCTGGGTCTTTCGCAGCCGACCCTGAGCAGGGAGATGCTGGCGCTGGAGCGCGAAACCGGGGTCAATCTCCTGCGCCGTACGAAACAGGGCGTGAGCCTGACCGAGGCCGGCGAACGCCTGGTCGAAACCGCGGCAAGGATGGGGCGGGCTGCGGGCGATTTTGCCCGCGAGGCTGCGGGCATTTCCGCCGAGACGGTGGGTGACGTCCGGGTCAGCGTCAACGAGGTGCTGGGTACCTATCTGCTGCCGGCCGCGCTGGCGGCGCTGCGCCGCCGTCATCCGGGCATCCGGGTGGATGTGGTGATCAGCAATCGCGTCGCCAGTCTCGACCGCGGCGAGGCGGATATCGCGCTGCGCATGTTCCGTCCGGCGCAGGCCGATCTGGTGGTGCGTCGGCTCGCCGACATGCCGCTGGGTTTTTATGCGCACCGGGATTACGTGGCCCGGCACGGCGATCCGGCCCATTGGGGCGATTTGGTCGGGCACAGCGTGATCGGCAACGATCTTGACGCCGATTTCATCGAGGGTGCTTCGCGCATGGGCCTGGAGATCACGCGTGACGATTTCAGCCTGCGTTGCGATCATCTGCCGACGCAGATCGAACTGGCGCGGGCGGGCGCGGGCATCTGTGCCATGCACCAGGGGCTTGCCGTGCGTTGGCC
The DNA here is from genome assembly GCF_000754095.2 of Acidihalobacter prosperus. Taxonomy (NCBI): domain Bacteria; kingdom Pseudomonadati; phylum Pseudomonadota; class Gammaproteobacteria; order Chromatiales; family Ectothiorhodospiraceae; genus Acidihalobacter; species Acidihalobacter prosperus. The sequence continues at coordinate 589,693 of NZ_JQSG02000006.1, forward strand.
GGAGCTGGTTCCGGTCATGACCTGGCTGCAGCTGCCGGCGCTCGAATGCTGGTGCGTGGCGCATCGCGATGTCCGGCGCAATCCGGCGATCGGGGCCACGATGCGTCATTTGGCCGATTGGTTCGAGAGCGACCCGTATGCCCTGTCGCGCGCCACTTGAACCGCGGGGCATGTCGCGGCCACAGTCTTGCGAACAGACCCTAGCGATACCCGAACCACGCAACAGGAGGACACAACATGCTCGAAACGGGACAAAAGGCGCCGGATTTCTCCACGCTCGACCAGTCTGGCGCGCCGGTCAGGCTGGCGGATTACGAGGGCGTGCAGCACGTGGTGCTGTATTTCTACCCCAAGGACGACACCCCCGGATGCACCATCGAGGCGAAGGATTTCTCGCGTCTGGCCCGCGACTTCTCGGCCGCCGGCGCCGTGGTGTTCGGCGTGAGCCGGGATTCCAGCGAGAGCCATCGCGACTTTATCGACAAGTACGGACTGGATATCGGCCTGCTCGCGGATACCTCGGGCGATTTGTGCGAGCGCTACGGGGTATGGCAGGAAAAGGAGAAAAACGGGGAGCGGCGGATGGGTATCATGCGCTCAACCTTCATCGTCGACCGGGAGGGCCGGCTGGCCTATGTCGAATACGGCGTCGACCCGAATGGGCATGCCGAACGCATGCTGGAGCGGGTGCGCACGCTCTAGTGCACGCGGCCGCCGCCCGTCGTCGGGCGGCGGCCGCGCGGGTCAGTCGTCCTTGGCGAGGACGAAGGCCTTTTCGACGGTGAAGTTGCCGACGCCCTTGTAGTTGGTCATGACCCAGCCGTTGGCTTCGAGGTGGTCGGTCATTTCCTCGTTCATGTGCGGGTTGCCGCAGAGCATGACGCGGTCATGCTCCGGGTCCGGCACCGGGAGGCCGAGCATTTCCGACAACTCGCCCGAGCGGAACAGATCGGCGCCGCGGCGGCAGACCTCGAAGGGTTCCTGGGTGACGGTCGGCACGTAGCGCAGCTTGTCGTCGCACAGGGCCTCGATCTCGTGGCGATAGGCCAGTTCGGGCACGGTACGCACGGTGTGAACCAGGATCACGCGCTCATGCTGGCTGTAGGTTTCGGGGGCGCGGATCAGGCTCATGAAAGGTGCCAGCCCGGTACCCGTGGCGAGCAGATAAAGATTGCGTCCCGGGCGGACGTAGTCCAATGTCAGGGAGCCGGTGGCCTTGGTGTTGATCCAGATGCCGTCACCCTCGCTGATGTGCACGAGCCGGCTGGTGAGCGGGCCGTCCGGGACGTGTATGCTCAGGAATTCGAGGTGATCCGCGTCATTGGTCGAGACGATGGAATACGCGCGTGCGATCAGCTTGCCCTCGGGGCGCAGACCCAGGGTGACGAATTCGCCGTTCTTGAACTGGAAATTCTCCGGGCGGGTGGTGGTGAGACTGAAGGTCTTGTCCGACCACTTGCGGACGGAGGTGACTTGCTGTTCCGTGTAAGGCATGAATACTTCCCGATCTCTCTGTGGCTTGCGGCGGCGCGGCCTTGCCGGGGCCGTCGCGGTTCGAGTCAGTCCGCGGCGCGGCCGGCGTGCCGGCGCGGCGGGGTGTGTGCATGGAGGCCCCTATTGTGACACCTGAAGGCGGGCGCTTCGAGTTGAGCCTGACGGTTTCGCCGGCCGACATCGATGCCCTGGGCCATGTCAACAACGTAGTTTACCTCCGTTGGGTCCAGGATGCCGCAATTGCGCACTGGCGCGTCGTGGCCACGCCGGAGCTGCGCGCGACCCTGCTGTGGGTGGTGCTGCGGCACGAGATCGACTACAAGCGTCCGGCCTACGAGGGCGAGACGCTGCGGGTGCAGACCTGGGTGAGCGAAGCGCTGCGTCGCCGTTTCGTGCGTCATACCGAATTTCTGCGTGCCGAGGACGGTCGTCTTTTGGTGCGCGCGCGCACGCTTTGGTGTCCGGTCGACCGTCACACGCGCAAGGCCGTGGCGACGGGGCCGGAGGTGCGCGCCTGTCTGTTGAAGCCCATGCCGACCATGCCTGAGCAGGAGGATTGACATGCTGCTGCGCGGAAGCTGTCATTGCGGCCGGGTTCGTTTCTCGGTCGAATCGGCCCAGCCCTATCCCTTCAACCGCTGCTATTGCTCGATCTGCCGCAAGACCGCCGGCGGAGGCGGCTATGCCGTCAACCTCGGCGCCGATCATGCCAGTCTGGCGGTCGAAGGATTCGAACACTTGGGTGAATATCGTCCGCTGATGACGGATCCCGAAAGCGGCGATCGTCGGCCGGATCCGGGTAGACGCTATTTCTGTACGCACTGCGGCAGCGCGCTGTGGCTGTGGGATTCGCGCTGGCCGGAGCTGGTGCATCCGCAGGCTTCCGCCATCGATACGCCTTTGCCGGTACCGCCCGCGCGCACGCACATGATGCTGGGCTCCAGGGCCGGCTGGGCCGAACCCGAGCTGCGGCCAGGAGACCTCGTCTTCGACGATTACCCGGACGAATCCCTGGCCGAGTGGCATGCCCGCCACGGCCTGACCTTGCCGCCTGATTGAGGACGGCCGATCGACGGCGTCAGTCGAACACCACGGTCTTGTTGCCGTGGATGAGGACACGATCCTCCAGGTGATAGCGCAGGCCGCGTGCGAGGACGGATTTTTCCACGTCGCGACCGAGCCGGACGAGGTCGTCGACGGTGTCGTCGTGGGCCACGCGGATCACGTCCTGCTCGATGATGGGACCGGCGTCGAGCACCTCGGTGACGTAATGGCAGGTGGCGCCGATCAGTTTGACGCCGCGCTCGAAGGCCTTGTGGTAGGGCTTGGCGCCGACGAAGGAAGGCAGGAAGCTGTGGTGGATGTTGATCACCCGGCCGGCGTACTTCGTGCACAGATCGGGCGGCAGGATCTGCATGTAACGTGCGAGCACCACGGTATCGGCGTCGCAGCCGTCGACCAGCTTGCTGACGGCGGCGAAGGCGGCCTGTTTGTCATGCTGCGGCACCGGCACGCAGTGGTAGGGGATCCCGTGCCATTCGACGAAGTCGCGCAGATCCTCGTGATTGGAAATCACGCAGGGAATGTCGAACACCATTTCCTGGCTCCGCCAGCGGTGCAGCAGGTCCGACAAGCAGTGGTCCAGCCGGCTGGCCATCAGCACCACGCGCTTGGGCGTGGCGGCGTCGGCAATACGCCATTCCATGCCGAAACGCTCGCCGATGGGCGCGAAGCGGGTGCGGAAGCCGTCGAGGTCGAAGGGCAGCGAGTCGGCCAGGATTTCGTAGCGCATGAAAAACCAGCCGTTGGCCGCGTCCGCGTGCTGACTGGCTTCCAGTATCCAGCCGCCGTGCTCGGCGAGGAAGCCGGAAACGGCGGCGACGATTCCCACGCGGTCTTCGCAGGCCATCACGAGTCGGTAGCTGTTGGACATCAGGTTATCCCTTGATCATGAATGATGCGCGGACATTGTCGTGGACAAGTATGCGCAATAAACCTTTTGCTTGTAATGGATATGATGCCCGCGCGCTGAAGCGGGTGGCGCGGGGCGTTATGCTAGGGCCTGTTCACGGTCGAGGGTGCGGGCAATGCCGGAGGAGGCGCCTTTCGACGCGGCTTGTGGAAGCGACCGTATGTACGCCGTTGGGGCGAGAGGCCGACAAGGGTTGCAGAATGAATGCGCAAGATGACGATCTCAGAATGGCCGACGGCTTGACGATTCCCGCACGGGAGATCGAGCTGACGGCGATACGTGCGACGGGGCCTGGGGGGCAAAACGTGAACAAGGTGGCCACCGCCATCCATCTGCGCTTCGACATCCGTGCCTCCTCGCTGCCCGAATCCGTACGCGAGCGACTGCTGGCATGGTGCGACCAGCGCATCAGCCGGGAGGGTGTGATCGTGGTCAAGGCGCAGCGCTACCGCAGCCAGGAGCGCAACGTCGAGGATGCCCGGGCGCGCCTGCGCACGCTTGTCGAGGCCGCGCCGGCCGACCCGGCCCTCGCGTGGCGCGCGCGAGCGGCGCCTGGCGGGCAAGGCGTTGCGCGGGCGCACCAAATCACTGCGCGGCCGCGTGAAGGGATCGGACGATTGAACGCGCGGACCTGGAGGCGCGTGCGCGGCTGGGCCGGCGTGGTGCTGGGGTTGGGACTGCTTGCGGCGGGAGGGTGCGCGATGGCGAACGGCAAGGTGATCGCTTACGACGTGTTCCTGATCCCGGGAGACGGTCTACGTCCGCTGGTGCAGACGCTGGCGCGGCAGTTGTCGGCCCAGGGTTTGCACCCGCTATACGCGCAGGGCTACCTGCCGCACGTCACGCTGTATCTCACCGACTACCCGTCGGGGCGGCTGCCGGAGATCGAGCGACGGGTGCGTGCGCTGGCGGCGCACGAGCCTGGCTTCGACATGCGCCTCGGGCGGATCGTGGCCACGCCCAGCCACTGGCTGCTGCTTCAGGTCGGCGTCAATCGCCGCATGCGGCGTCTTGCCGATGCGGTCACCCGCGCGCTCGATCCCCTGCGCGTGTCGCACCCGCCGATGCCGGGTTGGGTGAGGGCCTATCCGGAAAAGCAGGCCGTGTTCCGCCGCTGGGGCAGTCCCAACGTGTTCGCGCAGTTCCAGCCGCACCTGACCCTGCTGACCCCCGCCGACCCGGCACGCATCGCGTCCTTCATGCGCGGGCCGGGCGGGCATTTCGCCGGCGGTCGGATCCGTGCCGTGGGCATCGGCATCGCTGAGGTCGATGCTCACGGTCAGGCGCACCGCGTGCTGTTACGGGTACCGTTCGCGCCCTAGCCGTTCAGGCTTCGGCCGGTTGCCTGCGCGGCAGCATCGCGAGCGTGACGCCGCCGATCACCAGCGCGCCGCCGACGAGTTGGGCGGCGGTCGGCAGAATGCCGACCAGGGTGTCGAGCAGCATGGCGAAGACCGGCACCAGATTGAGAAACAGCGAGGTGCGGCCCGCGCCCAGGTGGGCGATGCCGATGCTCCAGAAGAGATAGAACAGCACGGTACCGCCGATCACCATCACCGCCAGCGCGGCCAGGGCCTCGCCGCCCGGCATGCGCAGCGGCTCGCCCGAACCGAGGGCGACGAGCACCAGCAGCGCCGCGCCGGCCGCCATCACCAGCGAGGTGTTGGTCAGCGGCGGCCCGGCCGGCATGTAACGGCGGGTAAGTACGTTGTAGGCCGCCCAGGCGAAATCGGCGGCGATCATCAGCGCATCGCCGCTGGATATCTTGAGCGCCGCCAGGCGCTCCAGGCTGCCGCCCGAGATCACCACCACCACGCCGATCAGCGCCAGGGGCAGTGCGGCGAGCTGGCGCGCGGTGGGGCGTTCGCCTAGGGTGAGCGCCGCAAGCAGGGTGGTCAGCAAGGGGTTGGTGGCGAGGATCAATGCGGCGTTGGCCGGCGAGGTGTGCTGCAGGGCGAAGAAGAACAGCAGATTGAAGCCGCCGATGCCGACCACCCCGAGCATCAGGTAGATCGGACCGTGACGGCGTGCGGAACCGACCAGATCGCCGCCGCGCCAGGCCACGATGGCCATGATCAGCAGCGTGCCGAAGAGAAAGCGCGCGGCCGCCGCCCACAGCGGGGGCAGGGCGGTCATCACCGGACCGGCGAGGGTGAAATTGGCGCCGCCGAAGAACACCGCGGCGGTGACGAGCAGATAGACCAGTGCCGTGTTCATCTAAAGTTTTCCTTGAATTGAATTTCGGATGGACACAGCCTAAATTCCGTTAAACAAGACATCAAACGACATTTCATTGAGTCAATTTAAAGGAAATCTAATAGCAAGGCGTCTGCCGCCGTTGACCGCCGTGCGCGCGCTCGAGTCGGCCATCCGGCTGCGTTCGTTCACCCGCGCCGCCGAGGAACTGCATGTCACGCCCGCGGCCGTCAGCCAGCAGGTGCGGCAGCTTGAAGAATTGCTCGGCATCAGCCTGTTTCGCCGCGGTCGCGAACTGCAGCCCAGCGATGCGGCGCTGGCCGCGTTGCCGCTGCTGAGCGAAGGATTCGAACGTCTGTACGAGGGCATCGGGCGGCTGCGCGGCGCCGATGCCGGCCGGCCTCTGGTGGTTTCCTGTCCGCCGGTGTTCGCCGCACGCTGGCTGGTGCCGCGATTGGACGATTTCCAGGCCAGACATCCCGAGATCGAACTGCGCCTGTCGCCGACCCGCCGTGCGGTCGATTTCCGCATCGAGGACGTCGACGCGGCGGTGCGCTTCGGCGCCGGGCCGTTTGCCGGACTGCATGCCGAGCGCCTGATGCCGGAATCCATCGTGCCGGTGGCCTCGCCGGCGCTCGCCGCCGGTCTGCGCACGCCGCACGATCTGTTGCGCGTGACCTTGTTGCAGGACGACCAGCAGGAGCTGGAACTCGGCATGCCGGACTGGGAGACCTGGCTGGCTTCGCTGGGCGTCGATGTGGACGGTCCGCTGCGCACGCGCTACGTCGGCGATCTCAATCTTTCGATCCAGGCTGCGGTGTCCGGTATCGGCGTGGCCTTGAGCTGGCGCAGCCTGGTGTCGGACGAGCTGAAGGCCGGCCGCCTGGTCCATCTGTTCGACGGCGCGGTGCCCACCGATCATGTGTATCACTTCGTGGCGCCGCCCGCGCGTCTGCAACGGCCGGAGGTTGAGGCCTTCCGCGACTGGCTGCTGGCGCAGGCGGAGCGCTAGGCGCGGCGGGGGGCGTTTCCGGCGAACTCAAAGCCAGCCGAGCACGTGCCACCACAGATAATCGAGCGGCAGCAGCACCGTCAGGCTCAGCGCGGCCAACGCCAGCAGCAGGCGCAAGGCGGGCAGCAGCGATTCGCCACCCAGCTGCATCGCCACTACCAGCGGCGCGGATTGGTAGGGGAACAGCGCGGTGGAAAAGCCCAGAACCTGAGTCATCAGCACGGTTTCGACCGGCAGTCCGGAGGCGGCTGCCATCTTGCCGGCCAGCGGGGTCAGCACGGCGGGCACGCCGGGCAGGGTGGTGAAGATGCCGGTGACCAGCGAAACCAGGGTCAGCGAGGCGAAGTCTCGCAACGGATGTCCCGGTGCCAGCGGCAGCACCTGAGCGAGCAGGTGGGCAAAGCGCGCGCCGAGGCCGGTGTAAGTGACGACCGCGCCGAAGCCGATGACCCCGGCGACGAAGAAGAGCGAATTGAAGTTGATGCCCTCGCGGAAGGCGGCGGGCCCGACCATGCCGAATCGCGGCAGCATCAGGATCAACGCCGCCGCGAGCGCCACCCAGGCCGGCGAGAGATGGTTGATCGAATCGGTCATCCACAACGCCAGGGCCGCTGCCAGTACGCCGGCGAGCAGGCGCTCGTCGCGGCTCAGGGGGCGTTTGACGGTCGCAGGCCTGGCGGCAGGCCGCGTGCGGTCGGGATAGAGCCAGGCCACGAGCAGGGTCAGCACGACCGCCTTGAGCAGGCCCAGCACCGGAAAGTGGAGCAGCAGATATTCGCCGTAACTGGGCGAGAGATGGAGCTGGGTCTCGGCGCTGCCGGCAAGCACCATATTCGGTACGTTGGCGGTGAGGATGGCGAAGGCGGGAATCTGGCAACCGAAGGCGGCGGCCAGCACCACGCCGGTGCGGCCGCGCGAGCCGGGCTCGAAGCCGGCATGCTCGGCCACGGACAGCGCAATCGGCACCAGCAGGGCCACACGCCCGAGCGAGGATGGCATCAGGAAGCTGAGCACGACCCCGACGGCGACGAGTCCGCCGAGCAGGGCGAGATAGTGGTGAGTGATGCGGTCGGCCATCTGCCTGGCGATGCGTGCGCCCAGGCCGGTACGGTCGATCGCCAGCCCCAGCACCAGCCCGGAGAACACCAGCCAGAGCGCCGGCGAACTGAAGCCGGAGAAGACTTCGCCGGCCGGCGCCACCGACAGCAGCATCGCGAGCAGCATGAACCACAGTGCGGTGAGGTGCTCCGGTAGGGCGCCGGTGGCCCAGAAGCCGATGGTCAGCACCAGCAGCGCGGCGCCGCGCGCGGCGTCGGTGTCCAGCCCGAAAAGCGGGTGGGCGAACAGCACGGCGGCCAGCAGGGCGGCGAGCGAGATCGCCGCCCTGCGAAGCCGACGGGACCAGTGCGCCAGGCGCTTATCGTGCGAGGCAGGCATGTCGGGCATGAAAAATGCTGTCCGTAATATGCGTGAAGGCGGGCATTCTTGACCCGGTGTGCGGGCGTTGCAATCACAATGACGAATCGGCGTGCACTTGCGGTATCCTGAGCCGCTTGAGCGTGCCGATATGGAGCGACTGGAAGGGGCATGGAAAACGCGGGCACATTGAATCTGGCGGCGGTGCTCAAGGCTTTGTCGCGCGAGTCGCGTTTCGAGGATTATTTCCGCAAGGCGGCAGGCGCTGCGGCGAGTTGCTGCGGCGCCGATGGCGCGGCCTTGATCGTGCGCGACGGCGACACCATGCAGTACCGCTTCTTTCTGGGCGTGCCGCCGGCCTTCAGCAAGCGTTTCATGGGCTATCGCTACCCCGTGGAACAGGGCGTTTCCGGCCAAGTGCTGCGCACCGGCCAGTCCCGCTTCGTGGGCGATTATGCGCATTCGTCGATGGCGATGGAGATATTCGTCGCGGCCGGGCTGCGCGCCAATCTTGCGGTGCCGGTGCGCTGGCCGGACGGCGAGATGGCCGCCGTGCTGGCCGTGTCCTGGTTCGGCAGCCGCACCAACCTGCCCGACCCCGAGGCCCTGGAAACCGTCGAGGCGCTGGCCGGCCTCATCGGCGCGGCGCTGCTGCGCGAGGAAATGGAGTCGCGCCTGCGCAGGCAGGCCATGAGCGATTCGCTGACCGGCCTGCCCAACCGGCATGCCCTGCCCGAAGTACTGGAAGGGGCCATGAACCGGGCGCGGCGTCAGGAACGCATGCTCAGCGTCATTGTGATCGATATCGACGGCTTCAAGGCGGTGAATGATCGCCTCGGTCACCATTTCGGCGATTTGTTGCTCAAGAGCTGCGCCGATCGCCTGCGCGAGATCGTGCGCCGCGGCGATACCGTGGTGCGCATGGGCGGCGACGAGTTTCTGGTGCTCTCGGAAGGTATCGGGCGCGTGAGCGAGGTCGAGGCGCTGTGCCGGCGCATCGACCTCGCCCTGCGTCTGCGCATGACCGTCGAAGGCCGCCGCGTGGGGGTGCGTCCGAGTATCGGCGTGGCCATGCTGATGGACGACGAGGGTGATGCCGATACCCTGATCCACCAGGCCGACATGGCGATGTACAGTGCCAAGGCCGACGGCGGCGGCTACCGCTTTTACGGCTACGAGATCGACCGCCATCTGCAGGCCCGGCGCGCGACCCGCGAGGCGCTGGAGTCGGCTCTGCAGGAGAACCGCCTCGCGCTGTATCTGCAGCCGATCGTCGACCTGCGCGATGGCCGCCCCGTCGGCGCTGAGGCGCTGCTGCGCTGGGTGCGGGCGGACGGCACGGTTCTCGCGCCGGACAGCTTTCTCTGGGCCGTGCACGATGATCCGCTGATGGAGCAAATCGGTCGCTGGGTCATCGTGACCGGCGTGGCGCTGCTGCGCGCCTGGCAGTGCCGCGAGGCCCTGTCGGGCATGACCCTGGCGCTCAACGTGTCGGATTGGGAGCTGCGCAAAAAGGGTTTTTGCGAATCACTCGATCAGCTCACGGCCGGGGAGCATCCCATCGATTACGACCGCCTGCACCTGGAGATCGTCGAGACCGCCGCGCTCAGCGACCGCAAGGAAATCGTCGACGTGCTGTCGCAGTGCGTGGCGCGCGGCATTTCGGTCTACCTCGACGATTTCGGCACCGGGCACGCCAGTCTTTCCCATCTGAGCGAAATGCCGGTCAGCGGGGTCAAGATCGACCGCCGCTTCGTGGCCCAGATCGACAACGTCAGCCAGAGCCGCAGTCTGGTGCAGGCGATCATCGGCATGGCGGAGCCCTTCGGTCACGCGGTCGTGGCCGAGGGGATCGAGCGCCCCGAGCAGACCGAACAGCTGCTCGGTCTGGGTTGCCGCTATGGTCAGGGTTATCTGTACGGCCGGCCGATGCCGGCGGACGCATTCTGCGACTGGGCGGCCGCGCAACACGCGGCGCGCGAACCCGGGCTGGCGTGAGCCGTGTCGGGGGGCGGTGGCGCACCCCGACACGGCAGGACGGGCGCTATTTCAGCGCGGCCGCATGGTAGGCGAGGTGCTCGCCGATGAAGCTCGCGATAAAGTGGTAGCTGTGGTCGTAGCCTGCCTGCATGCGCAGGGTGAGCGGGAAATCGCGCGCGCGGCAGGCGGTTTCGAGATCCTGCGGATAGAGCTGGTCGGGCAGGAATTCGTCGTCGGTGCCGTGGTCGATCAGCAGCGGGATGGGCGCGGCGCCGGCGGCGACCAGTTCGGTCGCGTCGTAGGCCTTCCAGGCCTCGCGGTCGTCGCCCAGATAAGCGCCGAAGCAGCCCTCGCCCCAGCCGCACACCGTCGGGTGGCAGATCGGCGCGAAGGCCGACACCGAGCGGTAGGCGCCGGGATTCTTCAGCGCGCAGATCAGCGCGCCGTGGCCGCCCATCGAATGCCCGGAGATGGACTTCAACCCTGGCACCAGCGGGAAGTGCGCCTCGACCAGCGCCGGCAGTTCGCGGGTGACGTAGTCGTACATGTGGTAGTGCTCGGACCACGGCGCCTGGGTGGCGTTGACGTAGAAACCTGCGCCCTGACCGAGGTCGTAGCGCTCGGGCACGTCGGGCACGCCCTCGCCGCGGGGGCTGGTGTCGGGGATGACCAGCGCGAGACCGAGTTCCGCGGCGTAGCGCTGGGCGCCGGCCTTGGTGCGGAAGTTGTCGTCCGTGCAGGTCAGGCCGGACAGCCAGTAGACCGCCGGCACCGGTCCCTGCTCGGCCTGCGGCGGCAGGTAGATCGAGAAGGTCATCGGGCAACGGCAGCTCGCCGAGTCGTGGCGGTAGCGCTCCAGCCAGCCGCCGCTTTCCTTGATGCGTTCGATGCGTTCGAGTGAGCTCATGGCCGGCCTTAGAAGAGGATGACGGAACGGATGCTCTTGCCCTCGTGCATGAGGTCGAAGGCGCGGTTGATGTCTTCCAGCGGCATGGTGTGGGTGACCATTTCGTCGATCTTGATCTCGCCGCTCATGTAGCGCTCGACGTAGTCGGGCAGCTGGGTGCGGCCCTTGACGCCGCCGAAGGCGGTGCCCTTCCAGGTGCGCCCGGTGACCAGCTGGAACGGACGGGTGTGGATCTCCTGGCCGGCACCGGCGACGCCGATGATGGTGGAGACGCCCCAGCCCATGTGGCAGCACTCCAGCGCCTCGCGCATGACCTCGACGTTGCCGATGCACTCGAAGGAGTAGTCGACGCCGCCGTGGGTCATTTCCTTGATCGCCTCGGTGGTGCTGACGCCGAGTTCCTTGGGGTTCACGCAGTCGGTGGCGCCGAGGGCACGGGCCATCTCGAATTTCTCCGGGTTGATGTCCACGGCGATGATGCGCCCGGCCTTGGCCATCACCGCGCCCTGGATGGCGGACAGGCCGATGCCGCCGAGGCCGAACACGGCCACCGTCGAGCCCGGCTCGACCTTGGCGGTGTTGAGCACCGCGCCGATGCCGGTGGTGACGCCGCAGCCGAGCAGGCAGACCTTGTCCAGCGGCGCGGCCTTGTTGATCTTGGCCAGCGCGATCTCCGGCACCACGGTGTATTCGCTGAAGGTCGAGCAGCCCATGTAGTGGAAGATGTCCTGGCCGCGGGCTTTGAAGCGTCGGGTGTGGTCGGGCATGTAGCCGCTCCACAGCGTGCCGGCGATGGTCTGGCACAGGTTTGTCTTGTCGGACAGGCAGTATTCGCAGTGGCCGCACTCGGGGATGTACAGCGGGATCACGTGGTCGCCGACGGCGAGGCTCTTCACGCCGGGGCCGACCTCGACCACCTCGCAACCGCCCTCGTGGCCGAGGATGCAGGGGAAGGCGCCTTCCGGGTCGTCGCCTGACAGGGTGAAGGCGTCGGTGTGGCACACGCCGCTGGCATGCACCTTGAGCAGGACTTCGCCTTCCTTGGGCCCTTCGACCTCGACCTCTTCGATGACCAGGGGCTTGCGGGGTTCCCAGGCGACGGCGGCTTTGGCTTTCATGTTGATCGACTCCTTGTCCGGTGTGCAAACGGGTCGCTGCGGGTGCGGCTCCCCCGAAGACTGCCCGCCGGCGTGTCGGCTGGACGCGGCCGCGGGGCGGGTGTGGCGAATGGAACGTGACGGGAAAGGCCGCAGGGGCCTGTCTGCCGAGGGCGGCATTTTATGCCCGATGGCCCGAAACCGCCATGCGGCCCCGGGCCGGGCTTTCATTGCCAATATTTATTTAATTTGTTGTTTTTTTATTGTTTTTTTTGGATTCAGCGGGATTGCCGATGGTGATATAGGGAAAAACGATAAGACGGCCCGCCTTGCCGGTCGCTGCGTTCAGGCGGCGGTGGGCCACACCGGGGTGGGGCGAATGGGGTCATGGGGACCATGATGGTCGCCCTGCGTGCGGAGGTGATCGAGTATGGCGCCGGCGAGCCGATCGAGGCGGCCGTTGAGCCCCTGGTAGCCGAACAGGCGGTTGAATTCGAGTACGTAGGGATGACCTCCGACCATCGCGATATCGAAGCCGGCGTGGTCGATACCGAGCGTGCGTGCGAGCAGCAGGGCGAGTTCGATCGCCGCCGGAGGGACCGGGTCGTCGCCGATGCGGCCGCCGCGCGCGAGGTTGTTGTGGAAGCTGCGGGCGGACTGCAGGCGCCAGTAAGCGGCCACGACTTCGCTGCCGGCGATCACCACGCGCAGGTCGCGGTCGATGGGCAGGTATTCCTGCGCGTATATCGTCGGCGTGGCCGCGAGATAGCGCGTCCAGTCGGCGTGCGATTCGATCAGAGACACGCCTTCGCCCATGCTGCTGCGGGGGATTTTGGCAACGAAGGGCGGCGTCAGCGTGGACCATAGCCGGTCGGCATCGTCCGGTGTGTTGGCGGCGATGACGGTTTCGGGCACGTGACGCGGCGCCACCGCCTGGAAGGCTCGCGTCATCTCGATCTTGTCGTGACCGAGCAGGTAGCTCGACAGACTCGGGAAGATGCGTTTGCGCAGGGCGAACACCAGGGTGCCGAGCTGCCAGAATTCCGGGAACAGTACCCAGTCGGCGGCATCGACCAGCGCCTGCTGATGCAGGAAGTGCTCGGGTTTGACGTAATGGATGCCGGGCAGTCCGAGGGTTCGGAAAGCATCGAAGGAGACCAACCGCATGTAGCGCCTGCCAATCATAGGATGCGCGGATTATACTTCGCGTGCTGACTGTAGTGGAATACACCCGTACGGGTATGGAGCGACGCCGTTGCCACGATGGGCGGCATACATAACGACCGGCCCGGTCATCGCGGGCGGCATGCACTCCGAGGCACTCATGACCGACGCCGTGATCCGCGACATTGCGCGCGATCTGAGCCGTAGCGACGAGTTCGTCAGGACCAAGATCCGGTTTCTCGACATCGCCACGCCGATCGGTGTGGCGGTGGCCTTGCTGATGAGCTATATCGAGCTGCAGCAGGTGCCGTGGTTCCGCGTGCTGCCCGCGATGCTGTTCCCGCTGTTCGCCCCTTTTCTGCTGTATCGCATCCATCGCGGCGGCTACCGCGGCTACGAGCAGGGTCTCACCGGTTTTGCGCTGCTGATCAGCGCGCAGCAGCTGCTTGGCGCGCTGTTCACGCTCAACGAGCTGGTCGCGCTAATCTGGTTTCCGGTCTTCCCGCTGACCTACATCTTCCTACTGGGTTATGAGCGCGCCATCCGCTGGAATGCGGTCGTGATGACAGGTCTTGTCGCCGGCTATCTGTTGTTCCCGGTCGTCAACCATGGCATGCACCCGGTGCCGCCGATGGCCTTCGTCGCCGGGTTGCTGGCATATGCCTTCGCGACGTTGCTGGCTTGGCACGATCACCGCGAGGTGAGCACATATCAGCGCCGTCTGTACGAGCAGGCGAGCTACGACGCGTTGACGGGCGCGATGATGCGCGAGCCGGGGCTTGAGGTGCTGGCGCGCTGCATGGCGCAGGTGGATCGGCGTCCCGGCGAGGCGGTCAGCGTGGCGCTGCTGGATCTGGACGATTTCAAGCGCATCAACGACGAAGAGGGCCACCAGGCGGGCGACCGGGTGCTGCGCGGCGTGGCGGCCGAAGTGCGCGGGCACATTCGGCGGGGCGATTATCTGGTGCGCCTGGGCGGCGAGGAATTCCTGATCGTGTTTCCGGGTATGCGCGCGGAGGCGGCGTATGCGCTGTCGGACGGTCTGCGTGAACGGATACCGGCGGTGACGGACGGATTGAGCCGGCGCCCGGTGACCGCGAGCATCGGGCTGGTGCAATACCGCGGCGGCGAGACGGCGGGCCAGTTGCTCGGTCGTGCGGACGTGCTGATGTATGCCGCCAAGACCGGCGGCAAGAACCGCGTCTGCCGCGAGGCGCCCCCCGCGGCTGGGCAAACCGCCACCGGTGCGATCGCATGACGGGGTCGCCACCGGCGTGGCTCCGTCTTCGGCCGCCGATCTGAGAGGGAAGACGACATGGCAAAGGCGTCGCCTGACCGGGCAGGCTACGAGGTGGGCGGCGTCGGAAACCGTGCCGAGCGCATCCGTTTTCTGTTCGTGATCGTGCCGCTCGGCGTGGTGGCCTCGCTGGTGATGTTCTATATCGAGTCCCGCCATGGCGAGACGCCGCTGACCCTGCGTACGTTGCCGTCGCTCGTATTCCCGATTTGTGCGCTGCCGCTGTGGTACTGGATGTCGCGCAGCACGGGTACCGGTGAGCGTATCTTCGGCGTCATGGCGCTGTTGATCACGCTGTCGCTGCTCTGGGGCAGTCTGTTCAATTTCGATTCGCCGATCTTGCTGGTCTGGATACCGGTGATGCCCTTGGCCTACGTGCTACTGCTCGGACATGTGCGTTCGCTCCGCTGGAGCGCCGGCTTGATGGCCGGCCTGAGCGCGATCTATGTCCTGTTTCCGGCCATCAACCAGGGGGCGCAACCGGTGGCGCCGACGGTATTCGGGGTTTCGCTGCTCGCGGCCGGGGTTTCGATGATGCTGTCCTGGCACCACTATCGCGAGCTGAGCGTGTACCAGCGGCGCCTGCGCGAGCAGGCGAGCTACGACGCGTTGACCGGCGCGATGATGCGCGAGCCGGGGCTTGAGGTGCTGGCGCGCTGCATGGCGCAGGTGGATCGGCGTCCCGGCGAGGCGGTCAGCGTGGCGCTGCTNGGCGCGATGATGCGCGAGCCGGGGCTTGAGGTGCTGGCGCGCTGCATGGCGCAGGTGGATCGGCGTCCCGGCGAGGCGGTCAGCGTGGCGCTGCTGGATCTGGACGATTTCAAGCGCATCAACGACGAAGAGGGCCACCAGGCGGGCGACCGGGTGCTGCGCGGCGTGGCGGCCGAAGTGCGCGGGCACATTCGGCGGGGCGATTATCTGGTGCGCCTGGGCGGCGAGGAATTCCTGATCGTGTTTCCGGGTATGCGCGCGGAGGCGGCGTATGCGCTGTCGGACGGTCTGCGTGAACGGATACCGGCGGTGACGGACGGATTGAGCCGGCGCCCGGTGACCGCGAGCATCGGGCTGGTGCAATACCGCGGCGGCGAGACGGCGGGCCAGTTGCTCGGTCGTGCGGACGTGCTGATGTATGCCGCCAAGACCGGCGGCAAGAACCGCGTCTGCCGCGATGGCGATGTGGGCGATGGCCTGTCCGGGCAGACTGAACCCATCCTCTGATGAGGGGTATACTGCCGCAAACGGTTGCCGTGACACGATCATGGACGGAGTGTGTCGGTGCGGGGCGCCGATCGGAATGCGGGCGGGGGTGCAGTGGCGCAAATGAAGGATGCATCAGGAGAACTGACCCGACTGATTCAGGCGCTGGAACCTCTGCTGTTGACGGCGGCCGACAAGCGCTCGCTGCTGCAAGGCATGCTGGAGGCGGCGACCCGCTTCCCGGGTATCGACGGCGGGTGGTACGGCTGCGCCGACAGTGACGGCCGGCTCCAGCCCGCTCTCACGGCCGGGACCGATGCGGCGGATGAGGGGGCGCCGCATGAGCGTGCCGGGCGCGGGAAGCGGCTGCCACCTTTCGCTTGCGAGTGGCCGAGGCCGTGTCAAAACCGCCGATCTGGGTCTTAAGCTAATCAGCTGGCCCCTTCAGTAGAAACCTGTGGTGCTGAATAAAGAAGGGATTGGCGCGCCGGGTTTCACCCAGCCTGGATGGCCTGGATCAGGTTTTGCGTTCCCATCAGGTTCATCATGCGCTTGAGGTTGTAGGCCAATACATGCAGGCTCATCTCGGTACTCACATGTTCCAGGGTTCGGGTCAGGAAGTGCGTGTGGCCCATCCATGATTTAATCGTTCCGAATGGATGCTCGACCGTTTGTCTTCGGATGCGCATGCTCTGCGGCGCCTGATCCAGACGTCTTTGCATGGCTTCGAGGACATCCTGATGCTCCCAACGACTGACCCGTCGATAATCACCGGGCGTGCATTGGGATTTAATGTCGCACCGTGGGCAATGTGAGCTCCAGTAACGATGGATCTTCAGGCCACCTTCTGTGCTGACATAACGCCAGATCAAACGTTGTCCGGCAGGACAGCGATATTCATTGTTGGTCGCATCATAGATAAAGTCCGCCTTGTCGAAGCGGCCATCAGCTCGGGCGCCCGACGTCGTGGTCTTCGGCACGATGGCGGTAATGCCCGCCTCATGACAGGCCAGGATCTGTTCGCTTTTGTAATACCCCCGATCCGCAATGACTGTCAGATCCGTTTCACCCGTGGCCGTTCGAGCGTGTTCTGCCATCGTTGTGAGCTGGTCACGATCACTGCCGTGCGAGGTCACCGCATGGGCGACAATCAGGTGATGTTGCGCATCAACCGCAGTCTGGACGTTATAACCAACGATCCCTGCGCCACGGCTCTTCATGGAACGTGCATCCGGATCGGTCTGTGAGAGTTGGCCATCTGGACTCGCATTGAGTTCGGTCTCGATGGCCTGCAGCTGCTTCATCTGTGACTTGAGCGCTAAGATCTTGTCCTGAAGACGCCCTGACTGGGCCCGGGCCACCTCATCTTCCTGACGATCGGCCGTGTCCAGATCCACCAGATAACGCTGGATGCTCTTGTCGATCTCTTCCATTCGACGCTTGAGCTTAGCCTTCGTGAAGTTCCGGTCCCGGTTGTTCACCGCCTTAAACTTGCTCCCGTCGATGGCCACCAGGGCTTCGGAGAACAAACCCAGCTGACGGCACAGATACACAAACTGGCGACAGACATTACCGATGGCCTGTCCATGTTCCTGGCGAAAGCGGGCAATGGTCTTGTGATCCGGCATCAGGCGACCGGTCAGCCACATCAGCTCGACGTTGCGCTGGGCCTCACGCTCAAGACGACGCGAGGATTGCACCCGGTTGAGATACCCATAGATGTAAAGCTTGAGAAGAACGGCCGGATGGTAACCGGGACGTCCCGTAGACGCCGGCTCAACCCCGGCAAATCCCAGCGCACCCAGATCCAGTTCATCGACAAAGACATCAACCACACGAACCGGGTTGGCATCGCTGACATAATCATCAAGGACTTCTGGAAACAAGACGCTTTGCGTACGGCTCTGACCTTCAATAAAACGCTTCATCCCGCCCCCAGAAATCTGCCTTCAAACTTAGATCAAATGGGACTCTCTTGGTTCACGTTTTGACACACCCTGGGCCGCTTGCCGTCGTGAGCGACTGGGCGACGGACCCCCGGGCGGAGGCGTGGCGCGAGGTCTACCCCGAGTGGGCGTCGGCCGCAATTTTTCCCCTGTCCGGGGATGCGGATCCGCAGGACTGTCTCGTGTTCCATAGCCGCCGGGTGGGTGTGTTCGCGGATTGCGACGTGCCCGTTTGGACGCATTTCGCACGCCTGCTCGCGCTTGCCCTCCAGCGCTGCCGCGGCCAAGCGTCGGAGCAGGCCTATGCGTGCCTGCTCGACGCCATCGTCCGTTCGCATGAGACCTTCGACCCGGGTGCCGATGAGGCCGCAATTGCCGATCGTTTCGTCGGCATCCTGCACGAGTCGTCGCTGTTCCCCTTCGTCTGGGTCGGGCGCAAGCAGCCGAACGGGGCGCTGGAGGTGTTGGCCAGTCGAGGCGTGAGTCCGGAAATCAAGGCGATCTATCTCGATGCGCACCGTGCGGCTCAGGCGGCCGGCATGCCGATGCTGATCGACCGCGTCATGGAGAGCGGCGAATCGCAATGGCGCGAGGACTACCAGCAGGAGGGAATTCTCGATAACCCGGGGATGCGGGAGTGGCGTGAGCAGGTCGATGCCTATGGCCTGCGTCTGGTGGCCATGAGCCCGATCCCCGTAGGCGGCTCGATCTGGGGCGTACTGGCGACCAATAGCTTCGCGCGCGTGGTCGACTTCGAACGACTGCTGCCGGTGCTGGAGCGCGGTGCGCGCACACTGGGTCTCGCGATCGAGCGTCAGGCCCGCGAACGCGAGCTGCGCGATGCCCTGGCCGATCTGCATCTGGAATCCCGTGCGATCGAGGCGGCGCAGCAGGGCATTTCCATTGCGGACATGCGCCAGCCGGAGCAGCCGCTTATCTACGTCAACCCGGCCTTCACGCGCATCACGGGCTATACCGCGGCAGAGGTCCTCGGGCGTAATTGCCGCATGTTGCAGGACGATACCGCGGACGCCGCCGTGCGCGCGCTGCTGCGCGACGCGATCGAGGCTCGTCGGCCCGCGACGGTGGTGCTGCAGAACCGGCACAAGGATGGCCATCACTTCTGGAACGAGATATCCCTGTCACCCGTGGTGTCGGACGAGGGCGAGCTGACTCATTACATCGGCCTGCAGACGGACGTGTCCGACCGCATGCGGGAGGAAATCTATCGCCGGCAGATGACCAGCGTGGTCGAAAACATGCAGGAGGGCGTCGTGTTCACCGATGCCGGTCTGCGCATGCTCAACGTCAATCCGGCCTTCGTCCGCATCACCGGCCATGACCGCGACGAAGTACTCGGGCAGACCCTGGAACTGCTGCGTTCCGACCGCCACGACCAGGACGGCTACGGCGAAATGCGCGAAGCACTCGAAACCGTCGGCTGCTGGCAGGGCGAACTCTGGAACCGCCGCCGCAACGGCGAGGCCTACCCTGGACAGCTGAGCATCAGCGCGGTACGCAATGACCAGGGCACGGTTCTGCACTATGTCGGCGTGTTCACCGACATCACCGCGCTCAAGGAGCGCGAGATGGCGTTGCAGCAGGCCGCGACGCGCGATTTCCTCACCGGCCTGCCGAACCGCTTCGCCCTCGATCAGCGTCTGGAGGCCTGTCTGCCCCGCGCACTGCGCCAGCAGACCCTGTTGGCCATCGGGCTGCTCGACCTGGACGGTTTCAAGGCGGTCAACGATACCTACGGGCACGACGTCGGCGATCTGCTGCTGCGTCAGCTTGCGGATCGGCTGCGCCGGGTGTTGCGCAGCTCCGATTTTCTCGCGCGGCTGGGCGGCGACGAATTCGTGTTGTTGATGGAGGATATTCGTCGCTGGGCCGATGTCGAGCAACTGCTGGAGCGCATCGGCAGCGTGTTCGATGCGCCGTTCCATGTGGGGCAGCACGAGGTGGACATGAAGGCAAGCCTCGGCCTCACCCTTTATCCGCTGGACGACTCCAAGCCGCGCGATCTGATGCGGCATGCCGATCACGCGCTTTATGCCGCCAAGGGACGGGACCGGGTGCGCGGGCTGTTCTATACGCTGTACGCCTACAATCCTGCCGTCCACGATGCGGCCGAACCCCTGCCGGAGGCCGGCCAGATGCCGCAACCGCTCAAGCGGCTGGCGCCGCAGGATCTGACGGTGTACTACCAGCCCGTGATCGAATTGCCGGCGCGTAGCATGAGCGGCGTCGAGGCGCTGGCGCGGCTGCATCATCGCCAGGGCACGAGGGGACCGGACGATTTTCTCGCCCAACTGGCCCCGGTGGATGTGCGCAGGACCAGTTTCGTGGTGCTCGATCAGGCGCTGGCCCAGTTGCGTCGTTGGGAGGGTGCGGGGCTGTCGCTCGGCGTTTCCGTCAATTTCGAGCCTCTGGACCTGCTGGCGCCGAGCACGGCGCTGGCGATCCAGTCGCGCCTGGAGGCGCACGATATAGACCCCGCGCGTCTGACCATCGAAATCATCGACAGCGGCCGACTTTTCGCCGATCCGGCGATGCGCGAGCGCCTGCAGACGCTCAAGGCGCTCGGTATCGGCCTCGCCCTCGATGATCTTGGCAGCGCCTATGCCAGCCTGGAGCGATTGAGGAGCCTGCCGTTCGACAGCCTCAAGCTCGATCGCGGTTTCGGTATCGGCCTTGATCGACGTCCCGCCGATCTGCGTTTTCTGCTGGGCCTCGTCGATCTGGCGCAGAGTCTTGGCGTATCGCTGGTGGTGGAGGGTGTCGACTCGCCCGAGACGTTGGCGGCGGTGCAGACCCTGGGCGTCCATCGCGTGCAGGGCTACTTCCTCTCGCCTCCCCTGAGCGGCGAGGAGCTGGCATCGCATCGGCCGGCATTCGATGCCACGACTGCGGGCGATCCGTTGATGCCCGCCTACGCGGGTCATTTGCTCTGGGCGCGCGGTCTGCGCGGCCGGTTGCAGACAGGTACCGTCACGAGCGCGGGCGACGAATCGCCTTTGCGCGCCGTGGCGCCGCGGTTGCCCGGATTGGGCGCGCTGCTGGATCGTTATCCGCCGATACTGACCGATGCGGTGGCTTCCCGGCTGCCGGCGGATGCGGCCGTATTGCTGGCCGATGCCGTGGAGCGTGAAATCCAGCGGGTGCTGGAAGGCGTTTACGAGGCGGCCGCAGCGGGTTGAGCGGGGAGTGCGCGCGCCGGGATTCCGGTACGCGCGCAGGTGGCGTATCCTGCCCGCCCCAGTCGAAAGATCGGCATGCCCCGTGAGCCAACCTCCTGCCCTCGAAACCGCCCCGGTCGCCCGCAATCAGGGCATCAGCCCGGCCCTCGTACTGACCATGGCCGTCGCAACCGGCGTCACGGTCGCCAACATCTACTATGCGCAGCCGCTGCTCGACACCTTGGCCAAGGCCTTCGGCGTGCCGATTCATACCGCGGGTCTGATCGTCACCGTCACCCAGCTGGGTTATGCCGCCGGCCTGATGCTGCTGGTGCCGCTCGGCGATCTGGTCGAGCGACGCGGGCTGGTGGTGACGGTCACGCTGTTGACCAGCATCGCCCTGATCTGCGCCGCCCTGGCGCCGAACATCGAGCTGTTCTTCGCCGCCTCGCTGGCGATCGGCGTCACCTCCGTGGTGGTGCAGATTCTCGTGCCCTTCGCCGCCCATCTGGCCGCCGATCACGCGCGCGGTCGCGTGGTCGGCAGGGTGATGAGCGGGCTATTGCTTGGCATCCTGCTGGCGCGCACGGTCTCCGGGCTGATGTCCGACGCCTTCGGCTGGCGCAGCATGTTCTGGGTCGCCGCCGGTGCGATGCTGATCCAGGCCGCGGTGCTCGCGCGCGTGTTGCCGCGGGATCCGGGCAAGGCGCGAGTGTCCTATCCGGCATTGCTGCGTTCGGTCCTGCACCTGCTGCGCGACGAGCCGGTGCTGCGCCGGCGCATCGTCTACGGCCTCTGCGTCTTCGCGAGCTTCAGCGCCCTGTGGACCGCCTTGCCCTTCCTGCTGGCAGCGCCGCCCTACGGTTACAGCCTGGCGCGCATCGGTGCCTTCGGCCTGCTCGGAGTGGCCGGCGCGATGGCCGCCTCGTTCGCCGGGCATCTGCACGATCGCGGCCACGCCCGCATCGCCACCGGCGGCTTCATCGCGCTGGTGATGCTGGCTTTCCTGCTGATGGGTGCGTTTCCGCATGCCCTGCTCGCGTTGGTGGTCGGCGTCGTGGTGCTCGATCTTGGCGTGCAGGGGACGCAGATTCTCAATCAGAGCGCGATCTACCAGCTCGATGCGGCCGCGCGCAGCCGCCTGACCACCGCCTACATGACCTGCTATTTCGCCGGCGGCGCCGCCGGATCCGCCGGCGCGGCCTACGCCTACAGCCTGGCCGGCTGGGTTGGCGTGTCTGCGGTTGGCGCAGCGGCGCCGCTGCTCGCGCTGCTGTTCTGGTTCAGCGAGCGGCGCTAGGATGCGCGCTCGTTCCTTGCCGTTGCGAGGTGGTGCATGAGCCTGCAGCTTTGGTCGATCTACGCCCTGACGGTATTCGTGCTCAGCATGATTCCGGGTCCCTGCATGTTGCTCGCCGCGACGCACGGCATGCAGCATGGCGTGCGGCGGACGCTGGCCACCACGTTCGGCGCCATCAGTGCGCTGATCCTGATGATGCTGGCGTCCGCCACGGGGCTCGGTGCCTTGCTGGCCACCTCCGAACCGGCATTCGAAACGCTCAAATGGATCGGGGCGGCCTATCTGGTCTATCTCGGCATCAAGACCTGGCGGACGGGCGCAAGCGAGTTGGCGCTGACGCCCGATATCGCCCGCGTCGCCGGGCGCAGGCCCTTGCACCGGCTGTTCGGCCAGGGATTCTGGGTCGCCGCCAGCAACCCCAAGGCCATCGTCTTTTTCGGTGCCCTGTTCCCGCAGTTCATCGATCCCGCGCGGCCGCAGCCGGTGCAATATGCGCTGCTCTGCGGCACCTTCGTGACCTTCGAGGTCGCATGGCAGGTGGCCTACGCCTTCGGCGGCACCCGACTTGCGTCGTGGTTCGGTCGCGCGGATCGCGGACGGGCGCTCAACCGGCTCAGTGGCGGGCTGTTCATCGGTCTGGGGCTGCTGCTGTCGATGGCCCAGCGTGGCTGAGCGCCGTCAGTCCGGCGCCTCCACCCAGACGGCGTGGATGTTGACGAATTCGCGGATGCCGTAGATCGACAGCTCGCGGCCGTAGCCCGAATGGCGGATGCCGCCGAAGGGCATGCGTGGATCGGACTTCGACATGCTGTTGACGAAGGCGGCGCCAGATTCGATCTGCTGCGCCGCGATGCGTTCGCCGCGCGCCAGATCCCGTGTCCACACGGCACCGGAAAGCCCGAACTCGGTGGCGTTGGCCACGCGGATGGCCTCGACTTCGTCGCGCACGCGGATCAGTGTGGCGACCGGTCCGAACAGTTCTTCCGACCAGGCCGCCATGCCCGCCTCCACGCCCGCAAGCACGGTGGGCGGGTAAAACGCACCGAGGCCTGCGGGCACCTCGCCGCCGGTCAGAATGCGCGCGCCGGCGAGTGCGCTGCGGCGTACCTGATCGGCCAGTTCGTCGCGCAGGTCCACTCGCGCCAGCGGGCCGATCTGGGTCTTGGCATCCAGGGGATCGCCCATGCTCAGGCTGCTCGCGGCGTCGACGAAACGGCGCTCGAAGGCGTCGTACACCTCGTCGACCACGATGAAGCGCTTGGCGGCGATGCAGCTTTGGCCGCTGTTCTGGAAGCGGGCGGTGATGCCGACCTCGACGGCGCGTGCCAGATCGGCATCCTCAAGCACGATGAAGGGGTCGGAACCGCCAAGCTCCAGTACGCATTTTTTCAGCGCGCGCCCGGCCTCGGCGGCTACCGCACGGCCGGCGCGCACGCTGGAGGTGATGCTGACGGCGGCGATGCGCGGGTCGTGAATCGCCGCGGTGGTTTCGGGAATGTCGACCAGCAGGCTGCGGAACAGATGTTCCGGAAAACCCGCCTCGCGGAACAGCGCTTCGATCGCGAGGCTGCAGCCGAACACGTTGGGGGCATGCTTGAGTACGGCCCCGTTGCCGGCCATCAGCGCAGGCGCCGCGAAGCGCAGTACCTGCCAGAAGGGGTAGTTCCAGGGCATGATGGCGAGCACGACGCCCAGGGGGCGGAAATTGACGTAGCTGCGATAGGCCTCCGTTTCGATCGGATCGGGCGCCAGAAAGGCCTCGGCCTGGTCGGCGTAGAAGCGGCAGACCCAGGCGCATTTCTCGATCTCGGCAATGCCTTGCGCATACAGCTTGCCCATCTCGCGGCTCATCAGCGCGGCGAATTCGGCTTTGCCGGCCAGCAGGTGGTCGGACAGCGCGTGCATGTGGCGCGCGCGTTCGCTCATCGGCATGGCCGCCCACTCGCGTTGGGCCGCCACGGCGCGATTGAGGGCGTCGTCGATCTGCGCGCCGGACATGGCGTCGTGGGTCGCGACCGTCTCGCCGGTCGCGGGGTTGATGCTGCGAAATGGCATAGGATTTCCTCGTTTTGCGAGCCGCCTCAGACGAGGCAGGTCTTCGCGGTCAGTTCGTCGGTCAGCACGCGGGCGTTTTCGCTGTAGTCGACCGGCACCTCGATCAACTGTACCCCGCCCAGCGCGAAACAGCGCTCGATCAGCGGCGCCAGGGCATTGCCGTCGGCGACGCGGTGTCCGCCGGCGCCATAGCTTTCGGCATAGCGGACGAAGTCGGGGTTGCCGAATTGCAGTCCCCAGTCGGCGTGCCCGCAAACGGCCTGCTTCCAGCGGATCATGCCGAAGGCATCGTCGCGCAGCACTAGTATCACGAGATCGATGCCGAGTCTAACCGCGGTTTCGAGTTCCTGGCTGTTCATCATGAAACCACCGTCGCCGCACACAGAAAGCACGCGCTGGCAGGGGTTGAGCAGGGCGGCGAGGATGGCCGACGGCAGTCCTGCGCCCATGGTGGCCAGGGCGTTGTCGAGCAGCAGCCCGTTGGAGTGATCGGTGAGGTAATTGCGCGCGAACCAGATCTTGTACATGCCGTTGTCGAGGGTGACGAGTCCGTCCGCGGGAATGGCGCGACGCACGTCGGCGACGATGCGCTGCGGCGCCAGCGGAAAGCGCGCGTCGTCGTTGAGGTCGCTGATATGTGCGAGCACTTCCTCGCGCATGCGCAGGAAATAATCGAACTCGTGCCTGGGCGAGGGTTGTATGCGTTCGGCCAGGTGCTCGAAGGTGGCGGCGATGTCGCCGATCAGTTCCAGCTGCGGGAAATAGACCTCGTCGACGATGGCGCTGCTGTAATTGACATGGATGGCGCGCGCGCCGCCCGGCGTCATCAGGAACGGCGGTTTTTCCACCACGTCGTGGCCGACGTTGATCACCAGATCGGCGCGCTCGATCGCGCAGTGCACGTAATCGCCCGCCGAGAGCGCGGCGGTACCGATATAGCGCGGGTGGTGCTCGCCGATGATGCCCTTGCCGAGCTGGGTGTTGAAATACGGGATGCCGGTCTTGTCCACGAAACGCCGCAGCGGCTCGATGATGCGTTTGCGGTTGGCTCCGGCGCCGATCAGCAGCAGCGGGCGGCGAGCCTCGGCGATCATTTCAAGGGCCCAGTCGAGTGCCTGCGGATCCGGCGCGGGTCGGCGCGGTACGGCGATGTCGAACAGGTGCGCCTCGCCTACGATTTCGCCCGCGATGTCTTCAGGTAGTTCCAGCAGCACGGCGCCGGGGCGTTCCTCCTGGGCCACGCGAAAGGCCTCGCGCACCAGTGCGGGTATGGCGTGGGCCGAGACGATCTGGCGCGCGGACTTGGTGATCGGGCGCATCATTTCGACCACGTCGATGATCTGGAAGCGCCCCTGCTTGCTCTTGCGGATGGGTTTCTGGCCGCTGATCATCAGCATTGGCATGGCGCCGAGCTGCCCGTAGGCGGCCGCGGTCACCAGATTGGTGGCGCCGGGGCCTAGCGTTGCGAGACAGACGCCGGCCCTGCCGGTGAGGCGGCCATAGGTGGCGGCCATGAAGCCGGCAGCCTGTTCATGGCGGGTGACGATCAGCCGGATGGACGAACGCCTGAGCGCTTCGATCAGATCGAGATTTTCCTCGCCCGGTACGCCGAAGATGTATTCCACGCCCTCGTGTTCGAGCGCGCGCACGAGCAGTTCGGCGGCCTTGATGTCATGAAATCGTTGCATGGATACCCCGTGGGTCAGGCGAAAATGGAGGGACGCGTCGCGTCACCGCGGCGTGCCGGCCGAGGTGGCGAGGGATACCGGCGTGGGTGTGCCGCCGACGAGCAGGCAGTGCCTGCGTTCCAGCGCCCGCGGATGGGCGGCGCCGCAGCTGTGCGCGATCATGGCCAGTCCCGCGCGCATTTCCGCGACGTAATTGGCCACGCGCACGGCCTTTTCCTGTGGGTTGAGGCCGCGCTGCAGGCGCTCGCTGTGGGTGGTGATGCCGGTGGGGCAGGTGTTGCGGTTGCAACGCAACGCCTGTATGCAGCCGAGCGCGAACATGAATCCGCGGGCGCTGGCGACGAAATCGGCGCCGGCGCAAAAGGCCCAGGCCATCTCCACCGGCGTGATCAGCTTGCCCGAGGCGATCACGCGCACACGTTCGCGCAACCCGGCGTGGTCGAGGGCGTCGATCACCGCCGGCAGGGCGCAGCGAATGGGCAGTCCCATGGCGTCGATCAGGGCGAGCGGTGCTGCGCCCGAGCCGCCTTCGGCACCGTCCACAGTGATGAAGTCGGGCGCGGCGGCCGGGCCGCGGGCGCGGATTTCCCGGCACAGTTCGTCCACCCATGCCGGATCGCCGATGACGCATTTGATGCCAGTGGGCTTGCCGGTCAGAGTCCGCACGCGGGCGATGTAATCGAGCAGCTCCGCGGTATTGCCGGCTTCCGGGTGGCGGTTGGGGGAAATCGAGTCGGTGCCCGCAGCGATGCCGCGGATACGGGCGATTTCCGGCGTTACCTTGGCCGCCGGCAGGATGCCGCCCTTGCCGGGTTTGGCGCCCTGGCTGAGTTTGATCTCGAACATGCGCACCTGTTCGTGTGCGGCGATCTCGCGCAGTCGCGCCTCGCTCAGCGACCCGTCCGCCTCGCGCACGCCGTATTTGGCCGTGCCGATCTGGAACACGAGGTCGCAGCCGCCTTCTAAGTGGTGCGGGGAAAGTCCGCCTTCGCCGGTATTCAGCCAGCAGCCTGCGAGCGCCGCGCCGCGCGACAGTGCGCGGACCGCCGGCGCGGAAATGGCGCCGTAACTCATGCCCGAGATGTTGAGCAGCGACGGCGCGGCGTAGGGCTGCGGGCAGTCCGCGCCGATCAACAACGGCGCGGCGGGGCGCGCGCCGGCCTCCTGTACCGGAAAGGGGGCATTGACGAACAGCAGGGTGCCGCTCTGCTGCAGCGGCTGCGTCGATCCGAAGGCCACCGTGTTGTTGCCGCCCTGGGCCGAGCGATAGACCCATTCCCGTTCGGCGCGGTTGAACGGCAGTTCTTCCCGATCCAGCGCGAAGAAGTACTGACGGAAGAATTCGCCCAGCTTGGTGAACAGCGTGCGGAAACGGCCGAGTACCGGGAAATTGTGGCGGATGGCATTGCCGGTCTGCGACAGGTCTATCACGAACAGCACGACCACCGCGAGCGCACCGAGTCCGACCACCAGGATGAAGCTGGTGGCGAGTATGTCAGGGGTGCGGCGGATGATATCGATCAGGGGATCCATGGGCGCCGGTCCTCGCGGTGGGGGCGGAGACGGCGGCCGGACAAGCCGGCATCGCCATCCAATCGACTGATGTGTAAATCAATTCTGTCGATTAGAGGCTGGAGCCGGCGTTTGGTTCGTTCGGGCGCGGGAGATATTGGGGGAATTTGAGTTCGTGCGCGGGCAGGGGCCGGCTGAAATAGTAGCCCTGATACAGATCGCAGCGGTGTTCGCGCAGGAATTCGAGCTGGTCGACGGTTTCCACGCCTTCGGCCACCACGCGGATCTTGAGGTTGTGCGCCATGGCGATGATCGCCTTGACCAGGCTTTCGTCGTCGTGATCGTTGACCAGATCGCGCACGAAGGACTGATCGATCTTGAGCTTGTCGACCGGAAAGCGCTTGAGGTAACTGAGACTCGAATAACCGGTGCCGAAGTCGTCGAGCGAAAATTCCACGCCCATGTCCTTGAGCGATTGCAGCATGCGGATGGACGAGTCGAGATTTTCCATGATCACGCTTTCGGTGATCTCCATGCCGAGTCGACGAGGGTCGATGCCGGTCCGCTTGATGATATGCGTGAAGCGCTGGACCAGATCGCCTTGGCGAAACTGGCGTGGCGATAGATTGATCACGATGCGCCCATGGAAGCTGCCGCTCCTGTCCCACTCGCGGATTTGCCGACAGGCGGTTTCGAGCACCCATTCGCCGATCGGCAGAATCAGCGACGAGTCCTCCGCGACCGGGATGAAGCGCGCCGGCGAAACGGCGCCCATGACCGGATGGGTCCAGCGCAACAGCGCCTCGACGGCGACGACTTCGCCGCTTGCCAGCGACACGATGGGCTGGTAATGCAGCGCCAGCTCGTTGCGCTCCAGGGCCCGGCGGAGATTGTTTTCCAGCATTAGCCGGTCGGCGGCCTTGGCATCCATTTCGGGCGAATAGAAACGATAGTTGTTGCGGCCGAGGGCCTTGGCCTGATACATCGCGGTATCGCTGTTTTTCAGCAGGGCGGTGACGTTGTGGCCGTCTTCCGGATAGATCGCGATGCCGAGGCTTGCGCCGCTGTGCAGCTCATGGCCCTCGATGAAATAGGGCAGGGTGAGGGTCTGGATGATTTTCTGCACGGCCGTCGCCGCATCGTCGGGGTGTTCGACGCGGGACAGGATGACGATGAACTCGTCGCCCCCCTGGCGCGCCACCGTGTCTTCCTGGCGCAGGCATTCCTTCAGGCGCCCGCTCACGGCGCGCAGCAGCGAGTCGCCGATGGTGTGCCCCAGCGAATCGTTGATGGTTTTGAAGTCGTTGAGATCGATGTAGATCACGGCAAAGCGCTCGTGGCGCCGATAGTGCGACTGGATCGCCTGCTTGATGCGGTCTTCGAGCAGGGTGCGGTTGGGCAGGCCGGTGAGTGGATCGTGCGATGCGATGTGCAGGATGCGGGCTTCGGCTTCCTTGCGGCGAGTGATGTCCTGGATGGCCAGGATGAACTTTTGTTGCCCGCCCAGCACCATGTCGCTGATACGGACCTCGGTTGGCAGGCGTTTGCCGTTGCGGTGCGCTATGGCGAGTTCGAAGGCGGTCGGCGGGGCGTGCAGATCCTGTCGGGCGGTAAAGTGTTCGATGCGCTCGCGGTATTTGGCGTGGTCGTCCGCGTCGATCAGGTCCAGCATGTTGCTGCCCAGCAGTGCACCGGGTGCGTAGCCGAACAGCTGCTCGGCCATCGGGTTGAGCGATTCGACGGTGCCGTTGGCCGCAAGGGTGACCAGTCCTTCGTCGATATTGTCGAGAATGGTGCGGGTACGGGTTTCGCTGTCGCGCAGCCGCTCGCTGGCGTGACGTGCCTCGCGTTCGGAAATGGCGAGCTTGCGGACCAGCGGGTTGACCAGCCAGTACAGCAGTAGCAGGCCGGCGGCGAGGAAGAACAGCAGCATGTAGCTGACCTCGCGCACCTGTTCGTAGATGGGCGCGTACAGCTCGTCGGTATCGACCTTGAGTACCATGCCGAGGCCGAGTTGGGCGAGCGGCGTATAGGCCGCGACCACCTCGTGACCGCGGTAGTCGCGGGTGGTGACCAGCCCGCTCTTGCCTTCGAAGGCGTAGGCCATGGGCAGCGGCTGCCCGTTTTGCACGGGCGGGACGTCGCGGTAGATGCGTCGGCTGAGCGCGGCCGGAAAGCACTGCATGCCGCTGCTGGCGTTGCCGCAGACGACCAATTCGCCGGTGCGCCCCAGCGCTTCGGTATCGCGCAGCATGTGGGTCAGCTCGGGCAGGCGGGATTCGGTCAGGACGTAGCCCACCAGCCGATGGCGACCGTCCAGCATCGGGCGCTCTTGCGCGAGCACGAAGCCGCCGTCGCTCCACAACAGTTGTGCGGTGGTTTCCAGCTTGAGCGGCACGCTCAAACCTGGGTGGACCGCGGCGATGCCGGCCGCGGCGATGGTGTGCCGGTCAGGCAGGCTGAAGCGGATCAGCGAAAAACCCGTGGGCAGCAGGGTGTCGGCGGCCAGTTGGACGGCCTTGATGGCGGCGGCGTCATGCGGGTCGGCGTCGAGCTGCTTGAGCTGGGCGATGATGAACGGGCGGGTGGCCACCAGCTGACTGGCCTCCAGCCGTTGCTGGATCTTGGCATTGAACAGCCGCACGCGGCTTTCCAGGGACAGCTGGAGGCTGCGGTTGACGATGCGTTCCGCTTGGTGCTCCATGACCAGGAAAATGGAGAGGCTGGCCACCAGCGTCAGGGTGACGAGGATCAGGCTCGCAATCACGCTGATACGGCGTTCGCGCCGTTTACGGGGATGCATCCGAAGGGCGGCCTCTACAAATAGGGCGGTCTAACGGAAAGGTTGGTTTGACTTATTGACTGACTATAGCAGGTGTCGGGAAAACCACGGATCAATCCTGATTCCCGGGCGCGGGGGCGGTAAATCGCCCGTTCTGGTAGTCGTCGAAGGCCTGGCGCAGCTCGGTCGCCGTATTCATCACGAAGGGCCCGCGCCAGGCGATGGGCTCCTTCAGGGGGGCGCCGGCCAGATAGAGAAAGCGTGCGCCCTCGCCGTCGGCCTCGACCGCCAGCGGACCCTCGCCGGTGATGACCGCAAGCTGGCCGCGGCGCGCGCGCGTGCCGACGACGTCCTGCAATTCGCCATCGAGCACCAGCAGAAAGCTGGCATGGCCGTGCAGTTCCGCGCGGGTGAAGCGGCCCTCGGCCGCAAGCTCGACGTCGAGGTAGGCGACCTCGGTCAGGGTTTCGGCCGCTCCGCGCGTGCCGCCGTGGGCGCCCGCGATGACGCGCACGCGCGCGGCGCCGTCGGTCATTTCGGGTATGCGCTCCGGCCCGATGTCCTGATAGCGCGGCGCGCTCATCTTGAGACTGGCCGGGAGATTGACCCAGAGCTGGTAACCCCACATCAGTCCGGATTCCATTTCCGGCATCTCGCTGTGGATGATGCCGCGACCGGCCGTCATCCATTGGACCGAGCCGGGCGTGAGCAGGCCTTCCATGCCGGTCGAGTCGCGGTGCCGCATGCGTCCATGGATCATGTAGGTCACGGTTTCGAAGCCCCGATGGGGGTGCGGCGGGAAGCCGGCGATGTAGTCGTCCGCGCGGTCGGTGCGGAATTCGTCCAGCAGCAGGAAGGGGTCGAGCGCTTCCAGTCCCGGGCGGGCGATATAGCGCTTGAGACGCACGCCCGCACCGTCGCTGGCATCCATCCCCTCGAGTATCCGTGCGAAATGGCGATGTTGAGCTGACATGAAGGCCTCCCCGGGCGGACGGGCCGAAACCCGCCCGCCGCGTGACATGGTTGCTTAGGCGGTTTCGTAGGTCGGGTAATCGATATAGCCCTTTTCACCGCCGACATAGAAGGTGGCCTGGTCCGGCTCGGTCAGCGGTGCGCCAGCCGCAAAGCGCGCGGGCAGATCCGGGTTGCTGATGAAGAGACGGCCGTAGGCGACCAGATCGGCGTGCCCGTTTTCAATGACCGCGTTGCCCTTCGCCTGATCGAAGCCGTTGTTGATCATCAGCGTGCCGCGGTAGCGCGGGCGATAGTGTTCGGCCACGCGAGGGATCATGTTGGGGATGTCGTCCACCGGGGCGAAGGGTTCCATCAGATGCAGATAGGCAAGCGCATAGTCGTTGAGACGGTCGACGACGTAGTCGAACTGTGCCCGGTTGTCGCTGCCGGCGCCGATGTTGAACAGGCCGCTGGGCGACAGGCGGATGCCGACCCGGTCGGCACCCCAGATGGCCGCCACCGCATCCACTACCTCGAACACGATGCGCGCGCGATTTTCGATGCTGCCGCCGTAGGCGTCGCTGCGCTGGTTGCTGGTGTCGATCAGGAACTGGTTGAGCAGATAGCCGTTCGCCGCGTGCACCTCGACGCCGTCGAAGCCGGCCTCAAGCGCGCATCGCGCGGCGTGCGCGTAATCGTCGACGATGCCTTTGATTTCCTCGGTCCCGAGTGCGCGTGGGGTCACCGTCGGTTTCTGGCTGAAATCGGGTGCGTACAGCGTGGTTTCGGGATTGATCGCGGAGGGTGCCACCGGCGGTTCGCCGCCATGGAAATCCGGCAACGAGATGCGCCCGACGTGCCAGAGCTGGCAGAACATATGCCCGCCGGCCGCGTGCACGGACTCGGTGACGCGGCGCCAGCCGGCCACCTGGGCGTCCGAGTAGATGCCGGGGGTGTTGGGATAGCCGACGCCCTGCGGCGATATCTGGCTCGCCTCGCTGATGATCAGGCCGGCGCCGGCGCGCTGGGTGTAGTAGGTGGCATGCAGCGCGGTGGGGGCAAGCTCGGGATTGGCCGCGCGGTTGCGCGTCAGCGGCGACATGGCGACGCGGTTGGGTAGCGCGTAACGGCCGAGTTTGACGGGTTTGAGCAAGGCTTGTTCGGACATTTTTTCTCCTTCGAATGACAGTGGAAGTCGGGTGTCATGCCTGGTGTCGGCATGCCCCCGGTCTGGGTTTTCAATTCGCAATATCTAGGAACATAGATATTGGGGTCCGGTTGCCAACGCGGGGCGGGTTGAGGTTCAGAGTTGCGACTGGAAGAAGTTCCCTAGGGCGTGCAGGGTTGATTCGTTGCGGCGGTAGTAGGTCCAGGCTCCCACGCGCCGCGCCTCGACCAGGCCCGCACGCTGCAGCAGACTGAGATAGCTCGAAACGGTGGACTGCGATAAACCGAGCTTTTCCTGGATGGCGCCCACGCAGACGCCGTATTCGTGCACGCGGCTCATGGCCTCGTGCCCGGCAAAATGGCGGTCCGGCTCCTTGAGCAGTTCGAGAATCTGCAAGCGGGAGGCATTGGACAGCGCCTTGAAGATGATCACGTGATCCATGTGGCGAGCATAGCATGGTTACCTCGGCATATCGAAATATGCCGAAATGTAGTCGATGGTGGCGTTGATCGGCCCGGCTGTGTGTTGGATCATCGGGCGCACGACCACAGCGGGAGCAGGCATGACCGAAGCGGTAGTGATCATGGCGCTGGCGCTCATTCTGGCTGGCTTGGCCTCGTTGTGGCGCGGCTGGCATCACCTCGCCGCGCGTCACCCGTTGCGTGCCGGCGGTCACGGCGGCGTGGGGCTGGTCCTGGTCGCCGCGGCGGGCCTGGCCGGATTCGCGGCGCTGGACCTGGCGGGCTACCAGCGCCTGACGGTCGAGCGGCCGGTGGCGGTGATCCGCTTTGCGGCGGCGGGCCCCGTCGAGTTCGTCGCCGAGCTCGTCACGCCGGCCGGGCGCGCAAGCTACCGCTTGAAAGGACAGGACTGGCAGCTGGATGCGCGCGTGCTCAAGTGGCGGGCCTGGGCCGCGCTGCTCGGTTTCGAGCCGCTCTATCAGTTGCGGAGGCTGTCCGGCCGCTATGCCTCGGTGGCGGCCGCGCGCCGCGACCCGCACACGGTCTACGCACTGGCGCGCGACCGTGGCCTGGACGTGTGGCGCTGGTCGCGGCGGCTGCACCTGCCATTTGTCGACGCGATGTACGGCAGCTCGGTGTATCTGCCGATGGCGGCCGGTGCCGAGTATCGTGTCAGCCTCGGCGCCACGGGGCTGATCGCGCGGCCGGCGAACGCAGCCGCGAGACAGGCGGTCGATGCATGGCGCTGAGGCGTCATATCCACAGCGCGCGCGGCCCGAAATAGGCCATGTCCTTGGCGCGCCGCGCGAGGTCTGCGAGCAGGCTCGCGGAGGGGTCGGTGCAGTAGGTCATGCTGACGAGCACGCGACGTTCGCCCCGTGCCAGTGGCGTCACGCGGTGTCGCACGCGACAACCCTCGAAAATCACCAGCGTGTTGGGCGGCGTGGGCACGCGTTCGACGGATTCGCCGCGCCGAGCTTCTAGCCATGCCGACGACACGCCGCCGCGGTCATTGCCGCGATTTTCGATAGACAGCAGCACAGTGAAATGCCGCCCGCGGTAGAAATCGTGGTCGTAGTGCCAGCCGATATGATCACCGGAGCGCTCATAGAGCAATACGGAGCAAGCGCTCTGATCGCCCACGGGGACCGGCATCAGCGACGCGCCGACGATCCGCGAACACAGCGCCTGCAGTTCCTCGGAAAGATAGAGTCCGATCACCGCCGGCGCCACCTCGAGCAGGGTGTCGTAGGAAAGGGTGCCGCCGCGCTTGTGTCCGGGGATCAGGCTGCGATCCGCGGCATGGCCGGCCAGGCAAGCTTCCCGCAGCGCGTACAGGGATTCCGGCGGCAGGCAGTCATGCAGACGGGCGAGATGGGTGGAGAAAGCGGGCGTATCGGCCGGTAGCGACAGCGAATGGCCGGCCTGCCAGTCGCGGATCGCGGGCAAGGCCGCCGCCAGCCGCCCCAGACGGGTCTGCTGGCGGGAAAAGCGCAGCATGGCATAGGCGAGACCTAGGGTGGCGAGGGCGAAGCCGAAAGTCAGAAACATGGCATACTCCGGGCGCTGCGAAGGGGCGGAAGCGATCATCGGGATGACCAAGTTACCGGAAGCGTTTGACAGCCGGATAACCGTGCGGAGGGCTGCGTGCGTTTCGACGTCATCGTGATTGGCGCCGGCGCGGCGGGCATGTTGTGCGCAGCGGAGGCCGGCGCGCGTGGCCGTCGGGTGCTGCTGATCGACCATGCCGCGCGGATCGGCGAACGCATCCGGGTGTCCGGCGGCGGTCGCTGCAATTTCACCAACCGCGAGGTGGCACCCGGCCATTATCTATCGCGCAATCCGCATTTCGTGCGTTCCGCGCTCGCGCGGTTCACTCCCTGGGACTTCATCGCGCGTGTCGAGCGACAGGGCATCGCCTACCACGAGCGCGATCACGGTCAGCTGTTCTGCGACGATTCGGCGCAGGCGATCATCGACCTGCTGCGGCAGGACTGCGACGGCGCCGGCGTGCGTTGGGCGCAGCCCTGCAAGGTGCATGCGGTTCGCGGGCTCGACGGCAGCGGGGTGGAGCGTTTCGAGGTCGACACCGATCAGGGACGTTTCCGCGGCATGTCCCTGGTGGTCGCGACCGGCGGACTGGCCGTGCCCAAGATGGGCGCCACGCCCTTCGGTTACCGTCTGGCGGAGCAGTTCGGCCTGCCGGTGGTGCCGCCGATGGCGGCGCTGGTGCCGCTCGTGCTGCCGCCCGATCTGCTGGCCGCGCTCAAGCCGCTGTCCGGTGTATCGGTCGAGGCCATGACGCGGGTGCCGCCATCCTCGCCCGCATTTCAGGAGAGCGTGCTGCTGACCCATCGCGGGCTTTCGGGGCCGGCCATCCTGCAGGCTTCGAGCTACTGGCAGTTCGGCGGCGCTCGGGGGCCGGTGCGCATCGATCTGCTGCCCGGCGAGGATGGCGCGCGCTGGCTGGCCGGACAGCAGCGCTCGCGGGCGTTGCTGTCCACTCTG
The DNA here is from genome assembly GCF_000754095.2 of Acidihalobacter prosperus. Classification (NCBI taxonomy): domain Bacteria; kingdom Pseudomonadati; phylum Pseudomonadota; class Gammaproteobacteria; order Chromatiales; family Ectothiorhodospiraceae; genus Acidihalobacter; species Acidihalobacter prosperus. The sequence goes on from NZ_JQSG02000006.1 coordinate 624,978, forward strand.
CTGTCGGAGCGTCTGCCGCGACGCTTCGCGCAGGCCTGGTGCACGCTCGCGGGGGGCGATCGACCGCTCGACACCTATGCCCGTCGCGATCTTGAAGCCCTCGGCGAGCGACTCAACACTTGGTCGCTGACGCCCTCCGGAACGCTGGGCTACGCGAAGGCGGAAGTGACGCTTGGCGGCGTGGATACCGATGCGCTGTCTTCCAGAACCCTGGAGGCGCGCGAAGTGCCGGGGCTTTATTTCGTCGGCGAGGTGGTGGATGTGACCGGCTGGCTGGGCGGCTACAATTTTCAGTGGGCCTGGTCCTCGGGCTGGGTGGCCGGGCAGTTCGCCTGAGTCGCCGGCCCGGCGATTCGAAATAAACCGCGAATTGGGCCGCCCGTTCGGCTACAATGCGCGCCCTTGTTCCCATTGGCCCGCGTTTCTCGCAATCCGGGCCCTCGCCAGCAGGCCGCCCATGTCAGCAGTTCCGTCCCCGCGTTTCGCCGATCTGGCGCTCGCGCCCGCCATCCTCAAGGCCGTCGAAGAGATCGGCTACGAGTCGCCCTCGCCGATTCAGGCGCAAAGCATCCCGCCGTTGCTGGAAGGCCGCGATCTGCTCGGCATGGCCCAGACCGGTACGGGCAAGACGGCGGCCTTCGCGTTGCCGTTGTTGAGCCGCCTGGATCTCGCGCGGGCGGAGCCGCAGATTCTGGTGCTGACGCCCACGCGCGAACTGGCGATCCAGGTCGCGGAGGCCATGCAGACCTATGCCCGTCACCTCAAGGGCTTCCACGTACTCCCGGTCTACGGCGGCCAGGGCATGGATACGCAGCTGCGCCAGTTGCGGCGCGGCGCACATGTCATCGTCGGCACGCCTGGGCGGGTGCAGGATCATCTGCGCCGACGCACGCTTTCGCTCTCCGGCCTGTCCGCGCTGGTGCTGGACGAGGCCGACGAAATGCTGCGCATGGGCTTCATCGACGACGTCGAGGCGATTCTCACGCATACGCCGACGACACGTCAGGTGGCGCTGTTTTCGGCGACCATGCCGGAGGCGATCCGCCGCGTGGCGCGTACCCACCTGCGCGAGCCGGTGGAGATCCGCATCCAGTCGAAAACCACCACCGTGGCGACCATCAACCAGCGCTACTGGCTGGTCAGCGGCGCGCACAAGCTCGATGCGCTGACACGCATGCTGGAGGTCGAGGATACCGACGCGCTGATCGTCTTCGTGCGCACGAAAACCGCCACGGCCGAACTGGCCGAGAAGCTGGAGGCGCGCGGTTATGCTTGCGCCGCGCTCAACGGCGACATGAATCAGCTGCAGCGCGAAAAGACCGTCGAACGCCTGAAGTCGGGCAGCCTCGATATCGTGGTGGCGACGGATGTGGCCGCGCGCGGACTGGATGTGTCGCGTATCAGCCACGTCATCAATTACGACATTCCCAACGATACAGAAGCCTATGTGCATCGTATCGGACGTACCGGACGCGCCGGACGCAAGGGCGAGGCGATCCTGTTCGTGTCGCCGCGCGAACGGCGCATGCTGCGTGCGATCGAGATCGCGACCGGCCAGCCGATCTCCCAGATGCAGTTGCCCAGCCACGAAGCCGTCACCGACCGCCGCGTTGCGCAGTTCAAGCAGCGCATTGGCGAGGTGATGGCCTCGCAGGCGCTTTCACCCTTCGAGAACCTGATCGAATCCTATCAGGCCGAACACGATGTCGGTCCGACCGAGATCGCGGCGGCGCTGGCCTACCTGCTTCAGCGCGAGCGTCCATTGTTTGCGCTGCCCCGACCGGTCGCGGACAAACCCGCGCCGCGCAGGAGTGAAGCCGTCTCTGTGGATGCCGGCAATCCGGCACCGCGCAAGCGCACGTCGAAGCGCGAATCGCAGCCGGAAATGGTGCGCTACCGTCTCGACGTCGGGCGCGAACACGGTGTGCAGCCCAAGCATATCGTTGGCGCGATCGCCAACGAGGCCGGCGTCGAAAGTCGCCACATCGGCCAGATCAAGCTGTTCGACGATTACAGCACCGTTGAACTGCCGGAAGGCATGCCGAAAGACATTTTCCGCCACCTGCAGAAGGTCTGGGTATGCGGACGGCCGTTGCAGATCAGCGAACTGGGTGGAGGCGATGACGCAGGCCTCGCGCCCGTGCGTCGCCGTACCGGTGCGCCGCGTTCGACTGGGGGCAAGCGGGCAGGCGGCGCCAGGGCGGGAGCCGGCAAGGCGGGGGCTGGCAAGGCGGCGAAGCCGGCTACGCGCCCCAGCGAGCGGGCGTCCGCCAAACGAGGCAAGTCTGGGCCGGCGACAGGCAAACGCAATGCAGGCATCTCGCCGGCCGCGCCGCGGACGAAGCTGGGTGTGAAGAAACGACCCAAGGACGAAGGCTAGGGGGTCGCACACCATCCGCGCTGCGGCGGACCGATAGGGTGGAACGAAAACAAAATACCATCGAACGCGGCGGACGCCGGTCCAGGGAAGGCAAACTACGGAACCCTGCTATTCGCAGGGTCCCGTCATAATCCGGGACGTGGGGCCCTGATTACTGTGCGACGACGTTCGCCGCTTGGGGTCCCTTCGGGCCCTGCTGGAGGTCGAAGGTCACCTTCTGACCTTCCGCCAGGGTCTTGAAGCCCTGGGCCTGGATCGCGCTGAAGTGCACGAAGACGTCATCACCACCGTTGTCCTGGGCGATAAAGCCGAAGCCCTTGGACTCGTTGAACCACTTCACAGTACCTGTAGCCATTTGATATGTACCTGGTGTTGCCAAATAAAGGATGTTGTTGACTGCAGACGAAGGGGGTTAAGGGTGATGCCGAAGGGACAACCAAAACAACCTTAGCGTTGACTGCAGCGGCTACAGTCTAGCCCATGGTTCGGGCGAATGCTAATGGTTTGTGTGAGGGTTTGGCGCCTCTGACAGCGAGCGCTGACGCGGGCTGCAGCCCAATGTATGATAACCGCCTGCCTGCCTGACGCGTGCTCGCCGGCCTCGCGAACCGGACGCGGGAAACGGCATTCCGCACGACCGCCGCCGAGACGCATTCACCGACCGAGCCTTGTTTTGACCGCCCAGTACATACAGCAATATATCGCGGCGCATCAGGCCTTTTTCCATGCCTACGGTTATGCGGCCGTATTCTTTCTGGTGTTGCTGGAGGACTTCGCCCTGCCGTCGCCGGGGGAACTGGTGCTCATCGGCACGGCGCTGATCGCCTCCCAAGGCGGGCTGCAGATTGCGCCCTTGCTGATGCTCGCCTGGCTGGGTGCGGTGATCGGCGACAACATCGGGTTCGCCATCGGATACTTCGGCGGCGCGCGCCTGCTGGTGCGTTACGGCAAGCGCGTGGGCCTCACGCACGAGCGGCTCGACCGGGTGCATCGGTTTTTCGAGCGTTACGGCGGCGAGGTGGTGCTGGTGGCGCGTTTTTTTCAGGGTGCGCGCCAGCTCAATGGCATCGTCGCTGGCAGCGCCGGCATGCCGTGGCGGCGCTTTCTGGTCTACAACGCCATTGGCGCGGCGCTCTGGGTCGGTGCCTGGGGATATGGCGTCTATGCACTCGGCAAGCGGTTTTTCGACTATCTGCCGCTGATCGAGCGTTTTTCCTTCTATCTGGGCCTGACGGCGATCGTGCTGCTGCTGGCCGGCGCGCTCTGGTGGGGTTGGCGACGTGTGCGCCGCAAGGCGATTTGTGATGGCAATGACTGAGCGGCCGCGCACGCGAGCCGAAGCCCTGTTGCACACGGTCTTCGGCTACGAGCGATTCCGTGGCGAACAGGCCGATATCGTGGAGCATGTGAGCACTGGCGGCGATGCGCTGGTGCTGATGCCGACGGGGGGCGGCAAGTCGCTGTGCTACCAGATTCCCGCGTTGCTGCGCGAGGGTGTTGGCGTCGTGGTGTCGCCGCTGATCGCGCTGATGCAGGACCAGGTGGCTGCCCTGCGGCAGAATGGCGTGCGCGCGGCATTCCTGAATTCGAGCCTCAGCGCCGAGGCATCGCGCGAGGTCGAGTCCCAGCTGATGGCGGGCGAACTGGATCTGCTTTACGTGGCGCCCGAGCGGTTGCTGATGCCCCGGACACTGGAGCAGCTGGCCGGAATCCGCGTGGCGCTGTTCGCGATCGACGAAGCCCATTGCGTGTCGCAGTGGGGGCATGACTTCCGCCCCGAATACATCCGGTTGTCGATGCTGCATGAGCGATTTCCCGAAATACCCCGGATCGCGCTGACGGCAACGGCGGATGAAGCGACCCGAGAGGAGATCGTCGAGCGACTCGGTCTCGATGCGGCGCGGGTGTTCGTCAGCGGTTTCGACCGGCCGAACATCCGCTATCGCATTTCGGAAGAGAGCGGGGACGCGCGCCAGCGCCTGCTGGGATTCATCCGCGAGGAGCATGCCGGCGAGGCCGGTATCGTGTATTGCCTATCGCGCAAGCGTGTGGAAGCGGTGGCCGAGTGGCTGTGCGCGAAGGGGCTGGACGCGCTGCCCTATCATGCCGGCATGCCGGCCGAGCAGCGGCAGGCGAATCAGTCGCGCTTCCTGCGCGAGGAAGGCGTGATCATGGTTGCCACCATCGCCTTCGGCATGGGTATCGACAAGCCGGATGTGCGTTTCGTCGCGCACCTCAACCTGCCGCGCAGTCTCGAAGCCTACTATCAGGAAACCGGTCGCGCGGGCCGCGACGGCCTGCCGGCCGATGCCTGGATGAGCTATGGCTTGCAGGATGTCATCACCCTGCGGCAGATGCAGGCCGGTTCCGAGGCCGACGAGACGCGCAAGCGGCTCGAACGCCACAAGCTCGACGCCATGCTGGGCTTGTGCGAACTGACGGGCTGCCGTCGCGAGGCCCTGCTCCGCTATTTCGGCGATGTGCTTGAGGCGCCCTGCGGTAATTGCGACAACTGTCTGTCGCCGCCCGAAACCTGGGATGCCACGGTGGCGGCGCAGAAAGCGCTGTCCTGCGTGCACCGCACCGGGCAGCGATTTGGCGTGAATCATGTGGTCGATGTGCTGCTCGGCCGAGACAGCGAGCGCATGCGCTCGCTGGGGCACGACCGCCTGAGCACCTACGGTATCGGCAGCGAGCTGGATACCGCCGGTTGGCGCGGACTGTTTCGTCAGCTGATCGCGCGCGGCCTGCTGACGGTGGACCTGCAGGGACACGGCAGTCTGCTGCTCACCGAGGCGAGTCGGCCCGTGCTGCGTGGCGAACAGCGCCTGCATCTGCGCGTGCAGCGCGTGACGGCCGCGCGGCGCCCGCGGACGCGTGCGACGGCGGATGCCGACTTCTCGGACGCGGCAGACGCGAAGCTCTGGGCAGGACTGCGCCAGCTACGCCAGCGCCTGGCCGAATCCCAGGGCGTGCCGGCCTATGTGATTTTCCATGATGCCACCTTGCGGGAAATGGTCGAGGCGCGGCCGGACACGCTCGCGCAACTGGGCGAGCTGGGTGGCGTCGGCGCACGCAAGCTCGAGGCCTACGGCAACGATGTTCTGGACGTCGTCCGCGCGCATGCCGACGACGAGGCGCGGCCGGCGCCCAGCGTCGACGAGACCCTGATGCTGTTTCGCGCGGGCATGACGGCTCCCGCGATTGCCGAGCGCCGTGAGTTGAGCCAGTCCACGATCTACGCCCATCTGGCCGAGGCGGTCGCGCGCGGCGAGATCGAGCTGGGCGAGGCGGTGGGCCTGGACGAGGCGAGTATCGCGCGGATCCGCGAAGCCTTCTCGACGCACGGCGGCGAACGCATGAAGCCGGTCTACGAGGCGCTGGAGGGGTGTTACGATTACGGCATCCTGCGTTGCGTGCGTGCCCACATGACCTCGATCAAGCGCGCGTGATCTCCGGCGGGAACGCCCTTGTCGCGCGATCGTCGTAATCATATCCGAACATGATCGGGCGGGTGCCAGGAGGCGACAATGGACGCGGCTGCACGGTGGGACGGTTTCACCCGGGTGTTGCATTGGGGTCTGACCTTGTGCGTGACGTTCCAGTTGTTCAGCGGTCTGTGGATATCGACGCCGGGCACGTTGCTGTATTTCCACTGGCATGAGTACATGGGCCTGGCTGCCGCGGCGGTGATTCTGATGCATTGGATTTGGAGTTTTTCGCACCGGGATCTGGGGCTGCTCTTTCCCTGGCATGCCGCCGGCCTCGCACGGGTCGGCGGCGAGATGGCCGGCATGCTGCGCGGGCGATTGCCTGCCGCCGGTCCGCAGATCGGCCTGTCCAGTTTCGTGCATGGGCTGGGATTGCTCGCGATGACGGGCATGGCGGCAACAGGCGTCTTGTTGTTCATGCTCATTCCCGCGCGGCTTGGCGGACTGGCCGATGGCCCGCACCCGGCGGCGATCACCAGCCTGTCGCTCATCCACCGCTATCTTGCCTATCTCGCCTGGACCTATTGGTGCGGCCATGTCGGATTCGCCGTGCTGCATCAGCTGCGCGGTGCCCGCGTTTTCGGCGGGATCTACCTGGGGCGGGCGGAGCGCCCTTGAGTCGGTCAGGGTCAGCGGAGCATGAAGGTCTCGTAGTTCAGCCGGTCCAGCGTGCGGTCGGTGACCGTCAGGGCGACGAGCGCGGTGAGCAGCATCGCGGCGGCGAAGCCATAGCCGTAGAAGTAGGGGCCGAGCATCAGGCTGACGGCAGTGAACAGGGCGTTGGAGCCGAACATCAGCAGCGCGACCAGGGCCGCGGCCCGGGTACGGTCAAGGTAAAACAGGATGTTCAGACCTGCCATCACGAGCAGCTGCAGCATGACGCCCAGCGAATCGAGCAGCAGCAGAGGTTCGAACAGCGGGGAGATGCCGAGCAGCCGCAGGATGTGGCCGCCGAAGACGATGAGCAGCAGCAGCGTCATGCCCTGCACCTTGAGTATTCCGAACAGACCTTCGCGGGCGGCGATGACCATTTGCGTTCGCTGATCGCGGATTGCGGACAAGGCACCACCGTTGCGGACCGCGTTGTAGTAGCGGTCGTAGGCGTGCACGAAGTCGACCTCCATGCGCAGCAGGAATACCGCCATGCCGGGGATGATGGTGAAGTAGGCAAGGAAAATCGGGGTGTCGTAGATGGCGGAGGCATGCAGGGTGCCGATCACGGTGCTGCCGGTGCCCGGCCATAGCCAGAACATGATTTTGTCTATCCACACGCCGAGGTTGAAGAACAGGCCCGCGGGGAACAGCCAGGCGTGCAGCCGGCCGGGCTGGAAGAAATCGAATTCGACGAAACGGGTGGGGGGATACTCGCGCCAGATCAGCGCGAACATGCCGACTGCCAGCAGAATCTGTCCCAGGACGAAGCCTGCGAGCAGGCCTTCCAGTCCCCAGGGCCGCAGCCACAGCCCGCTGGCCACCGCGCTGCCGTAGCCCAGTGCATACAGCGTCAGCACGGCGGTGTATTGCTTGAGTCCCGACAGCAGCACGGTCAGCACCCAGATGACGCATAGCAGCAGGCCGCCCAGGATCATCAGCAGCCGGTAGGCGGCGGAGGTGCCCGGCAGCAGCCACAGGCTGGCGGCGATGGCGAGCACGAAGGCGGGCAGCAGGGCGATGAACAGCAGGCCGATCAGGTTGGGTACGACCCGTCGCGGCTCCTGTGCGAACAGGCGATCCGCCACATAGCGGGTGAACAGCAGCTGCAGTCCGCCGGTGTAGATCAGGCTCAGGGCGATCAGCCAGGTCACGCTGACCTGGAACTGCGTGATCAGGCCGGGCGGGATGACGACCCCGAGGCTCATGAAGCCGAGAATCAGGATGGCGAGAATCGAAAGCACCCAGGGGCCGGAGCCGATGACGCCGGCATAGGCGTAGGCGCGCAACAGTCCGAGGTAGGTCTCGCTGTCCGCGAGACGGCGCAGTTCGAAGCCAATGCCGGCCATCAATCGTCTCCCATGCGTTCGCGGAACAGCGCGTCGAAGCGTTCGATCATCTGGGTCTTGTCGTAATAGCGTTCGGCGCGCGCCACCGCCGCGCGCGCCGCCGCGGCATAGGCCGCGGGATCGTCCAGCAGTGCCTGGCAGGCCGCCGCCATGGCCTCGGGGTCGGCCAATCCGACAATGCGGCCGGCCGTGCCGAGCGGCGGGTTTTCGTCCGGTCGACCGTGGACGAGCTCGGGGCAGGCGCCCACCTCCGTCGCCACCAGCGGCAGGCCGGCTGCGAAGCCCTCGATGGCGGCCAGCGGCAGGCCCTCGCTGATCGAACTCAGGACCAGCAGCCCAACCTGGGGCAGCACGTCCTCCAGGTAGCGAAATCCGAGGAAGCGCAGGTGATTGCCGAGATCGAGTACGTCCGCGAGCTCACGGCATTCGGCGGTGTATTCAGGATCCTCGTCCTGTGGCCCCACGATCCAGGCCTCGATGTCGGGCCGACGGTCGCAGAGGATGCGGGTTGCCCGGATGAAGGTCTTGATGTCCTTGATCGGCACGACCCGCCCGAGCAGACAGATGACGGGAGGAGGCGGCGCGCCCGGCGCGCGACGCAGACGGGACAGGCGTTCGACGTCGATGCCGTTGGGGACGACGCGGCAGCGCGAGGCATCGGCACCGTCCCTGACCTGCTGGGCGGATGCCGCATTGAACAGGCTGATGATCGGATCGGCGCTACGGTAGGCCTGCCGTCCCAGCACCTCGAAGAATCGGACCCACAACTCGCGCAGGTAGCTGATCTCGGTCGGATCGCGCTGCAGGATGTTGCGGCTGTCGTGGATCCATTCGGCCTTCATGAGATCGATGCGGCGTTCCTTGGTGTAGATGCCATGTTCCATGAGGACGAAAGGGCGCTCCTGCCGTTGTGCCGCCAGGGTGCCGAGGAATCCGGCATAGCCGGTGGACGGGCTGAAGAACAGCCGTGAGGGCGGCAGGGCGGCTGCGGTCCTCGCGAGTATCCACAGCGGCGCATGCAGGTTGCGCACGCTCCAGAAATAATCGACGAAGGAGGGTTCTGCGGCCACATTCTCGTATTGTTCGGTGATGTAGTCCCAGGCGGCTTCGCTGTAGAGGAAGGCTCGTTCGCCGAATGCGCCGTCATCGTCGAGATAGGCCTCCGGCGACAGCGCCTGGCCGTCGGTCGTGCGCAGCCGTTCGTGCAGGGCTGCCATCTGTTCGCGGGCGTGTGCGGGTAGCCGCGGCGGCTTGATCGGATTGCGGCCCTCTGCGTCCGGGTTGAACAGAAAATGGGTTTCGAGGTGTACGAGATTGGACGGCAAGGTGTAGAGAATGTCGCCGTAATCCTGTCGACGCGAGCCAAGAAACACCGCTGCGAAGCGCAGGTGGGGCAGACTGCCGATCAGCGCGTGCACCCAGCTCGATACGCCGCCCTTGATGTAAGGGTAGGTGCCCTCGAGCAGCAGTGTGACGTCGATTTCCGGCTGCGCACGGCTCATGTCTTCGATCTCCAGCGCTCGGCGATCCGGCCTACCACCGGTAACTCGGTGAACAGGGAATTGCGTGCGAAAAGCGCCCGAATGGCGGCGTAATCGCGATTTCTCCAGGCGATTTCGGCCAGATAGGGCAGCACGCGCCCGGGTGGCGCGCCTGCTTCGAGCGCGCGCGCGTACGTCGCGGCCGTCCGTTCGGCTCGCGGCGATCGCTGCAGCAGGCGCCCTTCGATGCGCAGTAGGCGCGGCGTGTCGCCCAGGTTTTCCCGCGCGGCTTCTAGATGGCGCTGGCAGGCGGCCTGGTGATGCCTCGACATGCCTTCCCGTGCGAGTCCCATGTAAAGCAGTTCCTGGTGCAGTTCCGCGAGTTCGAGGCGCAGCGGCCCGGATGCGTGATCGGGGGTTTGCGGCAATACGCCTTCGAGGCGCCGGATCATACGGGTGATGTCCGACTCGCGCTGGTCGATCAGGGCGTGGGCGAGCAGGCGAAGATGTTCGTCGGGGTGGCGCAGGGCTTCGCGCAGCAGTTCGGTGGTGTTGGCGCTGCGCTGGTTTTCGATCGCCATCAACGCGCGCGCGCCCTGGGCGGAGCCTGGATCGAGATTGCGCAGACGGGCGATCGCCCCGCCGACGCCGAAATGACTCGGTTCACTAGGGATTTCGGGGGCGAACGCCGGCGAACTGATGTAGTTTGGCTGTTGCGGTGCGCGCGATTTTTCCAGCCGGGGCAGCACGACCAGCATCACGAGCAGCAGCAGCGGACCCAAAATCGGGATCAGGGTGCCCATGGCCGTCAAGGTGGCGTAATCGATGACGGGGTGTCCACGCAGGCGCGCGGGAATCAGGCGTCTTGCCGGCAGGGCGATCAGCAGGCTCAGCAAGGTGTTGATGAGCAGCAGGCCGAGTACCAGCGGTCCCGCCGTGGATCCGCTGGGCGTCAGCCAGTCGTGCAGCGACAGCAGTGAGGCATTCATGCGGTCGGATCCTGCCCCAGGACGGCTTGCAGGACCGTATCGGGATCGATGGTCTCGATGGGGTGAACCTCGGCGACCCAGCCGGCGTCGCTCAGCGAGAGTCCGAATTGATCCTGCGACAGCGCGTCCACGCGGGCCACGAAACCGTGTGCGCCCGCCGAGCCACTCAGCGGCAGCAGGGCCAGCAGGCTGGGAGCATCCTCCGCTAGCGGGTGCTGCCAGTACTGGTCCAGCCCTCGCCGCATCGACAGGATCAGCAGCAGCAGCTCGGTATTCGGTTGCGCGGCCTTCGGACGGAAAAGTACCAGCGTCGATTGCGCACCGACCCGGGCACGCAGGTGGCATATCTTGTACAGCTCGTGCGCGAAGGTGGCGGGACAGCGTGGATGGCGTTTCAGCAAGCCGCCGGCATCCCGCTGGGCGGCTGCCTCGTCGGCGAAATATTCGAGGATGGCGGTTGCCGTCAGCAGATTTTCCTCGTCGAGGGCCAGCAAGGGCATGTCGCTGACCACCAGCAGGCCGATGCGGGAACCGTCCGCGGTGATGATCGGTATCACCAGCCGGTATTCGCCCGCCAGCCCGTCGACGATCTGGTCGACGCTGAAGTAGGCGGCTTCCTCGCGTTCGAGCGCGAGCACGACCAAGGGATCGTCGGCATTGAACGCACCGTCCTGCCCAATCCGCGCAAGCGGAGGGGCGCTCAGTTGCCCGCCCTCGAAGGCGTAGAGCGAGGCGGACTCGATGCGGCAGTAGTGCGCCAGCAGTTGGAGCAGGGCTTGGCCGGCTTCGGGCGTGAGGTGCGAGCCGTTGTGTTGCAGTTCCGTGCGCACGGCTTCGAGTGCCCCGCGCAGGCTGACCGGCCGGGTGATCAGGGTTTCCTCCAGCCGATCGTGCGAGATGCGCGTGACGTAGAAGGCGCGGGTCAGTGATTCCAGGCGGTTCTCGCTGTAATAGAGGCGCGCCTCGGCCTGGCCCAGACGGCCGTGCCAGAGTGTGGCGTACTGACCGCCGATCAGGCTGACGAGCATGCCGCCGACGATCTGGGGCAAGGCCATGGCCTGATTGCCGAGGCCGAGTTCCGGCAGCCACAGGCCGCCGACGGCCAGGATGCCGCTGGCGGCCAGCGCCGGACCGATGCCGTAACGCAGGCCGATGAGCAACGGCGCCAGCCACAGCCAGGGAAAGCCGCCGATATCGAAGGGTGCGTTCGGGCTCAGGAGGTGGCCCAGCCACAGTGCCGCGAGCGGCAGCAGCAGAATTTCCGCGATGGGTCCCGGGCCGAGCCGGCCCAGGCGCGCGGTGTGGCGGCGGCGCAGATTCATCGCGGCCGCAGACGATCGATGAGCCGGTTGAGGGTCTTCTGCGCAAGCACGGCGATGCCCTCGCGGCTGCCGCCCGTGGCAGCAGCCGTGCCGCTCCACAGCGTATGGCCGTTTTCCAGATCCACCAGCCGCAGCGTGAAGCCTACCGCCGGCTGACCGTCCAGCCCGACCTTGTAGCGCCACTCGTCCACGCTGCCGAGCAGCGCGTAGCGCAGATGTTGAGTGCGGGCCCAGGCCAGCGCGGCCGCCTGTTCTGCCTCGCCATTGTGCAGCGGGAGCGCGGCATTGTCGGATGCCGGCGGCGGCAGCCGCACCTGGTGCACGCCATGGCTGACCAGCAGCGCCGCGAGCATCTGTTGCGCGCGTGCGCCGGCGTACGGCGTAGCCGTATTGTTCACCAGCGCGGGCACGGCCCAGCCGGTATCCGCCACGGTGGTGGGTTTGGGGCTGGTGTAAAGACTGGATGTCGCACAGCCGGAGAGCAGAATCAGGCTGAAGAGCGTCAAAAGACCGACGATTCTTGGTTTCATGAGGGCATCCCTTGTTCAGTCGATTGGTTTGAAATAGTAGCGGTAGCTCAGGGTCAGCGTTTGCGTGGTGCTGCCGGTTGCGCCGAGGTTGGTGCCCAGCTGGAGGCTGAGCGCAAGATGGTCGGGGCCGGCCACGGGCAGGGCGACGCCGGCAGTGGCCAGATAACCGGGCCCGTAATCGCTGTTGGCACACACGTTGGCGCTGGCGAAAGGCCGCAGGAGCGGTGTGTAGTCCTGTTGGTAACGGTCGTTGAAGCCGCCACCGACGCAGGCCTGCGCGTAGTCGCGTGGAATGAAGAAGCCGACGTCCGGTGTTTCGCCTGCGGGGACCAGCGCCGCGAGCTGGGCGGGCAGCCGTGCGGCGCGACGGAAGCGCGCGCCGCTGAGGCTGGCGCTGATGCGCAGGCTGGGGGGCGAGAGCCAGAGTCGGTGCTCGACGTCGAGGCTCAAGGCGGTGATGCCGCCCAGGTAGCCGCCGCCCTGTGCCCGGTATTCGCCGGTGTGGAAGCTGCCGTACAGGGCGTTGCGGGGGGTCGGTTCGAAGCTGGCGGTCAGCTCCAGCCGATCCTCCCTGGCGCCGATCTGCAGCGGTACGCTGGCGCTGGGCGTGGCGCCATAGGCGAGGCTGGCAGTAGTCGACAGCCGCCGGCTCCAGCGGTATTCCCAGCCGGCGCCGGCGGTCAGATAGCCGGCGAGGTTGCGCCCGCCGCCGAGGCTGGCCGAGAAGCTGCCGCGCCGCAGGGTGCGGGTCAGCGCCAGCTGGGCTTGCCGACTTGCGGTCGGCGGCGGGCCGAGCAGGCTGTTGTCGTAGGCGGATTGCGCACCGAGATCGACGCGGCCGGCGAGCGCAAGCCCGGGCGTCAGCCAATGGCGCGTGGCGAGATGCGTGTCGATCAGGCTCAGGCCGCTTGCGCGCATCAGTGCGAGGCCGGTGCCGATGCGGTCGCTGCCGGCCAACGCCAGCGGGCGGAATGCGGAGAGCGCGTCGTAGGCGTCCGACCGGTCGCGCAGGTCGTCGAAATAGAGCTGCGTGGCCAGCGGCGTCCAACCGAGTGTCGAGGCGGCGTTGGCGGCATCCTGCACGGGCAGGGCGTCGAGATCGTGGCTCAGCAGGGCCGCGGCGCTCGAGGCATCGTCGGCGCGGAGCGCGAGTGACAGGCGCGCCCATGCGGGCAGGGCGTTGCTTGGGCCGTATGCCTGCTGCCGCCACAGCCGCGCGCTGTCGTCGGTATCGAGCTGCAGGGTCCATGCGAGTACCTCGGCGCGTGCCTGCGCACTGCGAGGCTGGCGCGCAAGCTTCGCGATCCACTTGCGGGCAGGGTCTCCGGGCAGCAGCTGGGTGGCCAGGGATGCGAGCAAGCGGTCCCGCTGTATGGCGCTGGCGTGAGCGGGGGTGTCGGGGCGAGCGGCGAGGTGCTCGAAGACATGGCGCCGCAGCCGTCGTGCGATTAGCGGATGGCCGGCCTGTTGCGCCGTGTCCGCGTAGGCCGCGAGCCAGGCCGGATCCCCGGCATGGCGCGACCACTGCCGGTCGAGCAGCGGCAGGGCGTGTTGCGGCTGGCCGATAAGGGCGTAGCCGGCGGCCATCGGCGACCACAAGGTGGGGTGGTCGCCGGCGCTCGAGGACAGTTTCGGCAGCAGTGCGGAAAGCGTCTGCCTGTCGTGATGGTCGACGAGCATCCACAGGTCGTCGGCCCATAGCTGGTCGTCGTCGGGACTGATCGCCAGCGCGCGAGCGTAGGCGGCCTGCGCCGCATTCAGCTGGTTGCGGCTGGCATGCAGCGCCGCGAGTCCTGTCCAGTAGCCGGGGAGCCGTTGCAGTCGATCGATTTCGTTGGCGGGGAGTCCGTCATAGGCTTGCGTCAGCCAGGCCGGTTTGCCGGCGGCGACGGCGGCGGCCACGGCATTGAGGAAAAGATCGGGCTGATGCGTGCGGCGCCAGCCGACTAGGGCGATGTCGAAGGCCTGCTTCGGTGCCTGGTGCAGCTGAGTGAGGTAAAGGCGCCGGTAATCGTCGGGCTCTGCGGTGTCGGCGTCGTAGAGCACCCGGCTGGCCTGGGCGGCCACCCGGTAGTCGCCGAGCAGCCAGGCGAGACCGCTCAGCGTGCGCCAGTAAGCGGTGTCCTGCGGCGTGGCCAGGGGGCGGGCATCCTGCAGGCTGGCGTAGGCGCCTTGATAATCGCCGCGCAGATAGAGCAGGGTCGAGATCTGCAGCATGACCTTCGGCTCGGGGCCGTAACGGCGGCTGTAGCTTTCGAGTGTGCGCAGCTCGCGCTCGGGTTCGCCCAGCTCTGGTGGTAGAGCACGGCCTGTTCCCACAGGAAGAAGCGCCGTGGGTGTTTGCGGTCTGCCGCCTGCAGCAGCTGCAGCGCCCGTGCGTAGTCGCCGAGTTTGAGCAGTTCGCCGATCAGGCCGGACCAGAGACGCTCGTCGTACGGCCGCGCACGCAGCTGGATACGCATGAGCGGGATCGCGCGTGTCGGATCGTCGAGTCCTTCGGCCAGGCCGAGCGCCTTGCCGAGATATTCGTGACGGTGGGCGTGCGTCACCAGCCAGTAGTAGGCTTCCAGCGCATCCCGCGCATGGTCGCTTTGTTCCGCTGCGGCGGCCAGCCGTTGGTGCCAGAGGATGCTATGCGGCCGTGCGGCGACGGCGGCGCGCGCCAGCCGGTAGGCGGATTCGACGTCGCCATTGCCGAGAAAGGCCTGCCAGGCGAGTTGCCAATCCGCGGCATTGTAGGCGGCGGACGGCAGGGGTTGGGCGTGCAGCGCGGGGGCGCCTAGCGCCAGCGCCAGCGCCAGCGCCAGCGCCAGCGGTGCGCGCCTCATGGTCGCGGCTCCGGCAGCCCGACCAGACGGCGCGCATAGCGGGCGGCCAGATGGGGGCGATCGGCCGCCAGCGCGAGGCGCGTCAGTCGCCGCCAGAGCGAGCGGTCGGGCACGATGTCGGGCAGCAGCGCGCCTGCGAGATCGAGTGCTTCGCCCGGTTTGCCGGCGGCAAGATAGGCGTGGATGAGGCCGTCGAAGGCCTGGCGGCGCTCGACGGGAGAGTTCGCGAGCCTGAACCAGCGGCGTGCGTAGTCAGTGGCCTCCAGCGGTTCGCCCGCCTGCATGCCCAGTTGGAACAGACTGTGCCAGAGGGCGGCTTCGTCGGGTATGTGGCGGGCCTGGCGCACGGCGAAGCGCAGCGCGGCTTTCGGATCGCCGGAAGCGAGCAGGCTGTTGATGCCGAGATGCAGGGCACGCAGCTTGTCGCCGGGAGTGGTTGCACGCACCAGCGCGGCATCGCTGAGTTCGGCGGCGGTTTCATACAGGCCGAACCCCAGGCTTATGTGCGCCTGCACCAGCAGCTCGGAAGTCGAAAGTCGGTGGGCGGTTTGCAGTACGCCTGCGCGATAGCGTGTGATCGCCTGCTGCCGGGCCGCCGTGCCCGGCTTCGCCGCCAGTAGCGCGGCGCGAAGGATATCCAGGCGCAGCAGCGCCACGCTTGCCGGCGTGTCGGTCGAGGCTTCCGGCCAGGACTCGAGCGCGCGCCGCGCCAGCGCCAGGTCGCCGACCTGAAGGGCCTTGCGTGCGAGCAATGTGTGCAGGGCTACGTCGCTGGGGCTGGCGCGGGTCATCAGCGTCAGGTAGATCAACGTCGCCGCGCTGACGTTGTGCCCGTTGGCCAGTTGGCGATTCAGGTTGGCCTTGGGGAACAGGAACACGAAGGCCGCCAGCGTGCCGATGAGCAGGCCCGCCGAGAACCACGGCGAGGCAAGGCGCTCCCTAGCGGGCTGGGCAGACGGTAGCGATATCGGCGCTGGCATGCGGTATTCGATAGTGCGTGAATTTGCCCTGGCGTTGTCCCTTGGCGGGGCGCCCGTCGACCTCGACCTTGCAGCCTGCCGCATGCCCCAGCGTGAACTCCAGCGGCGCGACCACTGCGGCGAGTTTGAGCCTGAGCGAGCCCGTGCCGACGGCAAGCCGTTCGGTCAGCCCGTTGGCGCTGCGCAGGTAGGGCGTGGCGGGCGGATGGGCGGACAGTACCAGGCGGGCGTCGCCGCCGGGTCCCAGGTGGATGTAGCGGGCCTTGCCGTGATCGTCGAAGCCGGCGACGTTGCGGCTTGCAGCCATGTCCGGGTAGCCCATGGAAACCGGAATGCGCAGCGTCCGGTCCATGCCGTAATTGCGGATCAGGTAGCTGTCGCCGTCGCGCGCGATCGCGGCGTGTTCGAATCCGAGTGCGATATGCGAATAGGTGGACGGGAAGACCGGCGTGGTCTTCTGCGCGAGTGCCCAGCGATAGACGATGTGCAACGATTCGAGTGCGCAGGCGCGCGCGCCGGAATAGAAGTGATAGTAAATGTCGATGGGGCCGAGCCGGCGGGGCTTGTCGGTCATCTCGAAGGTCTGGATGACCTTGCGGTAGCCGCAGTAGGGCGGTTGCCAGCCGTTGGTGTAGGTGTCTTCGTTGGCATCGGGTGCGAAGACCTGGAAATGATCGCCCTTCCAGACGCCGAGCGGCGCGACGTTGGTCAGCGAGGGGCGTGCGCGGTCGATGGTGCTGTTGAGGCCGTTGATGTTCATTACGCCGGCGGCGTAGGCCAGCGAGAGCGCTTCGGCATCGGGGTCGGTGTCGCCCGACCATTGCATGATGCGTACGCGCTTGCCGGGCGGCGCGAGCAGGCGGTTGATGATGTCGATGGAACCGTCGACCTCCATTTTGGGGCTGAACCGGTAGCCGGGTACCGGGAGGTTGTAGCCGTATTTGAGGTTGTCGGTCCGTACGTAGCCGCGTTCGTCGCGCGCGTCGTTGCCCTGTTTGCCAAGATGCAGGCCGGCCGAAAGCCCGGGGTCGCGCTCGAGCGCGGACCAGTCGAAGGGGTGGGAGTAGGTGTGGGAGCCGATTTCGACCCACGGCAGGCTGAATATCTCGCGCGCCACCGGACGCAGGCGGGCGACTTCGGCGGCCGGATAGAGTCCATCGTCGACGAATTCCGAGGCGATCACGGAGGCCGCGGTGGGGACGCGGTAACGCTTGAGCACCTGATCGAGAATCACCTTCGAGGCCAGCTGGTCGCGGTAGCGATAATCCCAGGAGCCGGAGGCGAAGCCGTCGCCGTCGATTTCGGCGAACAGGAGGCGCCGGCCGTTCGCGGTGGTGGTGTCGGGTGCCGGCATGGGCGGCAGGCGCAGCGCGGCCGCGAACAGGCGGAAGGGGTCGATCACCCAGCTGCTCTGCCGCATGTCGCTCGCCAGGCTGCCCTGCGGCAGGGTTTGCACGACGTAGGGCGAAAGCGCGTATCCGCCCCAGGGCGTGATGGCCACGGCGGTTTCCCGGTGCCCGTCGACCGCGATGTCGAGTAGCGGGCGCCCTTTCGCCAGGCGCAGCGGCTGAAAATCGGGCGCGTTCGGCAGGGCCGGGCTCTCGAAGCCGACAAAATCAGGGTCCGCGTGCGCGATGCTGGCCTTGAACAGCCCGTTCGGCGCGGTGCCGGCCTCCAGGCCCAGCGGCGCGAGATGGGGGACATCCATCGGGAAGCCGAATTCTCCCAGAATCAGGACCGGCACGCCGGCCGCCATCTGGCGGCGCAGCCAGGCGTAGACCTTGCCGGCATTTTTGAGTCTGTCGGCGTTGAACCAGGTGACGATGCCCGCGATCTGCCCGGTCAGCGGGCCCTGCGGCAGCGGGTCCAGGGTCACGTCGAGCGAATATGTGGCATAGCCCATGTGATTGAGCGGCATGGCCGCATACCAATTGGCGTTGTTGTGCATCATGTCCTCGTGCCCGGCGTACAGCAGCAGCACCCGGCGTGGCAGCACGCGGATGGCGCCGGTGCCGACGATGTCGAGTGTTGCGTTGGTGACGTAGGGCACGATGCCGTCGGCCGCGATGCGGCGGGCGTCGCTTTCGGCCTGCTGGTGCTGGTCGGGCGGCAGGTAGTCGATGGCGATGGGGACCAGCCCCTCATGCCGTACGGCCTGGAGACGCTGCAGCAGCCAGCGGGTGTCTTCCGCCGGCACGTCGACGTACTGCCCCGTGGCCTGATCCCAGCCGCGGTAGAGCGATTCGGCGGCCACGCCGACGACACCGTCGTCGCGCAATGCGGGCAGGAGTTCGAAGCCGCGGTTGAGGATCAGCTGGCTGTTGGGGGCCAGCTCGTGGATTGCATGGATAAGCGCGATGAGCCCCTTGCGGTAGGCGGCCTGCGCGGCGGGTTGGGTGAGCACCTGCTGGTAGCTGTCGAGCGTGTCCAGAAAAAAACCCGTGAAGCCACGCGCGATCAAGGGCTTGATAACCCGCTCCAGATAGAAGCGGCGGCACTCGGCATGGGCCTGGTCCACGATCCAGCTGTTCCACGGCGCGTCGGTGCCGAGGCGACAGGTCGTGGGGAGGGCGGTCGCCTCGGGTGAGGACTTGTCCACCTCGCCCAGCGAGAGGTAGGCGAAATAGCGCGTATGGGCAGTATCGCTTTGCCGCGGGTCGATGTCCGCGTAGGGCTGCACCACGACCCAGTCGAATGAATGCAGGACGTCGACCGGCGGGTGCTGTCCGTAGAAAAAGGCCACGCTGGGCGGTCCAGCCGCCCAGGCGGGCAGCAGGCAAAGCAGCCATAGGCCAAGACTTGCGGCAATTCTTGCGGGCACGTGCGTCGCTCTGGATGTCGGCTCGGTAGCGAGTGTTATTGGGCGTTATGGCTTGATTATGAAACAAATGTGAGCCATTTGTGCTAATTATTGACGGCCGTGGCGGCGCATGCGCGGTTTGGCGTGGGCCGTGCTACAATGATCCCGTTTGTCGAGACACGATGTTGACCCAGTGTCGCGCGTACCAGCAGTCTCTCGCCCGTTTGGCGAAGCACCAGGCCGGTACCGTCAAACCGGTCGCGGTCTGCCTTCTGCCAGGGCCATTCCCCGATTACCCGTATTCAGGCCGTCGCCCCGCGACCGGCCATGCCTTGGCGATTTTTCCTTCAAGGAGTGCTTCATGACATTTTCTGATCTCGGCCTGTCGGCCGCCGTGTTGCGTGCCGTCACCGAGCAGGGCTACGAAAGCCCCACCCCCATCCAGGCCCAGGCCATCCCCGCGGTGCTGCGCGGCAAGGATCTCATGGCCGGCGCGCAGACCGGTACCGGCAAGACTGCCGCCTTCACGCTGCCGCTGCTCGATCGTCTGGCGGCGGCCGCTCAGGGCGGCCCGCGGCGCGTCCGCGCATTGATTCTCGCGCCGACGCGCGAGTTGGCGGCCCAGGTGCAGGACAGCGTGCGCGTATACGGCGCCCATCTGCCGCTGCGCAGTCTCGCGGTGTTCGGCGGCGTGGGTATCCAGCCGCAGATCATGGCCTTGCGCCGCGGCGTCGATATCCTGGTGGCGACCCCGGGACGTCTGCAGGATCATCTCGATCGCGGCAGCGTCGATCTGTCCAAGGTCGAGATCATGGTGCTCGACGAGGCCGATCGCATGCTGGACATGGGGTTCCTGCCCGCCATCGAGCGCATTCTGCGCAGCGTGCCCGCGAAGCGTCAGACCCTGCTGTTTTCGGCGACGTTTGCTGGCCCGATCCGCCAGCTCGCCGGGCGTTTCCTGCACGAGCCCGAGGCGATCGAGGTCGCGCGCGCGAATGCCACCACCGAAGCGGTGAGCCAGTCGGTATATCTGGTGGACCACGCACGCAAGCGCGAGCTGCTGTCGTATCTGATCGGGTCGCGCAACTGGCGCCAGGTGCTGGTGTTTACGCGCACCAAACGCGGCGCCGACCGCCTGGCCGTCAGTCTCGCCAAGGACGGCCTGACGGCCGCGGCGATCCATGGCGACAAAAGCCAGGGCGCGCGCACCCGTGCGCTCAAGGATTTCAAGCGCCAGTCCGTGCGCGTGCTGGTGGCTACCGATGTGGCCGCCCGCGGCCTGGACATAGACCGCCTGCCGCACGTGGTCAACTACGAACTGCCGGATACGCCGGAGGACTATGTGCATCGCATCGGCCGTACCGGTCGCGGCGGGGAGCGCGGCGAGGCCTTGTCGTTGGTCTGCGTGGACGAATCGGATCAATTTCGCGCGATCCAGCGTCTCATCAACATGCCGCTGACCGTGGATACCGTCGACGGTTTCGAGCCGGAATCGGCCTTCGATCCCAATCGCGCCTCGGGCAAGCCGCCCGCCAAGCGCGGCGCGGGCAACAAGGTCGGTCGCCGCAGGCCGCCTCAGGGTGGGCAGCCGGTGCGTGGCGAGCGTGGTCGCCCGCAGGCGGCCGGTAGCAAACCCGGCCCGCGCGCGCGCCAGCGCCGGGCCTGATGCCGGAGTCCGCCTCGGCGTTGGCCGGGGCGGACCGTCTGCGGCAGGATAGGCGCTTGCCCGGCCGATGGCGTGTGCGGCCGATCGGGTGCGTCCCGCGGTTAGAGGTGGCACGGCGATGAAGACCTTTTCCTGTAGTTGCGGCAATCGCCTTTATTTCGAAAATACGCGTTGCCTGACCTGCGGCAAGGTGCTCGGCTACCTGCCGGATATGGGGATGCTCTCGCCGCTGGTTGCGCTGGGCGACGGCCGTTGGCGCCCCGATCTCGAAGGCCTTCGTGGCCGGCGTTATCGCCAG
Source organism: Acidihalobacter prosperus (assembly GCF_000754095.2). Lineage (NCBI taxonomy): Bacteria > Pseudomonadati > Pseudomonadota > Gammaproteobacteria > Chromatiales > Ectothiorhodospiraceae > Acidihalobacter > Acidihalobacter prosperus. The sequence goes on from NZ_JQSG02000006.1 coordinate 645,743, forward strand.
TGCCGTCATTATGCGGTCGAGAATGTTTGCAACTGGATGATCGCGGAAACGGACGACGGCGTTTTCTGCCGTGCCTGCCGGCTCAATGAAGCCATTCCCAATCTGGCCAAGCCCGGCAATCGCCAGGCCTGGCTGCGTATCGAAAAGGCCAAGCGCAGGTTGATCTACACCCTGGACCGGCTCGGCCTTCCGGTGTTCGGCAAGGCGGCCGATCCCGCGCACGGGCTGGCCTTCGCCTTTCTCGAGGACGTGGACGACAGTCTCGAATTCAACGACGAGGGCGGCAGCGGGCGGATTTACACCGGCCACCTCAACGGCACCATCACCATCAATCTCGCGGAGGCCGATCCCAGTACGCGTGAACGCGTCCGCGAGGCGATGAACGAGCAGTACCGCACCTTGCTGGGGCATTTCCGCCACGAAAGCGGACACTATTACTGGTACCGTCTGGTCGCGACCAGCGAGTGGCTGGCGCCTTTCAGAGCGCTTTTCGGGGATGAGCGCGAGGATTACGCGCGTTCGCTCGCGCGCTACTACGCCGCAGGCCCCCCCAAGGACTGGCCCAGTCGCCACGTCAGCGCCTATGCGGCGGCGCATCCCTGGGAGGATTGGGCGGAAACCTGGGCGCATTACCTGCATCTGGTCGATACGCTCGAAATGGCCCGCGACTACGAACTGGCCATTCATGGGCGGCCCGTGCGCTCCTTGGAGGCGACCCTCGATGCCACCACCGATCTCTACGATCTGCTGGCCGACTGGCACCAGCTGACCCAGACGCTCAATGCGCTCAACCGCAGCATGGGTCAGCCCGATGCCTACCCCTTTACCCTGACCGGCCAGGCGGTGGAGAAGATTGCCCTGGTACACCGCCTCATCGCGGCGTCAGCCGCCGGCTGAAGGCGCCTGCAAGCCGGCTTCCCAGTCGAATTGCGGCAGCGCGTTGATGCCGTCGATCAACACCTTGTTCCAGATCTGTTGGATGTCGATGTACAGCGGATCGTCCACGTCGAGCAGCATGCGGTGCCCGAGACTCAGCGTGCCGGCCTCGTAGATTGCGAGTTCGAAGGGGGCGCCCACGGAAACGTTGCTGCGCATGGTCGAATCAAGCGAAACCAGCGCGCAGCGCGCGGCGTCGCCGAGGCTGGTTTCCGGCCGCACCACGCGGTCGAGGATCGGCTTGCCGTATTTGATTTCGCCGATCTGCAGATAGGGCTTGGACGGCGGGGCGGCGATGTAGTTGCCTTCCGGGTAGATCAGCAGCAGTTCCTGCGCCTGGCCCTCGATTTGCCCGCCTAGGATGAAGGTGGTTTCCAGATTGACGCCGCTGCGCTGGCTGCCGCCGGAATGGCGTCGCTGGACCTCGCAGCTGAGATTGCCGACGTAATCCGCAGCCTCGAACAGATGTGCTACGGTGTTGAGGCTGGTGGGGGCGTCCTGCTCAAGATCGCGTTCGATCAGATTGATCACCGCCTGGGTGGTGGCGAGATTGCCGGCGCTCAGCAACACGAAGGATCTTGCGCCTGGCATGTCGAATGCATACATCTTGGAGTAGGTATTGATGTGGTCCATGCCGGCATTGGTGCGGCTGTCGGAGGCCAGAACCATCCCCGAGTTAACCTTGATCGCGAGGCAGTACGTCATGGCAGGCGCTCTGTTGATATTGGAGTATGGCGGTGACCGGGCAAGTGCTTCTGCGCACCGTCATGGTGCATCCCATGCCTGCTAGGGTCGCGTGTGCCGTAGCCAATCGAAGACACGTGCCGGACAGGGTGGAATATTGCGGAGGGAATCGCCCGATGCAAGTCGCCGGCGCATCATCTCACAAGGAGCTTGTGCATGGCGATTGAATGGCAGCGCTATGTAACCGATGGGCTGTACGACGAACTGATCGAAAAACCGGGAAAACCCCGCAACGGCGCCGAGGCGTTGTGCCGCTTCCTCGGCGGGCTTGACGACCGCGAACTGGCCGAACACCGTGCCGCAGCCGAGCTGGCGATACGGACCATGGGCATCACCTTCACCGTGTATTCCGAAGAAGACGGCTCCATCGACCGGGCCTGGCCCTTCGATGTCGTGCCGCGCGTGATTCCGCGCGCCGAATGGGAGCTTATCGAGCGGGGACTCAAGCAGCGCGTGCAGGCGCTGAACCTGTTCATCGACGATCTTTACCACCGTCAGCACATTCTCAAGGACGGCGTCGTGCCGCGCGAGCTGATCGCCAATTCGCGCGATTTCCGCGAGCAGTGCATTGGCATCAACCCGCCGCTCGGGGTGTGGGCGCACATCTGCGGTTCCGATCTGGTCCGCGACAGCGACGGCACGGTCTACGTACTGGAGGACAACCTGCGCGTGCCCTCGGGCGTTTCCTACATGCTCGAGAACCGGCAGGTGATGAAACGCGTGTTTCCCGAGCTGTTCGAGGACTCCAGCATCCTGCCGGTGGACGATTACCCTGCCCAGCTTTACGACTGTCTTTCGGCGCTGTCTCGCCGTAGGGTCAAGCAGCCTGAGGTGGTGGTGCTCACGCCGGGCATTTTCAACTCGGCCTACTTCGAGCACGCCTACCTTGCCCAGCAGATGGGCGCCGAGCTGGTGGAGGGGTCCGATCTGCTGGTGGGCGAGGACGATTGCGTCTACATGCGCACCATCGAAGGCCTGTCGCGCGTCGACGTGATCTACCGCCGGATCGACGACCAGTTTCTCGATCCCGAGGTGTTCCGGCCGGATTCTCAGCTGGGCGTGCCGGGGCTGATGCGCGCCTGGCGCAAGGGCAAGGTCGCGCTCGCCAATGCCCCGGGCTCGGGCGTGGCGGACGACAAGGTGATCTATACCTATGTGCCTGGAATCATCCGCTACTATCTCGATCAGGATCCGATCCTGCCCAACGTGCCTTCGTACCTCTGCGTCAACAAGAGCGAGCGCGACCACGTGCTTGCCAATCTGGACAAGCTGGTGGTCAAGCCGGCCAATGAATCCGGCGGCTATGGCATGCTGGTCGGGCCGGCGGCCAGCCGTAAGGAGCGCGAGGCATTCGCCGAACTGATCCGCAAGCAACCTCGCAATTACATGGCCCAGCCGATGTTGACGCTGTCCACCGCGCCGACCTTGGTCGACAATCGCGTCGAGCCGCGCCACCTCGATCTGCGGCCCTTCATCCTCTCCGGCAAGAAGACCTACGTCACCACCGGCGGCCTCACGCGTGTGGCGCTGCGCAAGGGGTCCACCGTGGTCAATTCGTCGCAGGGTGGCGGCAGCAAGGACACCTGGATCGTCGACACGGAGGGAAGCTGAGGATGCTGTCGCGGGTTGCGGAACGTATCTACTGGCTGGGCCGTTATCTGGAGCGGGCCGAAAACACGGCGCGGCTGGTCAACGTCAACACGCTGCTGCTGCTCGATCTGCCGAGGCGCGTGCCGCTGGGCTGGCAGCCGCTGGTCGACATCACCGGCAGCAGCGAACAGTTCGCGGAACACTACAACGAGGCCTCGGAGCGCAATGTCGTCCGTTTCCTGGTGGCGGACGAAAAAAATCCGGGGTCCCTGCTCAGCTCGCTGCATTCCGCGCGGGAGAATGCGCGTACCATCCGGGACGCGCTGCCGCGCGAGGGCTGGGAGCGCATCAACGACCTCTACCTCAAGGCCAAGGCCGAGCTGCCTTCGGGGCTGGCGCGCAGCCGCCGTTACGACAAACTGGGCGAAGTGATCGCGGCCGCGCAGCAAGTGACCGGGTTGCTGGCGGGCTCGATGTTGCACGACGAGGGCTACGACTTCCTGCGCATCGGTCGCAATCTCGAACGCGCCGATATGACCACGCGTATCGTTGACGTGCGCACCGCGCCCGCGCATCCCGACGTGCAGAGCGCGGAGCTAGAGCCGTTCCGGCATGCCCAGTGGCTATCCCTGCTGCGTTCCATCTCCGGCTACCAAGCCTATTGGCTCAAGGTGCAGGCGCCGGTGCGCCGGCGCGAGGTGCTCGAGTTCCTGTTCAAGGAGCGCCAGTTTCCCCGCTCGATCCTGCACGGTATCGGCGAGGCGGCGGCGGCGATCGGCCACTTGCCCCGTAGCGAGGCACTGACCGCGGAGATCGACGCGTTGGCGGCGCGCATCGGCAAGCGCCGCGTCGGCCGCATGGACGACGATGCGGTGCATGCCTTCGTGGACCTTGTGCAGCTCAAGCTCGGTCGTCTGCACGATGCCATCGCGGCCACCTACTTCCAGGCCGTGCCGGCCGAGCGGCGCCCGCGAAGAGGCCGTGGCCGCAAGAAATCCGTAGTCGCACCCACGCAGAACTGACCGCCATCCGGCGCCGTAGTGCGTATGGGCGATTGAAAGGAGTGACCTGACGATGGCCATACGCGTCGCGATTCATCATCACACCGAATACCGTTACGACCGCGCGGTTGAACTGACCCCGCATGTGATCCGCCTGCGGCCGGCGCCGCACGCCCGCACATCCATCCCGAGCTACTCGCTGAAGATCGAGCCGGCGGATCATTTCATCAACTGGCAGCAGGATCCCTTCGGCAACTTTCAGGCCAGACTGGTGTTCCCGAAGAAGACGCGTCTGTTGGCCGTGACCGTCGAGCTGGTCGCCGAAATGACGGTGATCAACCCCTTCGATTTTTTCCTCGAGGCCTATGCGGAGCGATGGCCTTTCGACTACGCCCACGATCTTGCCAGGGCGCTGGCGCCCTACCGGGAGCAGACGGAGTCCGGTCCGCTGTTGCGCGAATGGCTGGCGGCGGTGCCGCGCGACCCGATGCCGACGGTCGACTTCCTGGTCGCGCTCAATCGGCGTCTTCAGGGCGACATCGGTTATCTGGTGCGTATGGAGCCGGGTGTACAGACCTGCGAGCAGACGCTGGGCCTGCGCAGCGGCTCTTGCCGCGATTCGGCGTGGCTGCTGGTGCAGATCCTGAGGCATCTGGGTCTGGCCGCGCGTTTCGTTTCGGGGTATCTCGTCCAGCTGACGGCCGACGTCAAGGCGCTCGACGGCCCCTCCGGGCCGGTGCAGGATTTCACCGACCTGCATGCCTGGGCTGAGGTTTACGTGCCCGGCGCCGGCTGGGTCGGCCTGGATCCCACGTCGGGGCTGTTCGCCGGCGAGGGCCACATCCCGCTTGCCTGCACGCCGACCCCTGAGGATGCGGCGCCGCTGACGGGGGCGACCGATCCTTGCGAGACCGAATTCGCCTATCGCAACGAGGTGGTGAGGATCCACGAGGATCCGCGCGTGACCCGCCCGTACAGCGAAGCGCAGTGGCAGCGGGTGATGGACCTCGGGCGGGCGGTGGACACCGAGCTCGAGCGCGGCGATGTGCGCCTGACCATGGGCGGCGAGCCGACCTTCGTGTCGGTCGACGACATGGACGATCCGCAGTGGAACACGGCCGCGTTGGGCGACGACAAGCGACGGCTTGCCGATGCGCTGTTCAAACGTCTGCAGGCGCGCTTCGCGCCGGGTGCGTTGCTGCACCGAGGGCAGGGCAAGTGGTACCCGGGCGAACCCTTGCCGCGCTGGGCGCTGACCTGCGTCTGGCGGCGCGATGGCGAGCCCGTGTGGCGAGACCCGCGCTGGCTGGCGGACGAACGCGCGCCCGGCACGGCGGATCTCGCGCAGGCGGAACGTTTCGCCATCAGCCTGGCGCGTCGCCTTGGCCTCGACGATACCTGCGTGACCGCCGGTTACGAGGACGCCTTCCATTACCTGCACGCCGAGCAGCGCATGCCCGACAACCTGGACCCGCAGTCGGCGGCGCTGGACGACCCGCTCGCGCGCAAGCGTCTTGCCCGAGTGCTCTCGCGGGGCTTGTCGCAACCGGTTGGCTACGCCCTGCCGTTGCGCTGGGACGATGTCGCCGCGTGCTGGCGCTCGTCCCGCTGGCGCTTTCGCGCCGCTGCGATGTATCTGCTGCCCGGCGATTCGCCGATGGGGTTCCGCTTGCCGCTGGATGCGCTGCCCTGGGTCGAACCGGCGCGGCGCGAACCGCCAGCGACGCGCGATCCCTTCGAGCCGCGGGCCGATCTGAGAGCGGCGATGGGCGAGGTGGCGCAACGATACGATGCGCCCGACCGCGCGGTGGACGAGTCCGCGCCGGAACCCGCGGACGCCGACGAGTGGGCGGGTGACGAAACGCCGATCGCCCATACCGCGCTTTGCGTCGAAGTCCGCGATGCCCGTCTGCACGTGTTCCTGCCGCCGCTGAGCCATGCCGAACATTTCCTGGCGCTGGTGTCGACCGTCGAGGCGGTCGCGGCAGAGCTGTCTCAGGCCGTGATCGTGGAAGGCTACGAGCCGCCGGAAGATTCCCGCCTGGCCCGTTTCAAGCTGACGCCCGATCCCGGCGTGATCGAGGTCAATGTGCAGCCGACCGCGCGCTGGGATGAACTCGTCGACCTGACCACCTCGCTCTATGAGGAAGCCTTCCAGACCCGGCTCGGCACGGAAAAATTCATGCTCGACGGCCGTCATACCGGCACCGGCGGCGGCAATCACGTCACCCTCGGCGGCGCCACGCCGGCCGACAGCCCGCTGCTGCGCAGGCCGCAGCTGCTGCGCAGTCTGCTGGTATACTGGCAGCATCATCCGGCGCTGTCCTACCTGTTCTCCGGCTTGTTCATCGGGCCTACCAGTCAGGCGCCGCGCATCGACGAGGCGCGTGACGACAGTCTCTACGAGCTGGAGATCGCCCTGCAGCAGCTGCCGTCCGGCGAAACCCCGGCGCCCTGGCTGGTGGATCGTCTGCTGCGCAACCTGCTGACCGACATCACCGGCAATACCCATCGCGCGGAATTTTGTATCGACAAGCTGTTTTCGCCGCAGGGTCCGGCCGGCCGCCTCGGGCTGCTTGAGTTCCGGGGATTTGAGATGCCGCCGCATCCGCGCATGAGCGCGGTACAGATGCTCCTGCTGCGCGCCCTGGTCGCCCGCTTCTGGGAACATCCCTACCTGCAGCGGCCGATTCGCTGGGGCACCGGTCTGCACGACCGCTTCATGCTGCCCCATTTCGTCTGGTCGGATCTGCGTTCGGTGATCGAGGATCTGCAGCGTTGGGGCTTTGAGTTCGACCTGCAGTGGTTCGCGCCGTTTCTGGAATTCCGTTTCCCGCATTACGGAACGGTCCAGTGGAACGGTATCGCCATGGAACTGCGGGCCGCCCTCGAACCCTGGCATGTGCTGGGCGAAGAGGTCACGGCTACCGGCACCGCGCGTTACGTGGATTCCTCCGTCGAGCGCGTGCAGCTGCGGGTGAGCGGGTTGCCGGAGGGGCGTTACCGGGTGGCCTGCAATGGCCGCCACGTTCCGCTCACGTCGACCGGCGTGGTCGGAGAATACGTGGCCGGAGTGCGTTTCAAGGCCTGGCAGCCGCCTTCCGGGCTGCATCCGACCATCCCGCGACAGGGTCCGCTGGTGTTCGATCTGATCGACGATTTCAATGCCCGCGCAGTGGCCGGTTGCACCTACCATGTGGCTCATCCGGGCGGACGCAACTATGACGGTTATCCGGTGAACGCCAACGAGGCGGAGTCGCGCCGCATCGCGCGTTTCCGCGCGGAGGGGCATTCGCCGGGTGGCGGCGTGCCGTCGCCGGAACCGCCCAATCCCTATCTGCCGACCACTCTGGACCTGCGCTATCGCCCGGGCTGAGCGTGACGCCAGAGCCTGTCAGTCCTCGTCTTCCTCACCCCAGTCGTCTTCGTCCTCGTCGGCATCCGTATCCGGCTCGTCGCCGGCGACGACCAGTTCGTCCATGTCGTCTTCCGGCGGTTCCTCGCGGGCCGGCTTTGCCGCCTTTTCCGAGCTTTCGGCGATCGCCTGAGCGCGGCTGACGCGCGGGCGGAATTCCTTGCGCGCGTCAGCAAAGGCCGCCTTGAGGGCGCCGACGTCGGCTTCGCCGTCGCTGAGTTCGCGCAGTTTGGCGTCGACGATCTCGCGTTTGTACTCGAGAAAGGCGTTGCGCGAATGGTTGAAGAGATAGACGGTGTCCGGCTTGCCCGTATTCAGGCGCTGATCCAGCACCACGGGCGTGCTTTTGCTACCCGCCTCCAAGTAACCGCACCATATCGGATTTTCGCTCATAGGTTTGACAGCCTGCCGGTTGACCGCTGGGAAATTTTAAGGGGACCGTCCGGCCATCGTGTGCGGGCATGCCGCATCCACGCGCAGCGCGATGGGGCGGTGGGTCCGTCAGTCGGTTGGATTCGCCTGCGCCCGCGCGCCCGGTGCCTGCCGGACGGGTCTCGCGCCGCATGATAATCATTGCGGCGTGCGTGTCCATATTTTTGTGCGTGGCGTCCGCAGCGCTGCGGCGCAAGCGAAGCGCCCGGGTGTGTCATATGCTTGGGTCATGGCGGCGGGCACTTGCTCGCGGCACCTAAGAAAAGGGAATGTCGGCCACCCATGACGCGGCAGGTGACAGGACAACCGCCTGTTCGAGGGCGCGACGCGCCCGAGCGGGACCCGGTCTATTCGTTGGTCGGCGGCTTTGCCGACGGGCGGCTGGAAGCGGATTTCAGGCGATCCCATCATGGCTGGTTCAATGGACGTCTGATCACGGCTGGTCTACTCGGCGGCATTCTCTACTTTGTCGCCTTGCTGTACGACCATGCCGTGCTCGGCGACTCGAATGCCTATCACTGGCTGTTCGTCGATCGACTGGCGGTCATGGCCGCGGGACTATGGCTGGCGGCGCGCGCGCACTATAACGGCAAGCGCGACCGGGCGCTGCCCGTGTTCAGCATGCTGGCGTTCGAGCTCGCCCTCGCGCTGGGTTTTCTGGGCGTGGTTTTCCTGCACGGTGGCAGCATCGTCTTCCACACCATGAGCATGCTGGCCATCGTCACCGTTTTCTATATCTTTCTGCCCAACCTGTCGACGGGGCAGCTGTTGATCCCCTGGGTGTTCAGCGTGGCGTTCCTGGTCATTTTCCGAATCGCGTTCGAGGCGACATCGATCGAACTGACCATTCCGGTGCTGCTGCTGTTGCTGAGCAATCTGATGGGCACATTCTTCGTGCGCCTGATCAATCGCAGCCAGCGCGGCGAATACGTGACCGTACAGGCTCTGCAGTCGCTCAATGCCGAGCTGCGGCAGGAGATCGCGGACCGCAAGCTTGTGGAGGCGCGTCTGCGCGAGAGCGAGGACAACCTGAAACATTTGTTCGAGGTCGCCCCCGTGCCGCTGGTGCTGACGCGGGACCGTGATGGCGCGATCCTGCGCATGAATCATGCGGCTTCATTGCTATTGCGCGTGGAGCCGGGGGAGATCAGCGATCTGCGCACGCCGGATTTTTACGTCGATCTGCGCGAGCGCGAGCAGGTCATCACACGTCTGCGCACGCAGGGGGCGGTGGAAGGCGCGGACGTGCATCTGCGCACCGTCGACGGCAAGACGATCGAAACCATGCTCACGGCGGTGCGGACCGAGTATGATGGCGAGACGGTCTATTTCGTCGGTCTGGTCGATATCAGCGAGCGCAAGCGGATCGAGCGCGAACTTCAGCGTCTGGCACGCACCGATACCCTGACCGGGCTGCATAATCGGCGCAGCTTTTTCGAACTGGCCGAGCGCGAGATATTGCGCGCGCGACGCAAGCGCGCACCGCTTGCGCTGCTGCTGCTCGATGTGGATGAATTCAAGCAGATCAACGACCGTTTCGGTCATGCCGTCGGCGACAACGCGTTAAACTCGGTCGTCGAGGCGATCGGCCGCTGTTTGCGCGAATACGATATCGCAGCGCGTATCGGTGGCGAGGAGTTCGCCATCCTGCTGCCCGAGATGAGCGCGGAGTGGGGTGTCGATGCAGCCGAGCGCGTGCGCGAGGCGGTCGCCGCCACGCCGGTGACGACACCGGACGGGATGATCCATCTGACCGTGAGCATCGGCGTGTCGGCCGTCGACTGCAATGTCGCGACCATCGACCGTGCGCTCAGTCAGGCAGATGCCGCGCTCTACGAAGCCAAGCGGAGCGGCCGCAACCGCGTGGCCAGCGCCGATGATGGCACGCAGGGCTGAGGGCGCGCCGGAAACGGCCAATAACGCATGGCAGGGAACGCCTCGCGCAGGGCCGCGCGGCGATGACGCCAAGGGACGAGGTTTGCGTGGGCACCGTGAGAATACCTTCCAATATCGATCGCTTCGAGGTCAAAGGCGTGCTGGGCAAGGGCGCGCAGGGCGCCGTCTACCAGGCCTACGATCCGCGTCTGGAGCGTCTGGTGGCGATCAAGACCGTGCTTGCGGATGCCCTGGGCGATACGCGCGCCGGCGAATGGCTGATGCGCGAGGCGCGCATCGTCGGCGGCCTCAAACACCCCAATATCGTGCCGCTGTTCGAGGCGGGGAGCTACCCCGAAGGCGTGTTCCTGATTTTCGAATACGTCGAGGGCGCCTCGCTCGCGGAAAGGTTGCGCGCAGGCCCGTACCGCGCCGATGAGGCGCCGGGCATCATGCTCGACGTGCTCGCGGGCGTGGAGGCGGCGCATGCGGCCGACATCCTGCACCGCGACATCAAGCCGTCCAATGTGCTGATCGGTGGCGACGGCCGTGCCCGCGTCACCGATTTCGGCATCGCCATGCCGGCGGCGGCGGTGACCGATGCCAATCTGCAATGGGGTTCGGTGCCGTATCTGACGCCCGAGCAGGTCAAGGGCGACAAGGTGGATGCGCGTTCCGATGTCTTCGCCCTGGGCGTCCTGTTTTACGAGCTGCTGACCGGCAAGCGGGCTTTTACCGGCGAATCGCAGGAGGCGATCCGCCGCGCCATCGTGCAACGCCGGCTCGATCCGCCATCCCGTGTCGCCGGCAGCGGCGATGCGCGTCTCGATCAACTGGTGCTGCGCGCGACGGCGCCTGCGCCGGAGGACCGCTACGCCGATGCCGGCGAGTTTCGGCGTGCACTCGCGGCCTTCGGCGAGGTGGCATACGAAGCCGGCCGAGGCAGCGGCCTGGATTTCATGCTGCGCCGCATCAAGCGCAAGCCGGATTTTCCCGGCTTCTCGCGCGCCATTCAGGAAATCAACCGCCTGTCCGCGGAGTCCAGCAACCGTAGCGTGGGACAGCTGGCCAATGTCGTTCTGCAGGACTATGCGACTACCCAGAAGCTGCTGCGACTGGCCAACTCCAGCTATTACGGCCAGTTTGGCGGCAACATCCGCACGGTCAGCCGGGCGATCATGATCCTCGGTTTCGACAGGGTCCGCACCGCCGCACTCAGCCTGATCCTGTTCGAGAATCTCAAGGACAGCGGGCAGGATCGGCAGCTGATCGAAGGCCTGGTCGCGGCGCTGCACAGCGCGTTGATGGCCAAATCCATGGCTGAAAGATACACCAACCTCGATGCCGAGCAGGTCTTCATCTGCGCCCTGATGCATACGGTCGGCAGGCTGCTGGTGATCTACTACTTTCCCGAGGAGCATGCGGACATACGGCTGGCGGCCGAGCGGCGGCGCGTGCCGGAAACCGGCGCGGCACGCGAGGTGCTGGGCGTCGACTATGCGCATATCGGCAAGGCGGTGCTGAAGGAGTGGAACTTTCCGGCCGGCATGATCCAGACGCTCACGCCGGTCCCTGATGGCGTGGTCAAGAAACCCGGGTCTGACGAAGACCGTCTGCGCATGGTCTGCGCCTTCGCCAACGAACTCAGTCAGGAAGTCGCGTCCGGCGGCGAGCGCGATGGCGGCCGACGGCTCGACCGCCTGGCGGAGCGCTTCCAGCCCGCGCTCACACTCAAGCGGCCACAGATCAACGAATTGATCGAGACTTCGCGCCAGGATCTGCGGGTCTTCGTCGCGGGTACGGGGATCAGTCTGCCTGCGTGGGCGCTCTCGAAGCGGCAGGTCGCCGCGGAGGCGCCACCGCAGGCGGCAGCCGAAGCGTTCGACGCCCCCACGGCGCTGCAGATGACCGATGAGCAGCGCCTCGGGCTGCTGATGGCGGGCGTCAACGAGGTGACGGCCAGCCTGGTCGATACATTCAATCTGGCGGAATTGCTGCAGAGCGTGCTCGAAACCATGTATCGCGGTTCGGGGGCCGAGCATGCGGTATTGTTCCTGCTCGACGCGGGAGGCACACAGGTGACCGCGCGGCTCGTGCTGGGCGACCGGGCCGATGCGCTGTTCGGGTTGAAACTGCCGCGTGCTGGCGAACGGCGCGATGTCATCGCGCTGGGGCTTTCGGTGGATAAGGATATCGTGGTGCAGGAATCGGCCGGAGCGGGACGGCCCGCTGCGCGATATCTGCCCGCCGAACTGGACGGACTGTTGCGCGGCGAACGATTCATGGTGTTGCCGTTGACCGCCGGTGGACGTCGACTCGGGCTTTTTTATCTCGATCTGCCGGGTGGCGTGACGCTGGGCGAGACGGTGCTGACCGCGCTCAAGACCCTGCGCAACCAGGCGATCATGGCCCTGCGCCAGGGCGGTCAGTAGCCGGCTTGCCCGTCCTGTTCCGTACTGGAGCGCCAGGCGGCTGCCTTGTGCGTGGCGCGTCGTCGGTTCCCGGGCGGACGCAGGTGCCGACGTCCAGGCCGCTCGTGACGCCAGGCATTCAGGCTGCGCCTGGCGATGGGAGGCTGTACGTCGAGGCTGCCGCGCCGGCGACCGCCGAGGCGGGTGCGATCTGGTAAGCTGCGCTCTGGCGGCCATCCGGCCGCGCTGTCCAATGGCATCAAGAGGGTCGCCGTGAAGCCTGCCTCCCCCCCCCGTCGCATGCGTTTGACCACCCTGCTGCTGGTATTCGTTTTCGGGCTTGTGGCCGGTGTCGCGGTCGACCGGCAGTATCTCGCCGGTCTCATCCCCGCAGCAGTGGTGCCTTGGCGCGCGGTGCCTGATTTTTTGCTGATGTCGCGGGCCTGGAACCTGATCGACGCGCACTACGTCGACCGCGCCTCGATCAAGCCCAGGAACATGACCTACGCGGCAATCAGCGGCATGGTGGACTCCCTGGGTGACACCGGCCACAGCACTTTCCTGACGCCGGACATGGTCAAGATGGCCGATTCGGTCATCAGCGGGCACTTCGCCGGCATCGGCGCCGAGGTCAGGCTCAAGGGGCGGCAGGTCGTGATCGTGACCCCGCTCGACGGCACCCCCGCCCAGCGCGCGCATCTGCGGCCGGGCGACATCATCCTCAAGGTCGACGGCAAGAGCGTGACCGGCGATCCGCTGGGAGAAGTGGTCGATCATATCCGCGGCCCGGTGGGTACGCGCGTGGTGCTCGAACTGATGGATCCCGCCGACGGCAAGAAACGCACCGTCACGCTGGTGCGCGCGAAAATCCCGATCCACACCGTGAGCTGGCACATGCTGCCGGGTACGGTGGTGGCCGACGTGCGCATCTCGAGCTTCAGCAATGGCACGGCCGAGCAGCTTGCCAAGGCGCTGGCCGCCGCCCGAGAGGCCGGCGCGCGCGGCATCATCCTGGATCTGCGCAACGATCCCGGCGGGTTGCTTACCGAGGCGATCGACGTGGCCAGCCAGTTCGTGGTCAAGGGCAACGTCATGCTGGAGCGCAACGTGCACGGGCGGGTGCGGCCGGTACCGGTGAGCGCGGATGTGCCGAAGACCGCGTTGCCGGTCGTCGTGCTGGTCAACGGTGGCACCGCCAGTGCAGCGGAGATCGTCGCCGGCGCGCTCAAGGATGATCGCAGGGCGCCGCTGATCGGCGAAAAGACCTTTGGAACCGGTACCGTGCTGCAGCAATTCATGCTGCCCGACGGTGCCGCGCTGCTGCTCGCCGTCGAGGAATGGCTCACGCCGAACGGCCATTCCTTCTGGCACAAGGGCCTGGAGCCGACGGAGAAGGTTGCGTTGCCGGCGAACGCGACCATGCTGCGTCCCGACGCTATGGCGGGATTGACCGCCAAGGCCCTGCGCGCCTCGCACGACACCCAGCTGCTGGCCGGCCTGCGCGCGATCGAGGCGCAGATGACGTCGGCAGCGCAGGAGACCGTGGCAGTGCTGGGCAAGCATTGACCGGGTGCGCAGCTTCTCTCTCGCGCGGCTCTCGTTTATAGTTGGCCGCTCGATCGACAAGCCCGCTTGGAGAGACCCCGCCGCTGGCGGGGCGCCGAAGGCGCAAACCGCCCGGAAACGCTCAGGCAAAAGGACACGCGGGCCGATATCGACTCTGGAGAGCGGCGGGTTCGGCCCGCCCACCGAAGGGGAGGGCTCCGCCATGGGGCCTGATCTCTCAGGTCCGTGGACAGAGGGGCGGCGACCGGCATCCGGTGGATGTCGCCTGCCGCCTTTTTGATGGGAACCCGAGTGATGACCCGACGTACCGCCCTGCATGACGAACACCTCGCCGCCGGCGCCAAGATGGTCGATTTCGCCGGCTGGGACATGCCGCTTCACTACGGCTCCCAGCTTGAAGAACATCATCAGGTGCGCCGCGCAGCCGGTGTGTTCGACGTCTCGCACATGACCGTACTGGATCTCGCGGGCCCCGGCGCACGCGATTTCCTGCGCCGTCTGCTAGCCAACGACGTCGACCGCCTCAAGCAGGCCGGCAAGGCCCTGTACAGCTGCATGCTGCAGGCGGATGGCGGGGTCATCGACGATCTGATCACCTATTACCTGGACGACGGGCGTTACCGTACCGTGGTCAATGCGGCGACCCGCGACAAGGATCTCACCTGGATCCGCAAGCAGGCCGAGGCCTTCGACGTCGATATCGAGGTGCGCGACGATCTGTCCATGCTGGCGGTACAGGGGCCGCGCGCCCGTGAACTGGCGGCTGGCGTGCTCGGCGACGCTGGCGCGCGTGCGCTGGCGCTGGGCGTGTTCCAGGCGGCCGAGCTGGGCGAGCGCTTCGTGGCGCGCACGGGCTATACCGGCGAGGACGGCTTCGAAATCATGCTGCCGAACGACGAGGCTGCCGCCTTCTGGCGCGCCCTGCTGGCAGCCGGGGTGCGGCCGATCGGCCTGGGCGCACGCGACACGCTACGCCTTGAGGCCGGCATGAATCTCTACGGCACCGACATGGACGAAACCATCAGTCCGCTGGAATGCGGTCTGGCCTGGACCGTGGCCTGGGAGCCGGCCGAGCGCGATTTCATCGGCCGCGAGGCGCTGGAGCGGCAACGCACGGGCGGTGGCCTGCGCCGTTTCGTGGGTCTGGTGTTGGAGGACCGCGGCGTGCTGCGCGGTCATCAGCGCGTGATCGCCGACGGCGCCGGCGTGGGCGAAACCACCAGTGGCACCTTCTCGCCCACCCTCGGGGTTGCCATCGCGCTGGCCCGCGTGCCCGCCGGTACCGGCGGGCGCTGCGAGGTCGAGATCCGCGGCAAGCGCCTGCGCGCGCGCGTGGTCAAGCCACCGTTCGTGCGCAACGGCCAAAGCTGCTTGTAGCCGCAGCCTGCACCCTACAGCCTTTTTACTTACACGCAAGACAGTCTCGGGAGACAATCGCAATGAGTCAGCAGACGGCGGAACTGAAATTCACCCAGAGCCACGAATGGGTGCGCGACAATGGGGACGGCAGCTGCACCGTCGGCATCACCGACCATGCCCAGGAGCTGTTGGGCGATCTGGTGTTCGTCGAGCCGCCCGAGGCCGGGCGCCAGGTCAGCGCCGGCGATGCCTGCGCCGTGGTGGAGTCGGTGAAGGCCGCCTCCGACGTGTATGCGCCGCTCGACGGCGAGGTGATCGAGGGCAACGAGGCACTGGCCGACAGCCCCGAGCTGATCAACCAGGATCCCTATGGGGACGGCTGGCTCTTCCGCCTGCGCCTGCAGGCGGCCGATGGCCTGGCCGGCCTGATGGACGCCGATGCCTACGCCGCCTTCGTGGAAGCCGAGGGCTGAGGCCCCGTCGAGGACAAGCAACCCATGCCGTTTATTCCGCATACCGATGCCGATGTCCGCGATATGCTCGCGGCCATCGGTGTGACCGATATCGAAGATCTGTTCGACGAAATTCCGGCCGCGCTGCGCGCCAAGGGTCTGGACGGCGTGCCGCCGGCGCTCTCGGAAATGGAAACCCTGCGCCTGATGCGCGAACGCGCCGGCCAGGATCGGCCGATGCTCAATTTCATCGGTGCCGGCGCATACGAACACCACATCCCCGCCGCCGTCTGGGAGATCGCCACCCGCGGCGAGTTCTACAGCGCCTATACGCCTTATCAGGCCGAGGCCTCGCAGGGCACGCTGCAGCTGATCTACGAATACCAGACCATGATGACCGGGCTGACCGGTATGGAGGTGTCCAACGCCTCTCTGTACGACGGCGCCTCCGCGCTCGCCGAGGCGGTGTTGATGGCGGTGCGCCTGAACCGCCGTGCCAAGACGCGGAAGGTGCTGGTGCCGGCCAGCCTGAACCCGGCCTGGCGCGCCACCACGCACAACATCGTGCACAACCAGGGCATCGAACTCGTCGATCTGCCTTGCGATCCGGCCAGCGGGCGCCTCGATCCAGCCGCACTCTCCGCGTATGCGGAGACGGGCGCGGCCACCGCCCTGGTGGTGCCGCAGCCGAATTTCTACGGCGTGTTGGAGGAGGTCGACGCGTTGAGCGATTGGGCCGCCCGGCATGGCGTGATCATGATCGCGGCCGTCAACCCGATGACCCTGGCGCTGCTCAAGCCGCCGGGCGAATGGGGGGAGAGTGGCGTCGACATCGTCGTCGGCGATGGCCAGCCGCTGGGCGCGCCGCTGTCATACGGCGGCCCCTACTACGGCTTCATGTGCACGCGTAAGCAGCATGTGCGGCAGATGCCCGGGCGCATTGTCGGGCGCTCGGTGGATGCCGACGGCAAGCCCGGCTTCGTGCTGACCCTGCAGGCGCGCGAGCAGCACATCCGACGTTCGAAGGCGACCTCGAACATCTGCACCAACCAGGGACTGGTGGTGACCGCCTCGACCATCCACATGGCGATTCTCGGGCCCGACGGACTGGCGCGGGTCGCCGGCGCCAGCTACGCCAATACGCATGCCCTGGCGGAGCGTGCCGCCGAAGTCGGCGCGCGTCGGGCGTTTGCGGGCGAGTATTTCCATGAGGTCGCGCTGCGCCTGCCGCGCAAGGCCGCAGGCGTGTGCGAGGCGATGGCGGCCGACGGTATCCAGGCCGGCTATGACCTCGGCCGCGTCGACCCGGCGCTGAGCGACGTGATGCTGGTCTGCGCCACCGAAACCAAGACGGCGGACGACATCGACCGCTACATCGACAGCCTCAAGCGTGCCCTCAAGGGCTGACCACCACCGAAGGAGAAGCACATGGCCACGATCACCTTGCAAGGCAATCCGATCCACACCACCGGCGAACTGCCCGCGGTCGGTACGCAGGCGCCGGACTTCCATCTGGTCGACGGCGATCTGAACGACGTCAGCCTGGCCAGTTATGCCGGCAAGAAAAAGCTGCTCAACATCGTGCCCAGCCTGGACACCCCGACCTGCGCGACCTCGACCCGCAAGTTCAACGAATTTGCGAGGGGCCGCGAGGGCGTGGTGATGCTGATGGTCTCCGCCGATCTGCCGTTCGCGCAGAAGCGTTTTTGCGGCGACGAGTCGCTGTCCAACGTGATCCCGGTGTCGCTGATGCGCACGCGCGCCTTCGCCAAGGATTACGGCGTGCTGATCGAGGACGGTCCCCTGGCGGGGATCACCGCGCGCGCGGTGGTGGTGATCGACGAAGGCGACCGCGTGATTTACACGCAGCTGGTGCCCGAGATTGCCGACGAGCCGGATTACGACGCCGCCCTGGCGGCGCTGGCCTGAGCGGACGCCGCCGGCACCATGCGTGCCGGCGGCGTCATTCCATTCCTACGAGAGTTTTCGCCCATGTTGATCTTCGAACATGCCCGCCCGGGGCGCCGCGCACCCGCGCAGGCGCCGCTGCAGACCGCCGACACGGCTGCCCTGCCCGAACGTTTCCGGCGTCGCAGCGCCACGGGGCTGCCCGAGGTGTCCGAGCTGCAGGCGGTACGCCATTACACCCGGCTGTCGCAGAAGAACTTCTCCATCGACACCCATTTCTACCCGCTGGGTTCGTGCACCATGAAGTACAACCCGCGCGGCTCGAACGCGGCGGCGATGCTCGATGGGTTCCTGAGCCTGCATCCGCATACGCCGGACGCGCATGCCCAAGGCATGCTGGCCTGCCTTTACGAGCTGCAGGAAATGCTCAAGGGCGTGACCGGCATGCGCGGCGTCTCGCTGACGCCGATGGCCGGCGCGCAGGGCGAGTTCGCCGGCGTGGCGATGATCCGCGCCTACCATGAGGCCCGCGGCGATCACGCGCGCACCGAAATTCTGGTGCCCGATGCCGCGCACGGGACCAACCCGGCGACCGCGACCATGTGCGGCTACGGTGTCCGGGAAATTCCGACGGATAGCGAGGGCGATGTCGACATGGAGGCTCTGCGCGCCGCCGTCGATCCCCAGACCGCCGGTATCATGCTGACCAATCCCTCGACGCTGGGCGTGTTCGAGCGGCGTATCCACGAGATCGCGGCGATCGTGCACGAGGCCGGCGGCCTGTTGTACTACGACGGCGCCAATCTCAATGCGATTCTCGGCAAGGTGCGTCCCGGCGACATGGGCTTCGACGTCATCCACATGAATCTGCACAAGACCTTCTCCACCCCGCACGGCGGCGGCGGGCCGGGTGCGGGTGCGGTCGGCGTCGGCGAACGTCTGCTGCCGTTCATGCCGGTGCCGGTGGTGGCGCGCGAGAGCGGGCAGTACCGCCTGCTGACCGAAGCCGACATGCCGCAAAGCATCGGGCGGCTGTCCGCCTTCATGGGTAACGTCGGCGTGCTGCTGCGCGCCTACGCCTATATGCGCATGCTGGGACACGAGGGCATGCAGCGGGTGGCCGAATACGCAACCCTCAATGCCAACTATCTTGCCGTCAGGCTGCGCGATGCCGGATTTTCGCTGGCCTATCCGCAACGCCGGGCGACCCACGAGTTCGTGGTCACGCTCAAGCGCGAGGCCAAGGAGACCGGCGTCACCGCGATGGACTATGCCAAGCGGCTGCTCGATTACGGCTATCATGCCCCGACCACCTACTTCCCCCTGCTCGTGCCGGAATGTCTGCTGATCGAGCCGACCGAGACCGAAGCCAGGGAGGACCTGGACGGCTTCGTGGAGTCGATGGCCACCATCCGCCGGGAATCCATGAGCGAGGCCGACATGGTCAAGGGCGCGCCCTACCGTCTGCCCAACCGCCGTTTCGACGAAGTGCGCGCCGCGCGCGAACTCGACTTGCGCTGGCAGCCGTCATCCTGAATCCGGCGTTCCGCCCCCATTCATCGCCCTGAAACCTTGCCCCGTTAGTGTGTGCTCGCACAACGGGGATGGGGTTTCATGGCGTCGAGCGGTCACACGGGCTTCAAGCGTATCGTCAAGGCGGCCGGATATTCCTGGCATGGTCTGTGTTCAACGTTCCGTCACGAATCCGCTTTTCGGCAGGAACTGGCTGTCAGCGCGGTGCTCATGCCGCTGGCGCTGTGGCTGGGCGACGATGCCGTCGCCCGTGCGCTGATGATCGGCAGCGTGTTCCTGGTGCTCGTGGTCGAATTGCTCAACTCCGCCATCGAGGCCGCGATCGATCGCTTCGGCGGCGAGCGCCATCTGCTGTCCGCGCGCGCCAAGGACATGGGGTCGGCGGCGGTGCTGGTCAGCATCCTCAATGCCGTGATCGTGTGGGCGCTGCTGTTGTTCTGACGTCCAGCGGACTTCATCGCATCGTCAAGCCGATGAGATCGCCCTGTCATCTTGCCCACCCATAGTGCCCACATCCGGGCGACTGGGGGTGGACATGGAACGGCTCGACTACCGTGCGATCTTCATTTCCGATATCCATCTGGGGACGGCCGACTGCCGGGCCGACTACCTGCTGGATTTTCTCCGTCACACGCATTGCGACACGCTTTATCTGGTCGGCGACGTGATCGATCTGTGGGCGATGCGGCGTCAGGTGCACTGGCCGCAAACGCACAGCGAGGTGCTGCGCGCCTTTTTCGATCTGGCCGCCGCGGGCACGCGCGTGGTGTATATCCCGGGCAACCACGACGAAGCTCTGCGCAGCCTGGCCGGCAGCACCTACAACGGCATCGAGATACGCCTGGACGACGTTCACGTGACCCGCGACGGGCGACGGCTGCGGGTCAGTCATGGCGACGAATTCGATGCCGCGGTGCACTGCGGCCGCGTGGTGCAGGCGATCGGCGACGCCGCCTACAACGTCCTGCTCTGGCTCAATCGCCAGACCGCGCGGCTGCGCGGGCGTTACGGCAGACCCTATTGGTCTTTGTCTGCCTGGCTCAAGGGCCGCTCTGGCGGCGCTCGCCGTTATGTGCGACGTTTCATGGGGGCGGCGGCACACGAGGCGGCGCGGCACGCATTCGACGGCTATGTGTGCGGGCATATCCATGTTGCCGGCATCGAGCAGGTGGACGGTGTGCTGTACTGCAACGATGGCGACTGGGTCGAGCATTGCACTGCGCTGGTCGAGCGCCGCGACGGCCGCCTGCAGCTTATCCATTGGGCGGACCACAAGCGGGTGGAGCGTGAGCATGCCGGCGACGAAGTCGTCGACGCCGGCATGCCGCTGCCGGTACCCGAGCTGGTTGCTCAGTGGGCAAGGCACGCCTCCAGGTGAGCGCCTAGGTTGCGCATCAGTCTGAAATAGAGATCCGGCCCCGGTTTGAGGTCCGCGCCCAGCGGATCGAGCACGCCCACGCGCACGTCGCGCCCAGCGGTTACCGTGCGTATCAGCGGCGAGGCGAATTCAGGCTCGCGAAACACGCAGCGGACCCCGTAGTGCCGAATGGCTTCGCGGGCGGCTTCGACTCGCCGCGCCCCAGGCGGCAGCGACGGTTCCACGGTCAGCGCGCCGACGGCGTTCAATCGGTAACGCGCGTCGAAATAGGCGTAGGCGTCATGGAAGACCATGAAGGGCACGCCCCTGACGGGCGCCAGCGTGCGCTGCAGCGCGTCGTCGAGTCGACGCAGTCGCGCCTCCAGGGCATCGGCATTGGCGCGGTAGCGTGCGGCATGGGCCGGGTCGACGGCACTCAGGGTGCGGGCAATCTCCCGTACCATGGCCTCGGCGTTGCGCGGGTCGAGCCAGATGTGCGGATTGATCCCGGCATCCCCAGCATGCGTGTCCGGGGACTCGTGCGCGTCGTCGTGTTCCTCCTGGGCGACACCGAAACCGACGCGGACGGGGAGCAGGCGGACACCGGGCGCGCGCGCAAGGGCGACTACCCGTACGCCGCTCGGAAGCTGGGCGAGCGGACGGGCGAGAAAGGTTTCCAGCATGGGACCTACCCAGAAGACCACCTGGGCGCTGCTCAGCGCGGCCATGTCGGACGGACGCAGGCTGTAGGTATGCGGCGACGCGGCACCCGGTACCAGTAAATGCGGCCTCTCGCCGGTGCCAGCCATGACGCCCGCGACCAGGGAGTCGATGGGTTTGATACTGGCCACCACGTGCGTCGCGGCCTGACTGGTGGGCGAAAGCAGCCATATCACGAGGCTGATGGCGAACAGAGCGCGGCGGGTCGGTCGCGCGGAGGCGTGAGAGAACATGGAGGGCCTTGTGGGTCTTGGTTGGAGTGAAGTTATAATATAACAAATCTAGATTGGGGACCGTCATGAGCGAAACCGCAGAGTCCGGTGCGGCGGTGCGAGGCGAGGCGCTTGGGCGCCGTCTGGCGCAGGCCGAGGCCTTGTGCCGCGAGCGCGGCGTGCGCTTCACGCCGCTGCGCCGCCGTGTGTTCGAAAGCCTGATTGCGCGTGGGGCGCCTGCCGGCGCCTACGAACTGTTGGCGGATCTGCGTGAAGCCGGGTTCGCCGACGCGCCGCCGACGGTGTACCGTGCGCTCGACTTTCTGCGCAGTCAGGGGCTCGCCCACCGCGTGCGCAGCACGAACGCCTTTGTGGCCTGCGATCACCCCGGAGACACCCACACTCATGGCGGCGTGTTGTTGATCTGCCGGGATTGCGGACATGCCGCCGAGATCGACCATGGCGCGCTCGGCGGCGCGGTGCGGGAGGTGGCAGCGGCCCACGGTTTCGAGCCGGCGTCGCAGTTGATCGAGGTCAGCGGACGTTGCCGACGGTGCCGGCGCGCGTGAGCATTTCTCAGGAGTTTTTGATTGGCGCCGCCGGCTTGTGCGTGGATTTCGACGAGCGGCGAGTGCTGGATCGCATTGATCTGACGCTGGGTGAGCGTGAGATCGTTACGCTCATCGGCCCCAACGGTGCGGGCAAGACGACATTGGTCAGAACCTTGCTCGGGCTGCAAAGGCCGAGTGCCGGACGCCTGTCGCGCCGTCCGGGCCTGCGTCTTGGCTACATGCCGCAGCGGGTGACCGTGGACGCCGTGATGCCGATGAACGTGGCGCGCTTCCTGCGTCTCGGCGCGCGTCACCGGGCCGCGGTGGCGCGTACGGCTGCGAGGCTGGGAGTCGAGGGACTCCTGGGCAGCCCGATCCAGGGACTTTCCGGAGGTGAAATGCAGCGCGTGCTGCTTGCGCGTGCGCTATTGCGCGATCCGCAACTGCTGGTTTTGGACGAGCCGGCCCAGGGTGTGGATGTCGGCCTGCAGGCCGCATTTTATCGCTTGATCCGCCAGATACGCGACGAACAGGGCTGCGGCGTGCTCATGGTGTCGCACGACTTGCATCTGGTGATGGCCGCGACCGACCGGGTGATTTGCCTCAACGGTCACGTCTGCTGCACGGGGCGGCCCGAGGCCGTCAGCCGGGATCCGGCCTACCGCCAGCTGTTCGGCGGCACCGACACGCGCGGTCTGGCCGTGTACGCTCACGATCATGATCACGCCCATGATGTCCTCCCGGCCATGGGGGAGGAAGGGGCTATAGATAAGGGGGGCAGCGATGCCTGAATTCGTCTGGCATGCCTTGCTCGGCGGCATGGGGGTGGCCTGCGTGGCGGGGCCGCTGGGCTGTTTCGTGGTGTGGCGCCGAATGGCCTATTTCGGCGACACGCTTTCGCACTCGGCATTGCTGGGCGTGGCGCTCGGTTTTCTGCTGGGCGTGGATTTGCGTATCGGGATTTTGGCGGTCTGTCTGATCGCTGGCTTGATGCTGGTGGCCATGCAGGGGCGCCGGCGCCTGGCGAGCGACACGCTGCTCGGCATCATCGCGCATACTGCGCTTTCGCTGGGTATGGTGACCATCGCCTTTCTGCCGTCGCTGCGCATCGACCTGATGGGCTATCTGTTCGGCGACATCCTTGCGATCGGCCGTGACGACCTGATCACCATCGCGCTCGGCGGCCTGTTGGTGCTGCTGGTGCTGGCCAGCATCTGGCGCGGCCTGCTGGCGGCCACTGTGCATGAGGATCTGGCGCGCGTGGAGGGCGTGCCTGCGGCACGCGACAATCTGGTCTTCGTCTTATTGCTCGCGCTGGTCGTCGCCGTGGCGATGAAGGTGGTCGGCATGCTGCTCATCACGGCGCTCCTGATCATTCCGGCGGCGGCTGCGCGTCGTTTCGCCTCGTCGCCCGAGCACATGGCCGTGCTCGCGGCGCTGGCGGGCGTGCTGGCCGTGATGGGCGGGGTGTTCGGCTCGCTGCATTGGGATACACCGGCGGGGCCTTCGATTGTCGTGGCGGCGGCGACACTGTTTCTGTTGAGTCTGTTATGGCCGTCGCGACACTCGCGCCCCAGGCCTTCATGAGATTGTTAACAATAATAGTTCTCATTAATAAAAAAACGGCGTATACTCTCCATCAAGTTCAACGCAACACCGGAGTTCGCCGATGACCGCTGCCGTAACCGGATTGGCCGCTGCCTCGAAGCATCCCGCCGTGGGCGGTTTTCCGCTGGCGATGGCGGCGACAGGCGAGCGCGTGCGCATCGTGAATCTGGGCGGTGGCGAGGCCCTGGAAAGACGGCTGGCGGCCATGGGGCTCGGGCTGGGCAGTGAGTTCATGCTCGCGCAGCGTGAGGGCGGCGCTGGCGCCGTGGTCAGCCTGGCTTCGTCGCGCTTGGCCTTGAGTCTCGGCATGCTGCACCGGATATGGGTTGTGAAGGTTTGATGGGGGGAGTAAGGCGATGGTCCTAGCGGACCTTAAGGTCGGGGAGTCAGGACGGGTGCGGGGCTTCGCACAATCCGAGGCAGTGTACCGCCGCAGGCTGATGGCGATGGGACTGACCCTGGGGGCGGAGTTCACCGTCACCCGCCTGGCTCCACTCGGCGATCCGGTTGAAATCCGAGTGCGGGGCTCTGCGCTGACCCTGCGCAAGGATGAGGCTGCCGCGCTGCGAATCGAACGTCTTTGACGGGATTCCAGCGCGGTATTTTTTTATCTGCAGACGATAATGATTATCAATCAATAAGGTGTTGGCATGACCCAAGGTGTCATCGGGCTGATCGGCAACCCGAATTGCGGCAAGACTACGCTGTTCAATGCCCTGACCGGTTCGCGACAGAAGGTCGGCAACTGGCCCGGCGTGACGGTCGAGCGCAAGGAAGGGCGTTTCGAATGGAATGGGCGTTCGATCAAGGTGGTCGACCTGCCCGGCACCTACTCACTCGATGCCGCGTCAAGCGCCTCGCTGGACGAGGCGATCGCGCGCGATTACGTGCTGTCCGGCGAACCGGACCTGATCGTCAATATCGTCGACGCATCCAATCTCGAGCGCAATCTGTATCTGACGACCCAACTGTTGGAGATGCGCCTGCCGCTGGTACTGGCAGTGAATATGCTCGATGCCGCGGAAGAGGCGGGCGTGCGCCTGGATCTGGAGCGTCTGGCCGAAGGGCTGGGGTGCCCCGTGGTGCCGATGGTGGCCTCGCGGGGCGAAGGGGTGGACGCGCTCAAACGTACGGTTGCGCAGGGATTGGGGGGTGCGCGGCGGGGCGTCGCACTGAACTACGCGCCGTTGATCGAAGATGCGCTGCAGGAACTCGTCGGCCTGTTGGCCGTGCCGGCAAAGGCGCACGGCATGGATCCCCGTTGGCTGGGTGTCAAGCTACTGGAAGGCGATGCGCAGGCGGAATCGCTGGCTCCCGAGGCGGCCCTGGACCTGGCCAGACACCATCAGACGCGTATCGAGGGGCATCTCGGCGAACCCGCAGACGTTTTCATTGCCGAGGCGCGGTATACCTTCGTACATGAATTGCTGCAGGAGTCGATGCGCCGCGAGGGCCTGGTGAGGCGTAGCACTTCGGATCGTATCGATCGTCTGGTCCTCAATCGCTATCTCGGCATTCCGGTTTTTTTGCTGGTGATGTATCTGCTGTTCGTGGTCAGCTTCAACGGCGGCAATATCTTTCTCGATTTCTTCGATCAGACCACGCGTGCGATTTTCGTCGAGGGCTTTGCGCGCCTGCTGGCATCCTGGGGCAGTCCTGGCTGGCTGATCAGCCTGTTGGCGTATTCGCTGGGCGGTTCGATCCAGCTGGTGTCGACCTTCATCGCGCCGATCGGCATGACTTTCCTGTTTCTCTCGATTCTCGAAGACTCGGGCTACATGGCCCGCGCGGCCTTCGTGATGGACCGTTTCATGCGCCGCATCGGCCTGCCGGGCAAGGCCTTCGTGCCGATGATCGTCGGCTTCGGTTGCAATGTGCCGGCGGTAATGGCGACGCGCACCCTAGAGGATCCCCGCGAGCGGCTGGTGGCCGCGCTGATGCAGCCCTTCATGTCCTGCAGCGCCCGCCTCACGGTCTACATGGCCTTCGTGGCCGTGTTTTTCCGCGAATACGGCGGTCAGCTCGTGTTTGCCCTGTACGTGCTGGGTATCGTGGTTGCGGTCCTGACCGCCTTCATTCTCAAGCGCACGGCGCTGCGCGGTGAGGCGAGTCCTTTCGTCATGGAGTTGCCGGCCTATCACTTCCCGACGCTGCGCGGGACCCTGCGCAATACCTGGGATCGGCTGTCGGTGTTCCTGTTGCGGGTCGGCAAGGTCATCATCATCGCCTCCATGATCGTGACCGCACTGGCCAGCATCAGCCCGACGGGCCGGGGGCTGGGCGATCATGAGGTGGGCGAGTCGATACTCGCCGAGGTCGGCAAGGGGCTGACGCCGGTGTTCGCGCCCATGGGCATCACCCAGGAAAACTGGCCGGCGACCGTGGGTCTGCTTTCCGGCGTGGTCGTCAAGGAAATCGTGATGGGCACGCTCAACGGCGTTTACGGCAAGA
Source organism: Acidihalobacter prosperus (assembly GCF_000754095.2). Taxonomy (NCBI): domain Bacteria; kingdom Pseudomonadati; phylum Pseudomonadota; class Gammaproteobacteria; order Chromatiales; family Ectothiorhodospiraceae; genus Acidihalobacter; species Acidihalobacter prosperus. The sequence goes on from NZ_JQSG02000006.1 coordinate 671,864, forward strand.
TGGGCGCGCCTGCCGACGAAGCGACTGCTACGACACCTTCGACCAGCCTATCCGAGCAGCTCGGCGCGGCCGTCGCCACCATTCCGGCCAATGCAGCCGCCTTTGCGCATGGTTTCCTCGATCCGCTGGGCTTCGGCGGCCTTCAGCGCGCCTCTGGCAGTCTTGCGACTTCGGCGGAGGCACAGGGACTGGAGGTCAACACGCTTACGCGCCTTGGGAGTCTGTTCACCGTGCCGGCAGCCATCGCTTATCTGATCTTCATTCTGCTCTACATGCCTTGCGTCAACACCATCGCCGCGATTCGACGCGAAACAGGCAGTCGCGGCTGGACGACTTTTGCTGTTCTCTGGGGCTTGCTGTGGGCCTACGGCCTGGCGGTGATCTATTACCAGATGGCGACGTTTTCGGCACATCCCGCCAGCGCGCTGTTCTGGCTGGCTGCCGTGCTGGCCACGCTGGCAATGGTGGTTGTGGGTCTGAGGCGCTATGGATTGCGTCGGTCGCCCGCCACGGCGCTGTCGAGGGAAGCGTGATGGGACCGGCAGTCATCAAGGATTACCTGGTTCGCCGAGGCCGTGCGCCGATGATGGATCTGGTCAACCGGTTCGACAGCGATCCGCGCGCGCTGGAGGGTGTGCTCGAGTTCTGGATGCAGCGAGGTCGCGTGAGGCGCTTGCCCGGGGTGGTTGCCGGAAATTGTGCAGGCGGCTGTGGCCAGGACTGCGGCGTGGCTGCCCGTGCGCCGGATCTGACGGTGGTCTACGAGTGGGTCGGCACGGCCCAGCCGCTGTGCTTCGTGCCTGTCGGCCAGTGGCGGTCGGAACGTCGAGGCTAGCTGATCATGCCGCCGGAAAACGCATAGAGACTGGCCGCTGCGGTCAGGCTGCCGATCAGGGCGCCGGCAATGACGTCGCTGGGGTAGTGCAGGCCGAGTACCAGCCGCGACAGGGCCACCAGGATGGTGAAGGGGATCACCACCACCGCCCAAAGCGGATAGTAGGCCACCAGGATGATGCTGAAGCCGACGGCATGCATGGTGTGCCCGGACGGAAAGCTGAATTCGTCCAGCGGCGCCACGCTTTGCAGAATGCCGACTTCGGCCTGACAGGGGCGCGGACGGCTGGTGGTGTGTTTGAGCCAGCGATACAGAAACAGCGAGATCAGGCCGACCGCAACCATCTGCAGGCTGACCCGTGCGGCTGCCGCTCCGTGTATCAATGGCAGAGCCAGTATGATGGCGTACCAGAAGACGCCATCGCCCAGGCGGCTGACCGCAGCGAATAGGCGTGCGGGCATCCGGCGGCGATTGGCGCGATTGAACAGACGGCAGACGTGCTGGTCCACCTCGGTCAGACGTTCAAGCAGACGCATGGCAATCCTCCTCCGCAGACGGGGATCCATCATCGGATAACGCATACTCGTAGAGTAGCGCTTCGAGCTGGTCGGTGATATGTGACCAGTCTAGGGTTTCAGCCGTATGACGCGCCGCGGGGCGCAGACGTTCCAATAAGTTGACGTCGCTGGCCGCCGTTGCGGCCTGCTCACGGAAGGCGGCCTCGTCTCCCAGCGGGGCGAGCAGGCCGTTGATGCCGGATTCGATATGCTCGCGGCCGGCCGCATAATCGAAGCCGACGACCGCCAAGGCGCTGGCCATGGCTTCCAGGACCACATTGCCGAAGGTTTCGCTGATGCTCGGAAACAGGAAGATATCGCTGCTCGCGTAATGCCTGGCCAGATCTTCGCCGATGCGGGGGCCGGCGAAGATCAGGTCGGGATTCTCGCGGCGCAGCGACGTTTCGTGGGGGCCATGCCCGACCACGACGAAGCGCAGTTCGGGCGTGTGTATCTGCATGTACCGGAAGGTGCTCACCGCCAGCGCAATGTTCTTTTCGGGTGCCAGGCGCCCGACGTAGAGTGCAACCGGCGTATTTTCGTCGACGCCCCATTCGTGCCGCAGCGTGGGATCGCGCCGATGTGGGCCGAAAAGCTGCGTGTTCACGCCCCGGGAGATGACACTGGCGTTGTCGAAACCCTCGTTGCCGAGTTTCCGCGCGAGCTCGCGGGTCGGCACCAGGGTGCCGGCAGAGCGGTTGTGGAAACGGCGCAGAACGGCCCGTATCGCCGGTTCGAGCCAGCCCAGCCGGTAATGCCGGCTATAGAAATCGAAGCGCGTGTGGAACCCGGTGATCGCGGGGATGCCCAGCCGGCGGGCAACGCGCAATGCGGCCATGCCGAGTGGGCCTTCGGTGGCGATATATACGATGCTCGGGCGGAAGCGCGCCCACTGGCGGTGCAGTGCGCGCGTCACGGGCAAGCCGAAGCGCAGGCCGCGATAGCCTGGGATGGGCAGACCAGGCACAAGACATTCCTCCAGGCCGCCGGCTTCAGCGCGGCTGCGGTCATGGCCGCCTTGGCCGGGACGGGTCAGCTGTATGCGATGCCCACGTTCCAGCAGGCCGCCCGCCCAGTGGCGGAGCGTGTTGGCGACGCCATTGATTTCGGGTGGCCAGGTTTCCGTGATCAGCGCGATGCGCAGGCGGACGGGTGGCGTGGCCGCACCGGCCTCGTGCGGGTGCGGCACGGCCGGCAGGTTGTCGGCCAGCGTGTTCATGCGTAACCGCCCGGCTGCTCAATGCGGGCCGCGCGCGTTCCGGCGCCTGTGACGCAGGCATCGACGGCGTCATGGGCTGCCAGCGCGAGCGCCTTGCGCTCCTGGCCGTGCTGGGTGGCCAGTGGTTGCAGAAAGGTCATTTCGACGTCGATGCGAGGCTCTCCGAGTACGCGCCAGGCATGTGCCAGCAGGGTGTCGTCATCGACGAACGGCACGGTTGGATGGGGCGCGCCGGCCTCCGCGCCAGGGTGGGGCGGATAACGCAGCGCAACGGGCTGGACCGGGACGCCGGCGCGAATGGCGGTCGCGAACAGGCGGGGGTGGAAGGGCCGCACGCGATCGCCGCGCGTGGTCGTGGCTTCGGCGAACAGGATCACCCGGCGACCGCGGATCAGATGCCAGGTGATTTCCTCGGTGGCGGTATCGGCACCGCCGCGCTGGCCGCGGCGGATGAACAGGGTGCCGCCGCGTGCGGCCAGCCAGCCGATCAAAGGCCAGTTCCGGACTTCGGACTTCGACAGAAAACTGACCGGGACAAAACCGCCCAGAGCCGCGATGTCGATCCAGGAAATGTGGTTCGCGACCCACAGGGCGGGTCCGGGCAGCGGTTGCCCGTGCGTCACGATGCGCAGTCCGAGGATGCGGCCGATGCGCGCCCGCCACCAGCAGGCGATGGCATCAAAGACGGGTCCGGGCGCGACCTGCCGCGGGCGCGTGAACGCGAGCGTGAGCACCGCGCCCAGCGCGGCATGCAGCAGTAGACTCAGGAGTCTACGAATACGTCTCAGGTTGCGCATCGACGTGTCGACCGGGATGACTCAAGTAGGCCACGGGCAGGCGCCGCGAGGAGCCGGCTTGGAGAAAATGCCGGCCATAGCGCGGATTGAGGCGATCGACCTCAAGCAGAATGAGCAGATCGGCGACATTGAAAGCCTTGTCCTCACAGGGTTCTCCGCAAATCCAGGCACCCAGACGCAGGTAAGCCTTGAGCAACGGCGGGATGCTCAGGGATGATAGCGTACCATGCGTGGCCGGGGTCTCCAGCGGATGACGCGGTGCGGCGCGTAGCGTTTCCGGCGACAGGTAGCCCTGCTTGCGGATGCGGGCCATGATCGCCTGCGCCTCGTGCCCGCCGTCGCGCAGGCCGATACTGGCGCAACCGATCATGTAGTCCACCCGATGGATGCTCATGAACCGGCCGAGCGCGGACCACAATACGCCGATCGCAGCCCCGTTGCGGTGTTCCGGATGGATGCAGGTGCGGCCGATCTCGATGATGCGCCCGGGCAGGGCCAGGATCGGGCTCAGATCGAATTCCGACTCCGAGTAGAAACCGCCCGACAACCGCGACTGGGTATCGGTCAGGATGCGCGTGCTGCCGATAACCTCGCCGCTGCGGGTGTCGCGTACCAGCAGATGGTGGCAATAGGGGTCGAATCCGTCGGTTTCGAGGCCGGGGGCGGCCGAATGGACCTGCGCGCCCATTTCCTCGGCGAACACCCGATAACGCAGGCGCTGGGACTCGCGCACCTGCGCGTCGGTGGTCGCCAGTTCGGCTACCAGGTGCATCTGCGCCAAGCTGGCGCGAGCCAGATTCTCACCCATGATCCATCTCCTGTCCGGCATTTCGCGCATGCTAGGTGGCCGAGTTGTCAGCGCCGTGACCGGCAGGTGATGCTTCGATTACATCCGGACCGCTCAGGGGAGCGGCATGGCGTACTCGCCGGACTCGGTCGGGTAATCCTCCGCATCCCAAAGTTTGATCCCGCCCGCGAGGTTTAGAACACGGGAGAAGCCCATTAGTTGCAGAATGTCCGCCGCCAGCGCGCTACGCCCACCGGTATCGCAGTAGAGCACGACGGTTTTTGCGCGCGCCTCGTGCAATGCCGCGACGCGTCTGGCGTTGTTCGGATCCGCCGCGCTTTCGATCAGGCCACGTGGGATCAGCAGGGCGCCAGGGATATGAGCCTTCGCATACTCGTATGGTTCGCGGGTGTCGACGAGCACGATGTCCTCGCCATCCTCGATCCGTTCCGCGAGATCGTCGGCCGAAATGTCCGTCACCCGGGTACGCGCGTCGGCGATGAAATCCGCAAGTGTCCTGTTCATGAGTCTCCCTGTCGGTCGGTCGTATGACCGCGTTCAAAAAGTGGTAATGTGACGGTTCGTCGACAAATTATGAATAACTAATGGAGGTTCGGCCAATGTCGGTGACGCTGTATCGGAAGGGTAGTCATGCCTGCCTGGCTTTCGGTGATCTGGTGACGGGCGGCAGCGGCGTGCAGGCCAATCAGTTTCTGATCCTGGACGGCGATCAGAGTGCGATTCTCGATCCGGGCGGCGAGTTGACCTTCACTGCGCTGTCGGTGGAACTGCGCAAGCACCTGAGCCTGGACAAGCTGACCTATCTGATCGCCTCGCATCAGGATCCGGACATCATTTCCTCGATGCAGAGCTGGGTGACCCGCACGCACGCGACGGTGGTGTGTTCGAAGTTGTGGTCGCGCTTCCTGCCCCATCTGCTGCCGTCCTATCTGGGTGACAAGGTGGGTGGCAATTGCATGCCGCTGCCGGACGAGGGCATGGATATTCCGCTCGGGGAGTCCGTGCTCAAGGCGGTGCCGGCCCACTTCCTGCACTCGGTAGGCAACTTCCATTTCTACGACCCGGTCAGCAAGATTCTGTTTTCGGGCGACATGGGCGCGTCCATGGGCGGCGGCGGAGTGGACCGTCCGGTCACCGATTTCGACGCCCATGTACCGCACATGCTCGGTTTCCACCAGCGCTACATGACCGGCAATCGCGCCTGCCGTCTGTGGGCGGACAATATCCGCCGGCTGGACGTCGAGATGATCGTGCCCCAGCACGGCCAGCCGTTTCGGGGTGAAAAGATGATCGGCCGCTTCCTCGACTGGATCTCGGAACTCCGCTGCGGGGTCGACCTGATGAGCGAGCGCAGCTACGCCATTCCCTGAGCGGCGTGCCTGACACCGAATGTTCACGAACTAGGCCCGCCGCGCGCGGGTCTTTTCGTCGGAACGGGCGCGTGCCCGCCGATCGGCACATCCAATGAGGTGTCACATGAGCGAATCCAGGGATCGTATCGATAACAGTAGGCGCAGGTTGCTCAAGTCTGCCGGCGCCGCGGCCGGTTTGGCCGTTGCCGCGCCGTGGTTGGCGCCGCTGGCCAAGGCGGCGGGCACGGAGCCGCTGAGCGGGCTGCGCGACCGTATCGACCACATCATCGTGATCTATCAGGAGAACCGCAGCTTCGATCACTATTTCGGCACTTACCGGAACCCCAACGGTCACCCAGTGGCCAATCTGCTGAATGCCTCGGGCGAGCTCGACCCCCGCTTCGACGGCCTGCAGAAGGATCCCGCCGGGGTGGCCTACGGGGTGCTGCCGGTGCCGCTCGACATCCCCGCCTTCGACAGCGCGAGCCTGCCCAACCGGCCGTTCCATCTCGCACCCTACATCCCCGCCGGCGACAACGTGCCCTGGGATCCCGCGCACCATTTCTTTCGCATGTACGAGCAGGTCAACGGCGGCGCCATGGATCGTTTCGTCGGTCTCGCGCTGACCCGGCACGTGGCCGACATCGAGGCGCAGATCCGCAACATGCCCAAGGTCGGTACGACCGCCTATCACGAACGGGTGGTCAAGCTGCTCACCGAGGCTTCCAAGCCGTCCGGCGCGGTGATCGGGCATTACCGTCGCGAGGACATCCCGGCCTATCACGCGCTGGCCGACGAGTACGCGCTGTTCGACCATTTCTTCCAGGCCATGTCGGGCGGCTCCACGGGCAACGCCCTGTACCTGGCAGCGGCGCGCTCGTGCCAGTGGTCGCAGGCGCCCGCCAAGCTGGAGGGGCAGCTCGATCCGCCGATTCTCGACAAGCCCTACGACCGCCACGGCATCCTGATCAACGACCTGCCGCCGCTGCTCGGACCGACCGAATCCTGGTACGGCGCGCTCAAGATCGCGCCCCCGCCGGACGAGCAGCGCTTCGCCAACATCGGGGATCTGCTCAACCATGCCGGCCAGGACTGGGCCTGGTACGCCGAGGGCTGGGACAAGGTCAAGCCCTGGGCGCTCAAGACCGCCTTCGGCCCGGGCGACGGCTCGGCGGTGGTGCAGTCGGACCTCATCTACAACCCGCACCACAACCCCTTCCAGTATTTCCCGCGCTGGCCGGGCTACGTGCGCGGGGGTCACATGCGCGACGTGGAGGATTTCCGCGCCGACGCGCGCGACGGCAAGCTGCCGCCGGTGAGTTTCATCAAGGCCAGCGCCGCGCACGACGAGCACCCGGAGAACTCCGCCCCGGCCGTCGGCATGCACTGGGTGATGGAGCGCCTCAAGGAACTGGCGGCGAGCCCTGCGTGGAGCCGCTCCCTGGTGGTGATCACCTACGACGAGGGCGGCGGGTTCTGGGATCACGTGGCGCCGCCGCGCCCGGACGCCTACGGCTGCGGCACGCGGATTCCGGCGCTGATGGTCGGTCCGTACGTGCGCCGCGGGTATGTAGATTCCCGCGTGGCCGACACCACCTCCGTGCTGCGCCTGATCGAACGGCGCTTCGGCCTGCCCAGCCTCACCGCCCGGGATGCCCACGCCTACGACCTGCTGGGCGCGCTGGATTTCACCCAGCGCGCCCGCGAACCGGCGTTTCTCTAGCGCCCGGCCGGCGCCGCCACATCAGCTGGCTGATACGGCGGCGCCGGGTTCGTCCGCGCGCAGCGCGTCGTCCAGTGCCGGCAGTTCGCCGATGGCGGGCGCGCACTGCGGGCCGCGGCAGTAAAAGGCCTGCGGCATGTCGGCGGCAGGTTTGCTGGCCAGCGCCTCCGGCAGGCTTTCCGTAGTGGAAGGAATGGCAAACGCGAGGCGTGCGGGCGCAAAGGGCCTCAGGCAGCGTGCCTGCCAGGGTGCGAGCATGCCGCCGGGGCCGCGCAGAATCACCAGGCGGGTCGGGCTGAGCTGCTCCTCCAGCGCGTCGAGCAGGCTGCAGTGGGCGGAAGGCGCCTGGTCGATGGCGCCGGAGGCCGCCGCCAGGGCGCGCTCCGCGGCCTCAAGGTAGCGCGGTTCCCCCAGCAGATGCCCGAGCCGGATCAGGGCGCGCGTGGCCACGCCGTAGCCCGAGGGCATGGCCTCGTCGGCCATCGGCTTGGGTCGCTGGATCAGCGTCTCGTGATCGTCGGCGGTGAAGTAGAAGCCGCCGCGTTCGCCGTCTTCGAATCGCGCCAACAGCACCTCGGCCAGCGCGCGCGCGAACTCGGCGTCTTCGGAGCGCCAGCGCAGCTGCAGCAGCTCCAGCAAGGCATCGATCAGGAAGGCGTAGTCGTCCAGATACGCGGGGAGATGCGCGTGGCCGTTCTTGCAGGTGGCCAGCAGGCGGCCTTCGCGCCAGAGCGTGCCGCGCACGAAGTCGAGCGCCCGTTCGGCGCTGTCGGCGTATTCGGGGCGTTCCAGGTGCCGCGCGGCGATGGCCATGCCGCGGATCATCAAGGCGTTCCATGCGGTCAGGATCTTGTCGTCCAGGCCCGGACGCACACGGGTCTCGCGCAATGCGAACAGGCGTTCGCGGGCCGCGGCAAGATGTGCCGCTGCGGTCGCCTCGTCGAGGCCCGCAGTCGCGGCCGCTTCGGCCAGCGGGCGGGCGCCGACCAGATGCCAGCGGCCCTCGAAGTTGGGTGTCGAATCGAGGCCGTGGCGCGCCGCGAACAGCGGGAAGTCGGTCTCGCCGACCGCCTCGCGCACCGCCTCGCGCGTCCACACGTAGTAGCGGCCTTCCTCGCCCTCGGAGTCGGCGTCCAGGGAGGAGTAGTAGCCGCCTTCGGGCGCTTGCATCTCGCGCATCACCCAGCGCGCGGTGGCCTCGGCGGCGGCGCGGAAGTCCTCGCCTCCGGTGATCGCATGGGCCTGGGCGTAGAGCGCGAGCAACGGCCCGTTATCGTAGAGCATCTTTTCGAAATGCGGGATGGCCCAGCGCTCGTCCACCGAATAGCGCGCAAAACCGCCGCCCAGGTGGTCGAACAATCCGCCTTCGGCCATGCGTTCCAGGGTGTGCAGGGCCATGTGCAGCGCTTCGCTGTCCTCGTGCCCGTCGAGACGGGTGGCCGACCAGTGTCGCAGCAGGCGATTGAGGCTCGCCGTATGCGGGAATTTGGGCGCGGCCTCGAAGCCGCCCCAGGCGCGATCGTAATGTCGGGCCAGCTCGGCGCGCGCGCGGTCGATCAGCATGGCGCTGAGCGGCGCGTCCGCGGGTTCGCCGTGACCCAGGCGACCCAGCATGCCGAGCAACTGCGCGTTCTGCTGGTCGATGTCCGCCCGCCGGTCGCGATAGATATCGGCCAGGCGGCCGAGCAGTTCGGGAAAGCCTGGCAGGCCGTAGCGTGCCGCTTTCGGGAAGTAGGTGCCGGCGAAGAAAGGGCTCTGATCCGGGGTCAGGAACACGGTGAGCGGCCAGCCGCCGCCGCGCTGAGTCAGCAGATAGTGTGCGGTCTGGTAGATGCGGTCGATATCCGGGCGTTCCTCGCGGTCGACCTTGATGTTGATGAAATGCGCGTTCATCACGGCGGCGATCGCGGGATCCTCGAAGGACTCATGCGCCATCACATGACACCAGTGACAGGCCGAATACCCGATCGACAGCAGGATCGGCTTGTCTTCCTCGCGGGCACGGGTGAGGGCTTCCTCGCCCCAGGGGTACCAGTCCACGGGATTGTCCGCGTGTTGCTGCAGGTAGGGGCTGGTTTCGCGGGCCAGCCGGTTGGTTGTGGCGTTCGGCATCGAGGACTCTCTGGGTTCCGGGTGTCGCGGCACTTTAGCCCAGGCGGTTGCCGGCTGTCGCGCCAGCGCCGGCGCGCGGCGGACGCAGTTGCATGCGACTGCGCCGACTGATATGAAGTCTACATGGAAATGGACAGGCCCGAAGCAGCCGCTCTGGAAGGCTCGGCACTCGATCTGGCGGTGGCGCAGGCGTTGCGGCTGTCGCCGGAAACCAACGACGGCATCGTATCCGTCGACGGCGTGCGTTTCGCACCTTCGCGGGACTGGGCCGACGGCGGGCCGTTGATCGAGCGCTTCCGGATGCGCATCCATGTGCTGGAGCTGAGCTGGGGGCGCGGTCAGGCTTTGTGGGCTGCCGAGTTCCCGGGATTCGGTTTCGAGACGGAAGGCTTTGCGCATGGCTGGAGCACCGGTCCGAACCCGCTACTGGCCGCGATGCGCGCCCTGGTTGCCGCCCGCGCACTGCACCGGACAACGGCCGCCAGCGAAGACGACTGGAACGAGGCGGGGCGTCGCGAGATCATGGCGCTGCTGGTCGAGCTGGTGCGTCGTGCGGGTATCCGCTGCCCGGCAACGCCGATGCGCCTGCAGCGGCTGGTCGATCGTCTGCAGCAGGCCGGCGTCGATCTGGGCTACGGCTTCATCGAGCGTCCCTACGGTCAATACTGCGAGGCGCTGGCCGGCGATCTGGCCCGGCTGGCGGCGCTTGGCATCCTGCGCCTGAAACGCGAGGCGGCGGGGGTGTCGAGCTATATGCCGGGCAGCGAGGCCGCGGATTTCGTCGCTGCCGCGCGCGCCTACGTCGACCGCCATCGCCAGGCGCTCGACGCGCTGCTGCATGACGGTGCGGACGACGCCTGAGGGCAGGCGCTTTGCCGTACAATGGCCGCCCGTCCACGGTCAGGAGTCGAAGTGTCCGAAACCCCGCTACCCCCGCTTCGGCTCAAGCCGAGGGAAGATCGCCGTCTGCGTGCAGGGCACCTCTGGGTGTTCAGCAACGAGGTCGATGTCGCACGCACTCCGCTGACCGCCTTTGCGCCCGGCGACCCCGTGACCATCGAGGACGCCCAGGGGCATTATCTGGGCACAGGCTACGTCAACCCTCGTTCCCTGATCTGCGTGCGTCTGGTGTCGCGCGACCGCCGGCACCCTTGGCACGAGTCGCTGATCGTGCATCGTCTCAAGGTTGCGCTCGGTCTGCGCGAGCGGCTGATCGGCGCGCCCTATTATCGCCTGGTTCACGGCGAGGGCGACGACCTGCCGGGGCTCGTGGTCGATCGCTATGGCGACGTCCTGGTGGTACAGGTGACCACCGCGGGGATGGAGCGCCAGCTCGACGCCCTGTTGGCGGCCCTCGAGAAGGTCGTGCGGCCGGTGGTCATCCTGCTGCGCAACGATACCGCGATCCGCGAGCTGGAAGGGCTGGATCGTTACGTTCGCCCGGCGTTGGGCGAGCCGCCGGAGGAGATCGAGATCGAGGAAGGCGGGCGGCGTTTCGTCGCCCCGCTGGGGGCCGGACAGAAGACCGGCTGGTTCTACGATCAGCGCGACAACCGCGACCGGCTGGCGCCCTACGTGGCGGACATGCGCGTGCTCGACGTGTTCAGCTATGTCGGTGCCTGGGGCGTGCGTGCAGCGCTCGACGGCGCGCGCGAGGTCGTGTGCGTGGACGAATCGCAGACGGCGCTCGATTACGCCGCGCGCAATGCGGTACTCAACGGAGTGCAAGATCGCGTGACGACGCGGCGCGGCGAGGCCTTCGAGGTCTTGCGCGGGCTGCGCGAGGCGGGCGAGCATTTCGATGTCGTGATTCTCGACCCCCCGGCCTTCATCAAACGGCGCAAGGATCAGCGCGCCGGCGAGGATGCCTACCGAAGGCTGAATCAGCTCGGCATGCAGCTGATCGGCCGCGACGGCTTCCTCGTTTCCTGCTCCTGCTCGTATCATCTCCCGCGCGATACCCTCATCGCGCAGATGCAGCAGGGCGCGCGGCATATCGAACGCGGACTCAAGGTACTGGCGCAGGGGTATCAGTCGGTCGACCACCCGATGCATCCGGCGATCCCGGAAACGGCCTATCTCAAGGCCGTGTACGCCCGCGTGCATCGTTGAGCGCTCTGGTAGCATAGCCGCCCATGATCCCCTACCCGCATATCGATCCGATCGCCTTCGCCATCGGCCCCGTGAAGGTGCACTGGTACGGCATCATGTATCTCGCCGGCTTCGCCGCTTATCTCGCGCTCGGGACCTATCGCGCGCGCAAGCCGGAATACCCGCTCAACCCCGAGCAGGTCGGCGATGCCCTGTTCTACGGCGCGCTCGGCGTGGTGCTCGGCGGGCGCATCGGCTACGTGCTGTTCTACAACCTGCCGTTCTATCTCGCGCATCCGCTGCAGGTGTTTGCCGTGTGGGACGGCGGCATGAGTTTTCACGGCGGCATGCTGGGGGTGATCCTGGCGATGGCCTGGTATGCCCGACGCATCGGCCTGAAGCTGTTCCAGGTGACCGACTTCATCGCGCCGATGGTGCCGATCGGTCTGGCCTGCGGGCGCATCGGCAACTTCATCAACGGCGAGCTGTGGGGCAAGGTCACCACGCTGCCCTGGGGCATGGTGTTCCCCAACGCGGGCCCCCTGCCGCGCCAGCCGAGCCAGCTTTACGAGTTCTTTTTCGAGGGCGTGGTGCTGTTCAGCACCTTGTGGCTGTTTTCCAGGAAACCGCGCCCGCTCGGCGCCGTGTCCGGGTTGTTCCTGCTGCTCTACGGCACGTTCCGTTTCCTGGTCGAATTCGTGCGCGAGCCCGATCCCCAGCTCGGCTATCTCGCCTTCGGCTGGGTGACCATGGGGCAGGTGCTCAGCCTGCCGATGATCCTGCTCGGCGCGGGTCTGCTGCGCTGGGCCTATCGCGCGCGCAACCAAGGGGTAAGGACGTGAAGCAATATCTCGACCTGATGCGCCACGTGCTGGAGCAAGGTACGCGCAAGGAGGACCGCACCGGGACCGGCACGCTGTCGGTGTTCGGCCATCAGATGCGCTTCGATCTGGCGCAGGGCTTCCCGGTGGTGACCACCAAGAAACTGCACCTGCGCTCGATCATCCACGAGCTGCTGTGGTTCCTGCGCGGCGACACCAATATCGGTTATCTGCACGACAACAAGGTCACCATCTGGGACGAATGGGCCGACGAGAACGGCGATCTCGGCCCGGTCTACGGCAAGCAGTGGCGGTCCTGGGCGACCGCCGACGGCGGCGCCGTCGACCAGATCACTCAAGTGATCGAGGCAATCCGGAAAACCCCCGACTCGCGCCGCCTGATCGTGAGCGCGTGGAACGTCGGCGAGCTGAGCCAGATGGCGCTGCCGCCCTGCCATCTGCTGTTCCAGTTCTACGTCGCCGACGGCAGGCTGTCCTGCCAGCTCTATCAGCGCAGCGCCGACATTTTTCTCGGCGTGCCGTTCAACATCGCCTCCTACGCGCTGCTCACGCACATGATCGCGCAGGTCGTCGGCCTTGAGCCCGGCGATTTCGTGCATACTCTGGGCGACGCGCATCTCTATCTCAATCACCTCGAGCAGGCGCGCCTGCAGCTTTCGCGCGAGCCGCTGCCGCTGCCGCGTCTCGTCCTCAACCCGGAGGTGAAGTCGATCTTCGATTTCCGCTTCGAGGATATCGCCATCGAGGGTTACGCCAGTCACGAGGCGATCCGTGCGCCGGTGGCGGTGTGAGTCGGCCGATCGTTTCGCTGGTGGTCGCGGTCGCGCGCAATGGCGTGATCGGCCGCGACAACGACTTGCCCTGGCGGCTGCCCGACGACCTCAAGCGGTTCAAGGCGGTCACCCTGGGCAAGCCCGTGGTGATGGGGCGCAAGACCTACGAGTCCATCGGTCGGCCGCTGCCGGGGCGGGAGAACCGCATCGTCACGCGCCAACCGGGCCTGCGCATCGAGGGATGCCGCGTGTTCCAGCGTCTGGAGGACGCGCTTGCCGGTGCCGAGGAGGAGATCATGGTGATCGGCGGCGCGCAGATCTATGCCGAGGCGCTGCCCCTGGCGGACCGTCTGTATCTCACCGAGGTCGATGCCGAGGCCGAGGGTGATGCACGCTTCCCGGTCATCGATCCTGCGCAATGGCAGGAAACCTGCCGCGAACCGCACGCGGTGGATGATCGCCACGCCCATGGCTTCGTGTTTCGCGTGTTGGAGCGGCGGTCCGCGCCTCGCGGTAACTGAGGTTCGGGCCGGCGGTCGACGCGCAGCATGAACTTCGTCGTTGCGTCCCTGATGGGACGCCTGTTCGCTTTGCGGGTGGTTCGCTACAGGCGCAGCACGAAGGTGTCGTAGGTGGCGCCGCTTTCGCCGGCGAGTCGGTTGAGGTAATCCAGCGAGGCGGCAGGCGCCTGGTTGGCGCTGCTGCGCTCCTCTATGGCGCGCATCTCGCGATACAGTTCGCTGACCGTGGCGATGGCCTGCGTGGTGGGTTTGCGCCTGACCGAGTAGTAGCCGGTGATGTTGCCGGCCTGGTCGCGGTCGGCCGTGACGTTGGCGAGCACCCAGTAGTAATCGCCGTTATTGCACAGGTTCTTGACGTAGGCGAAGCATTCCTCGCCGCTGCGAATGGTGTCCCAGAGCAGCTTGAATACGCCGCGCGGCATATCGGGGTGGCGGATGAGGCTGTGTGGCTGGCCAAGCAGCTCGGGTTCGAGATAGCCCGAGATCGACATGAACACGCGATTGGCGTAGACGATTCGGCCTCGCGGATCGGTCTTCGAGACGATGAACGAGTCGTCGGGCAGCATGATTTCGCGCTGAGTGGGTGTCGGGCGTGCCGCCATCCTGGACTTTCTCCGGTTCGGGCGGGCCGAAGACGGCACCAAGGCCGTCTCGGCCGCTGCGTTCAGGCCGCCGAGCGCTGCTGCTCGCCGCGCCGTTCCTCGACCATGGCTTCAAGCGTTTCGCCGAGGCGTTCGCTGGCCTGTTCGGTGGCCCGGAAGCTCTTGAGGATGTCGTTCTGCAGTTGTGGATCGTGCTCCCAGTCCTGCCCCAGAAGCTCGAGTACGTGGGCGAGATTGCTGTGGATGAAGGCGTGTGGCTGCTCCAGGGCGCGGTACTGGCTGAGCGAGGCGAAGCGTTCGTCGCCTTCGTCGTACCAGCGGCCGAAGCGACAGTCGTGCTGATCCGAGCGGATGGCTTCGGCCTCGCGCGATTCTGTGCCGTTGTAGATCACGAGATAGCCGTTCTGCTTGTAGATCATGTGATCCACGCGGGCCAGCGAGGTGAAGCACAGGTCGCTGGCATACTGCATCGAGTGCGTGGTGGCCTGGGCGGTTTCGGTGAACTGGGTGAACAGGGTTTCGATGCCGGAGACCTGTGAGCCGAGCTGCTGGGACATGGTCAGCATGTCCTTCGAATTGGCCTGCATCGTTGCCGATTCTCGGCGGAAGGTATCGACCACGCTGCGGGTTTCCTCGGTGGCGCGCTTGGTGTTGGCGGCGAGCGCGCGCACCTCGTCGGCGACCACGGCGAAGCCTCGGCCGTGCTCGCCGGCGCGCGCGGCCTCGATGCTGGCGTTGAGCGCCAGCAGGTTGGTATTGTCGGCGATCTGATTGATGAGTTGCATGACCTTGGCGATTTCGTCGCTCATGCGGGTCATGGCCTTCATGGATTCGCGCGACTGTTCGAGCATCTGCTCGGTGCGTTTGAGCGAGCCGACCATATCGCGCACGTTGCTTACGCTGTCCGCCGCCTGCCTGGCGTTGGTGCTGGCGATGGCGCTGATGCGGTCGACCTCGTCGTTGATGCGGCCGAGGTCGTTCTGGCTCTGCTGCAGGTTGCCCATGGTGTTCTCGGCGTTGAGCTGCTGGAGCTGGGAAAGCAGGGCGTTGCGCTGCACATAGCGCGCGTTTTCCTCGATCGCTCCCATGGACTGGTTGATGTTGTCCAGGGTGGTGGCGGCGGTGCCGGACAGGCCGACGGCCAGCGCGCGGCGGTAGTACTTGCCCTGGCTGACCAGAGTGAAGGTGGTGTTCACCTCGCGGAAGAAGGTTTCGACCTGATCGAGGAATTCGTTGAGCTCCCAGGCGATCTGCCCGACCTCGCCCATCCAGCGGACGTTGGTGATGCGGTTGCTCAGATTGCCCGCATGCGCCTCGCGGATCACATGGCGGATGCGATGCATGGCTTCGACCACGGGCAGCACGGCGCGCCACAGGTAGGCGCCGAATGCGATGCTGATGACGAGCATGGCCAGCAGCCAGGCATTCAAGCCGCCGTGCGTGACGGCGTCGACGACCGTGGTGGCCGCCATGTAGGCGACGAAGCCGACGATGATGAGCCGGAACTTAGAGACTAAGAATAAACGTTTCATAGGTCATCCCCCGATCCGCGATCAGTCGATTGAGGTGTTCTAGCGAGGCCGCGGGCGCCTGATTGGCTGTGCTGCCCGCTTCGATGGCGCACATGTCGCGGTACAGCCCGGCAACGAATTTCACCGCTTCCGCCGAAGGCTTGCGCCGCACCGAGTAATAGCCCGTGATGCCTCCGTTGGCGTCACGGTCGGCCGTGACGTTGGCGAGTACCCAGTAGTAGTCGCCGCTCTTGCACAGGTTCTTGACGTAGGCGAAGCATTCGTCGCCGGTGCGGATGGTGTCCCAGAGCAGCTTGAACACGCCGCGCGGCATGTCCGGGTGACGAACGATGCTTTGCGGCTCGCCGAGCAGCTCGGGTTCCAGATAGCCCGAGATCGACATGAACACCCGGTTGGCGTAGGTGATCCGCCCCCGCGGATCGGTCTTCGAGACGATGAACGAATCGGCGGGGAGGATGACTTCCCGCTGAGTCGGAATGGGACGCGAAGGCATGGCGTCGTGCTCCACCGATGATATTTGGGGTCGTGGTTTATTTATCTTTTAGCAGCTTGTTACCTTTATGCGGGTAAAATAGCGCTGCTATTTGTCTGGTTTTATCGGCCGATAACCGCAATCCATTAGCGACGGTTGACCATGGGGCGAGAGGGGAAGGCCGGCCGTGTGCGCCTGGGCGGTGGAGTCCCGTTACTTGCCCGCGGCAGTGCCCGGGGGGGCGCCGTCCTCCCTTGCGCATTCAGCCTGCCGCAGTCGCTCGGCCTGTTCGAGGTGGTGTTCGAGCGCACGGGCCTGCAGGCCGGGAAGTTCGTCTGCGTGAAGCCCCAGTGCCTGGCATTGCCCTGCGATGGCCGCGTGATCGGCGTGCTCAAGTGCCTGGGTGAGGGCCAGCATCCGTCCGAGCGGTCCGGTTTGCATGATCAGCGCGTCGCTCATGTCCTTAGGCAGCGCCAAACCTTCGACGAGCTGTTGCATCGGGCGTCCGAGCAGCGTGTCGAGCAGTGACAGGCAGCCGATGGCGCTGGCCTCGTCGATACGTTTTCGGGTTTGAGGATTCGCGACCGCCAGCATGCTCATCAGCTCGGCGCGCTGGCCGGCCAGTTCCAGGAGGGATTCGGCCGCGGCATGCGTGTCGCGGGCGCCTGCGTAGAGTTCCAGCGTGAGCCAGCGCTGCAGGTTGCGCCTGCCCAGGCGCATGATGGCATCGCGCAGTTTGCGCGGGGTGGTGGCATTGCCGAAGCCAATCGAACTGGCGTAGCGCAGTAGGCGGTAAAGCAGGCCGGCATCGCGGCTCAGGGTGCGTTCGACCGCTTGGCTGTCGTCGTCCTCCTGCACGCGGCGCAAGGCGTCGAGCAGCGTCGCGGTAGCGGCCGGCAGCTTGGTGTTTTCGAAAATTTCGGGGCGGGCGAAGAAATAGCCCTGGAAGGCGTCGCAGCCCAGACCGCGGCAATACTCGAATTCTTCCCGGCTCTCGACCTTTTCGGCAATGATGCGTAGTCCGCGGGATTTGGCTTGCCGCACGTGGGCCAGCAGCGCTCCGGCGTTCAGTGCGCGGACGTCGAGCTTGACGATATCGACGGTGTCGAGAAAGGGTTCCCAGACGGGGCGGTAGACGAAATCGTCCAGCGCGAGCCGGTAGCCGCGCGCCTTCCATTCGAGACAGCGCGCCAGCAGTTCGGCATTTGGCGTGGCGGTTTCCAGAATCTCGAGCACCACCTGTTCGGGCGTCAGCAGCTCGGGCGTGTCTTCGAGCAGATTGGCGTCGTCGAAGTTGATGTAGACGGGGCGTCCGGCGGACAGCACCGACAGGCCGATGATCCCCAATGCGTGCAACATGACCGAAGCCGTCGCGTCGCGTTCGGGCTTGTCAGGGGCGCAGTTCCCCGGACCGCTGCGGTAGAGCAGTTCGTAGGCGACGATCTGCTCGCGGGCATCGAGTATCGGCTGGCGCGCGAGAAATGCCGGAGTCGCGGGCGTGTGCTGCGTGCTGCGGTTGCCTGCCTGCATGGGCTGTCGTGGTCGGCCTGGTTAAATCACAGTGTAGGCGTTGCACGCTGGTTTGCTGCGTGCGCACGTCTACCTGGTGTCGAAAACCTGGCTGTGGAGCGCCAGCAGTCGTTCCAGCTCGGGCCTTTGGATTGCGAAGGTGCCGTAGAGCACGGTATCGCCGATTACCGTGATGGGCGCCACGCGCACGCCGTATCGACGTTTGGCCTCGTCGGCGACGCCGGGCGCGGTCACGCTGCGCTCCTCGAACGCGATGCCGCGTTCGAGGAGCAGGCGCCGGACCGCCGCGCAATCGGGGCAGCCTGGGCTGGTGTAGAGCTGCACGCCGGTCGCGGCTGCAGCTTTAGAGCCGTTCGGCACTGTAGCCTTCCTCGGCAACGGCCGCGATCAAAGCTTCGAGCGGGGCGTCGCCATGCACCACGGCCTGCCCCGGCTCGAGGGTGACTTCGGCCTTGGTGACGCCGGGCACGGCCTCCAGCGCCTGGGCGGCGGCGCGCACGCAGTGGCCGCAGGTCATGCCGGTGATCTTGAGGGTGATGTCGTTCATGGTGATCTCCGTTGCGAGTGTGAATTCAGGCTTACGTGTGCGCCGGTCTGGCGTCCGTGGGCGTGTCGGTGCGGGCCGGCGCAGGCGACGCGGCCGCAAACCCGCGCATGCGTCTGAGCCGCAGGCTGTTGCCGAGCACGAATACGGACGAAAGCCCCATGGCCACGCCCGCCAGCATCGGGCTGAGGTGGATGCCCAGCGGTGCGGCGACACCGGCGGCGACCGGGATTAGGAGGATGTTGTAGATGAAGGCCCAGAATAGATTGCCGCGGATGGTGCCGAGGGTGCGGCGCGCGGCCAGGATGGCGGTGACGGCGCCGCCCAGATGTCCGTGGGTCAGGGTGATGTCGGCAGCTTCCATGGCGATGTCGGTGCCCGAGGCGAGCGCGATGCCGACATCGGCTTGCGCCAGCGCCGGCGCGTCGTTGATGCCGTCGCCGACGAAGGCGACCCGATGCCCGTCCCTTTGCAGCCGCGACACGACCTCGGTCTTGCCTTGCGGCAGTACGCCGGCGTGCACCTCGTCGATGCCCAGGGCGTCGGCGACCGCCTGCGCGCTGCCCTGGGCGTCGCCGGTGACCATGGCGACGCGCAGTCCGTGCCGGTGCAGCGCGGCGATTACCGCCGCCGACTCGTCCTTGATCCGATCGGCGATCGCCACGAGGCCCAAGATACGCTGATCGCGGGCGACGAACACCACGCTGCGTCCGGCCGTTTCCAGCGCGCGTGCCCGCGCGCTCCAATCGGCTTCCACCGGGATGCCGGATGCACGCATGAAGCGCTCGGCGCCCACGCGGGCGGGACGTCCCTGCAGTTGTCCGGAAACGCCGTGGCCGGCGACGGCCTCAAAGGCTTCCGCGGGCGGCGGGTCCAGGTCGCGGGCGGTGGCGGCCTCGACGATGGCGCGTCCCAGCGGATGCTCGGAGCCGAGTTCCAGCGCGGCCGCGAGGCGCAACGCCTCGTCCTCGTCGTCGGCAACGATTTCCGCCACGCTTGGTCGCCCGGCGGTCAGCGTACCGGTCTTGTCGAACAGCACCGTATCGACGCCGGACAGTGTTTCCAGCGCCTCGCCCTTGCGGAACAGCACGCCCAGCTCCGCGGCGCGGCCGGTGCCGACCACGATGGCCGCGGGCGTCGCGAGACCCATGGCGCAGGGGCATGCGACCACCAGCACGGCGACGGCGGCCACGAGCGCGAGGCTGATGTTGCCGACCAGCAGCATCCAGGCCGCGAAGGCCGCGATGGCGATCAGGATGACGGCGGGGCTGAACACGCGGATCACACGGTCGGCGACGCCCTGGATGGGCAGCTTGCCGGTCTGCGCACGTTCGACCAGCGCGATGATCTGCGCGAGCACGGTGTCGCGGCCGACCGAGGTGGCCTCGATCAGCAGGCGGCCGTCGAGATTCACGGTGCCACCGACCACTTCATCGCCCGCGCGCCGGGCCACGGGCAGCGGCTCGCCGGTGAGCATGGCCTCGTCGACGTGCGCGCGGCCTTCGACGATGCGCCCGTCGGTCGGCATACGCTCGCCGGGACGCACGGCCAAACGGTCGCCGACGCGCAGGGCGGCGATGGGGATGTCTTCCTCGCGGCCGTCCGTCGCGAGCCGGTGGGCGGTCTTGACCTGTAGGCCCGCCAGGCGGCGGATGGCGGCGGACGTGCGGCCCTTGGCGAGCAGCTCCAGGTATTTGCCGAACAGCACCACGGCGATGATGACGGCGGCGGAATCGAAATAGACATGCCGGGCCTGCGCGGGGAACAGGTCGGGCAGCAGCAGCACCAGCGTACTGTACAGCCAGGCCGCGCCGGTGCCGGTCGCGACCAGCGAGTTCATGTCCGGCGACAGATGACGGTAGGCGATCAGGCCGGGGCGGAAGAAACGTCTTCCGGGGCCGAACAGCACGCCGCTGGCGAGGGCGAACTGGACCCATGCCCAGAAACCGGGGAAGGGGCTGGCGGCCTGCAGCGCATGGCCGACGGCGGGGATCAGCTCGGCGCCCATCGCCAGCGGCATCACGCCCAGGGCCAGCACGCCGGCCACGATCACGTCGCGGCGCATGGCGTGCTGCACGGCCTGCTGGCGGTCCTCGTCCGCCGCGGCCTCTTCCCGCAGCGGCCGTGCGGCGTAGCCTGCTGCGGTCACGGCCGCGGCCAGAGTGTCCGGCTCGGTCATCGCCGGCAGGAATCGCAGGTGGGCGCGTTCGGTGGCGAGATTGACGCTGGCATCGATGACGCCGGGCGCACGTCGCAGCGTGCGTTCGACGCGGCCGACGCAGGAAGCGCAGGTCATGCCCTCGACCGCGAGCTCGGTCTCTTCGACAACGGGCTTGTAGCCGGTGTCGGTTACGGCCTGGATCAGGTCGGCGGGTGAAATCCGTTGGGGATCGTAGTCGATTTCGGCACGCTCGGTGGCGAGATTGACGCTGGCCGCCTCGACGCCGGGCAGCTTGCTCAGGCCTCGTTCGACCCGGGCGCTGCAGGAGGCGCAGGTCATGCCCTGGATGTCGATTTCAAGTGCGCTCATGGTTTCCTCCTTCGAAAGGCGGGCGCTCAGTCTTCCGCCTTGAGCAGGGCGCCGAGGATCGGGCAGCCGGCGGTGTCGCCATGCCCGGGGCATTGGCCGGTCAATGCCTCCAGACCCTGCTTCATCCGCTGCAGATCGTCGATCTTGGTCTGGATTTCGCCGATCTTGTGTTCGGCCAGCGATTTCACTTCGCCCATGTCGGACTCGGGGTAGGTATGCAGCGACAGCAATTGCGCGATCTCGCCGAGCGAGAAGCCGAGGGCCTGGGCGCGGCGGATGAAGCGCAGGCGGCGTTCGGCTTCCTCGCCGTAGAGGCGGTAGTTGGCTGCGGTGCGCCGGCTTGGCTCGATCAGGCCCAGGCGCTCGTAATAGCGCAGAGTCTCCGCGGTCAGGCCGGCGCGATGGGCCAGGGTGCCGATGGTCATGGATTCGCGCATATCGTGCCTCCGTCGTTTGGCTGACGGTGTAACTCTACACCTTAAAGTAAACTACAGGGTCAAGACGCAAAGGGCTGGGCGGGAGGGCTTCAGGCCGATGGTTTGCGGGCAGCCACCTCGGCCGCGAGGCGGTCGAGCAGGGCGCGATTGCCGCGGCGCGCCCCTTGGCGCGCGTCCGCCATGCCCCACAGCCAGAAGGGTATCCAGAGCAACACCGGGTAGCCGTAGCGCACCGCCCCCGCGGCGCCGGCGACATAGAGTGCGGCCAACGCCAGGCCGCGCAGGTATTCGCCGTTGTACATCTGGCCGGCGCCGGTGAGCAGGAAGCTCAGCGTCAGGGCGAGCGCGGGGCTGCGCTGGCGGACGAGGAACTCGCGGTGGGCCTCAAGGTAGAGGGCATCGAGGGCGGCGTCCTTGGGGCGGGTCGGTTGCGTGTCCATTATATCGCTCATTGTAGTAGCTCAGTGCCGTTGCCCCGCCGTCGTGCGCGCGCCGTCTCGCTGGTGCGGATCCAGCGGAATAGATAAAGCACCACCGCTTTGGCCGTGCCGCCGGAGAGGGCCAGCACCAGCAGCGGCCAGCCGCTGGCAAGGCCCATGGCGGACACGAACAGCAGGGTGGACAGGTGCATCGCTAGCACCAGCTGGTTCATGCGCAGATTGACCGCGCCGGTGTCGCCGGCGCGCAGGATCACACGGATCTGATGGAGGCCGCCCTGTGCCAGGATCACGGCATTGGCCAGGATCAAGGCGGTCGAGAGATGGCGGCCCTGGTCGCTCAGATGGCCGCCCCAGGCCAATCCGGCAAGACCAGCCGCCATCGCGGCCAGCGCGATCGTCACCACCGCGGTAGCCGGGCGGCTGCGGCGGTCGCGCCAGATTTCGAAAAGAATGACCAGCACCAGCAGCGCGGCGATCAGGCGCGACCAGACCAGATAGGGGTTGAACGGCTGGATCGAATAGCCATAGACGAAGACCGCGTAGTAGGACAGAAAGCTGGCGCTGAACTGGTTGAGCGACAGCTGCGCGGTCGGTGCGCCGCCCGCGGGCGCGGATTTTCGTCGCCAGATGGTGCGTATCTGTGCGCCGATGCCGAACAGGCTGAGCAGGACGAGGCCGGCATTGAGCAGGCCGGCGAGGGTGTAGAACATGCACGGATATTCCAGTGGCGGGCCGCGCCGCCCATGGCACGGCCAGGCGGGAATTTTCTGCCCACCGGCCGCGCGAGGCAAGTCGCTCGCCGATGGGTGAGGAGCTTATATACTATGCGCATGCGCTTTCCCGTCCTGACCCAGTTCGACTTCCATCATCGGTTGGCCGAGACGCCCGGTACGGCGCTGGTGTTGTTCACGGCACCCGGTTGCGGCGCCTGCCGACGCATGCGCGCGGCGCTGGCGGCGCTGGCGCCGGAACATCCGGAGTGGCGGATCTTCGAGGTGGATGCCGGGCAGGACCTGGCCCTGACCCGCGAGTTCGAGGTGTTCCACCTGCCGGGTCTGTTCCTGTATCGCGGCGGGCGCTACCACGCCGCGCTCGAAGTGGCGTCGATACCGGCACGCGTCGAAGCCGCGGTGGATGCCTTGTCCGCGCAGCCGCCCGAGGAGGCGCCATGAGGATCGACCCGTCGACGGGATTGACCGACGCGGCGCGCTGGTGCGCGTCGCCGAACGCGGACGAGCGTCCCGAAGGTACCCTGCCGGAACTGGCAGTGATCCATAATATCAGCCTGCCGCCCGGCGAGTTCGGCGGTCCGTGGATCGAGGCGCTGTTCACCAACCGCCTGCCGCCCCGCCACCACCCGTATTTCGCCGCGATCGCCGACCTGCAGGTGTCGGCACATGCGCTGATACGACGCGACGGCGAACTGATACAGTATGTGCCATGGCATCGGCGAGCCTGGCATGCGGGCCTGTCCTGCTGGAACGGCCGCGAGCGCTGCAACGATTTTTCCGTCGGCATCGAGCTGGAGGGCACCGATGACCTGCCGTACGAGCCGATCCAGTACCGGCGGCTCGCCGAGCTGCTGGGCGCGCTGTTCGCGGCCTATCCCACGCTGTCGCCCGAGCGGGTGGTCGGGCACGCGGACATCTCGCCTGGCCGCAAGACCGACCCGGGCGAGAGTTTCGACTGGCGGCGCCTGCGTGCCGAACTGGACAAGCGGCTTGCAAGCTCGCGGTAATCCCGTAAAACTGCCGGTGCCCGCGGCGCATCACAACGAAGAGGGGAACCCATGACGCTGATCACCCTGCTCCTTGCGCTGGCGCTGGAGCGCTTTCTCGGCTACATGAGCGATTTCCGTGATCCGCGGTATCTCAATGCCTACGCAGGCCGTTTTTCCGCATTGCTCGAATCCATCGGGCTCAGACACCCCGGTTTCAGACTCCTGCTCATCGTGTTGCCGCCGATCCTGCTCGCGGGCTGGCTGCAGGCGTGGCTGTCGGGCGTGCTGCTGGGCTTGCTGGGGCTGATCTTCGGCGTTGCCGTCCTGCTCTATTGCCTTGGACCCGAGGATCTTGAGGAAGAGGTTAACAATTACGTCGAGGCGGTCGCGGTGGGCGACGAGGCGCGCCAGCGGCGTGTCGCCGCCCGCCTGCTGGGCGAGGCGGCGCCGGAAGCGCCTGCCGAGCGTGCACGACAGGTGGCGCTGGCGGCCTTCGCCGAATCCAACGACCGTCTGTTCACCGTGATCTTCTGGTTTATCCTGCTGGGCCCGGCTGCGGCGATATTGTATCGGCTGGTGCACGGCCTCGCGCGGGTGCAATGGCCCACGCTCACGCCCACGGCGGACGCCGACGAGGACGAGGTGACGGATGATTCGCTGGCGCGCGTCGCCTCAGGACTCGCGGCGCTGATGGAATGGGCGCCGGCACGCCTTGCGGCCCTGGGTTATGCCGTCACCGGCAGCTTCGACCACGCTCTGGTGGGTCTGCGCGAGCGCTTCTGGGGCAGCTTCGACAATCTGCGTGCGGGCAACCGTTTATTGCTCAGCGAGAGCGGGGCCGGGGCCGTACGCCTCGATGAACTGCTGGAGGCGGAAGCCGATGCCGCAACGCTGAGTGCGGCCTTTGCGACCGTGACCAACCACATCCAGCGCAATCTGATCGTGTGGATGGCGGCTCTGGCGTTGCTGACGCTGGGCGGATGGGCGAGCTGAACGCACCTCGCCCGGACACTCCGGCCACGCTGGAGATCGGGCTGCTGCGCCACGGTGAGCCCGTGGGCGGACGACGCTACCGTGGGCATGGCGTGGACGATCCCTTGAGTGAACAGGGCTGGCGTCAGATGTGGGCGGTGCTGGAAGGTGCCGGCGACTGGTCCGCCGTGGTCAGTTCGCCGTTGCGGCGCGCGCGCGAATTCGCCGAGGCCTATGCCGGCCGTCACAATCTGCCGCTGCGTGTCGAACCCCGTTTGTGCGAGATCGGCATGGGCGACTGGGAGGGGCGCCGTCCCGCCGAGGTGGCGCTCTCCGATCCGGCGGCCTACACCGGCTATTACGCCGATCCAATCCGTGGCATGCCCGCCGGTGCTGAGCCGCTGGAGCGTTTTTACGCGCGGGTGGCTGCGGCACTCGACGAGTTGTCGGGGGAGGGGCCCATACTGGTGGTGGCGCACGCCGGCGTGGTGCGCGTCGCCGTCGCCCGCGCGCTTGAGGGTTCGCTGGCCGCGATGATGCGAGTCAAGGTGCCGTATGCCGGACTGAGCCGGATCACGCGCGATGCCCGTGGGTGGTGTCTGCGCTCGCATGCTGGCACCTAGGCGGTACCGAACCACGCTTGCGCGGGAGGTGGCGCATGGGGGGCGAGCGAAGCGAGGAAGGCACGGACATGCGACTGTCCGAAGTCATCGGTGCGTTGAGTCATGCCCTGGACATGACGGAGGGTCAGGCGCCGGGTCATTGCCTGCGCTGCTGCTGGATCGGCATGCATCTCGCCGAGGCGCTGCCGCTCGATGATACAGGGCGTGCGGATCTTTACTACACGCTGTTGCTCAAGGACGCCGGGTGCAGCAGCAATGCGGCCCGCCTGTGGGAGCTCTATGGCGGTGACGATCGACTGATCAAGGACGATTTCAAGCGCGTCGACTCCCAGAGCATGTTGCAGCTCGGGCGTTTCGTGTTGACCCACGCAGCGCCCGATGCGGCGCTGCGCGAGCGCTTCCATCGTGTGTTGAATCTGGTGCGGCATGGCGAAGAGCTGGCAACCGAGCTGGTGGCGACGCGCTGCGAGCGTGGCGCCGACATTGCCTTGAAGCTGGGCTTTTCCCCGGCGGTGGCCGATGGGGTCCGCGCCCTGGATGAACACTGGAACGGGCAGGGCCGCCCGCGCGGCCTGGCAGGAGAGGCCATCCCGCTGCAGGCACGCATCGCGCTGCTTGCCCAGGTAGTGGACGTATTCCATCTGAGCGGCGGCCCGGAAGTCGCGATGGGCGAGGTGCGCAGGCGCGCGGGACAATGGTTCGATCCGACGCTGGCGGAGGCGCTGGCACGGGTCGCGCGGCAGCCAGGTTTTTGGGCCGGTCTGACGGACGCGCGTCTGTCGCAGCGCGTGGCCGATCTCGAACCGGCCGCATCCTTGGTGCTCGTCGACGAGGACCGTCTGGACGGCATCGCCGCCGCCTTCGGCCAGGTGGTGGACGCCAAAAGCCCCTACACCTACGGACACAGCGCGCGCGTGGCGCACTGCGCCGAGGCCATCGCCAGTCGCGTCGACCTGCCGCCCGCCCGGCGACGCTGGTTGCGACGCGGCGCCCTGCTGCACGACATCGGTAAGCTCGGGGTCAGCAACGGCGTACTCGACAAACCTGGGGCGTTGGATGCGGAAGAGTGGAAGCAGATGCGCGCGCATGCGCGGCATACCGAGGAAATCCTCGCCCGTATCGGTTTGTTCGGCGAACTGGCCAGGGTGGCGGGGGCGCATCACGAACGCCTCGACGGCAAGGGGTATCCATATGGCCTGCTGGCCGAGGAAATCAATCTGGAAACCCGCATCATCACGACGGCCGACATCTTCGATGCGATCACCGCCGAGCGGCCCTATCGGGGGGCGATTCCAGTGTCCGAGGCGCTACGCATCATGCGAGGGCAGGTAGGCAGCGTACTCGACGAGCGCTGTCTGGACGCACTCGAAGCGTCCCTTCCGACACTGGAACCGGCCTGAGCCGCGTGTCGTTGCGCGAGGATACGCTAACGCAGATGACGTGCGCCGAGCGTGCGCAGCGTGGGTACCGCGAGTCCGGCACGATCTGCCTGTGCAAGCGCCCGCTGCAGGCGCGCCGCCGCGCTACGGCCCTGGCAGCGATGCGCGGGATCACCCTCGAAGGCGATGTGCATCGATGCGATCAGCGTAGGCCGGTCGAACGTCCTGCCGGTCAGTGCCTGTTGCAGATCGAGTACTTCATCGGCCACCGAGGCAAGCAACGGCGCGTGATCCTTCGCCAGCGCGGCAACGTCGCCGCCGACCTCCAGGCCGCAGAGGTTGGTGCTCAGGATGTAAAGATTCTTTCGCACCAGCTCACGCAGCAGCGCGTCCGCGTCCGCGAGCGCGGTCGATTCGATGCCCACGGCGCCGAGCGCGGTGCGCAGAAGTTCGGCGTGCGGACCGTACACCGGGCTTGCCACGATCTGTTTGACGTCCTGCCCGGGTTTTTTCTCGAACCAGACGGACATGACCGTCGGGTTGTGCAGATCGTGCCGCTCCCAGTCCGCCGGCAGCAGCTCGTTCTGCAGGAGCAGACAGCGTTCGCGCCAGGGCGGAGGCAGGGCGTCGAGCACCGGATGCAGGGCCTGTTCCCCGACGGCGATGACGACCAGCGCAGGCTCCGGGGTGTGACGCGCTTCGCGCGTGAGGTCCATCTCGCGTGTGATCGGGTAGACCGGGTGGCCGGCGCGAAGGCAGCCGCGTGCCAGGACGCCGCCGATCTCGCCGATTCCGATGAGGATGATGGGGTCGTTCATGTCGTCATTCCGGTTGCGAGTAGGGTATCTTATGAGGCTGGTCACGAGCCGGGCAAGCCGCCGATACCGGAGTCTCGGTGTGCGGCAGGTGGGGCCGAC
Organism: Acidihalobacter prosperus; assembly: GCF_000754095.2. Classification (NCBI taxonomy): domain Bacteria; kingdom Pseudomonadati; phylum Pseudomonadota; class Gammaproteobacteria; order Chromatiales; family Ectothiorhodospiraceae; genus Acidihalobacter; species Acidihalobacter prosperus. Next base: position 699,192 of record NZ_JQSG02000006.1, read on the forward strand.
AGTAGAGGGGGCGATATGCGAAGGTGGATGAATGCGGCCGTCGGCCGCATTCGAGGGATAGCACGTTCATGAAATCGCATGGGTCATCCTCGGAGGAAGCGCGACCGGACGGGGCGTTCGATCCCTTGTTGCGCCGTCTGTTGCGCGTGGCGCGCCTCCTGCCGCTGCCGGTTTTCGTCAAGGATGCCGCGTTGCGCTGGCGTTATGCCAATCCCGCGGCGGTGATGCTGTTCGCGGGCGGCCGCAGGCGCTATCAAGGCAAGGCCGACGCCGATCTGATGGATGAGATCGGTGCCGGCAGCAGCCGGATCAGCGATCGCGCGGCGCAGGACGCGCGTGGCCTGATACAACGCCGCGAAAACATCCTCGGGCGCAGTTTCAGGGTCTACAAGTACGCGCCACGGGCGGAAAACGGCCGCGTGCTGGGGGTCATCGGGCTTGCGGTCGAGACCACCGAGCTGGAGGTGGCCAGAACCGAGGGCGAGCGCCTGCGCGATTTCTACGACGCCCTGTCCGAAATCAACCAGGGCATCGTGCGCGAACGTTATACCGATACCGCCGAGCTGTTTTCCCATATCTGCCGCATCGTGGTCAGCCATACGCCGGTCCTGATCGCGGCGATCGCGACCATCGATCGCGAGGCGAGATTGCTGCACTACACCCAGCAGGCGAGCCGGATCGTCGATTTTCCCGATCTCGCCCGCGTCAGGCTGGAACTCGATGCGGACAGCCCGTACGGTCGCGGCACCGTGGGCCGCGCCGCGCGCAGCCAGGAAACCGTGGTGGTCAACGATGTGCTCGCCACTGCGGAAATGGCGCCGTGGCACGAGCTGTTCAAGCGCTACAACGGGCGTTCCACTGCGGCGATCCCGGTGATGGTGGGCGATCGCGTCGAGGCGGTGCTGTCGGTGTATTCGAGCGAGATCAATTTCTTTACCCCCGAGCTCGTCCGCCTGTTGCAGGAGCTTGCCGACGATGTGGGCTTCGCCATACGGACCACCGAGCAGCGGGCGAGAATACGGTATCTGGCTCTCATCGATACGCTGACGGATCTGCCCAACCGGGTGCATTTCCTCGAACTGGCGTCGCAGAAACTGAGCGCTGCCGGGGCGCGCCGGGCCCAGCTGTTGATGATCGATATCGCGGATTTCAAGTTTCACAACGATCTGTTGGGACACGATGTCGGCGACGCGCTGCTGCGCGCCATGGCGCGCCGTCTGCGCGCGGTGATCGGTGAATGGAACGTGGTGGGCCGGCTCGGATCCGACGAGTTCGCCGTGTTGCTGATCGAGCCCGTCGACGGCAGCGAGACCGGCTTTGCCCATTCGCTGCGGGCCATCGATGCGGAGCTCGATCAACCCTACGACGTCGGGCTGAGCGAGTCCCTGTTGCTCAAGACCGAGCAGAGCACGGCGCTGTTCCCGGACGACGGCACTCAGCCGGAGGCGCTGCTGCGCCGGGCGGGCATGGCCCTGCAGATGGCACGTCTGTCCGGGCCCGGTTCGCGCGTGGCCTACTCGCCGGCATTGGAGCGTCGACTCGAGGCCCGTCACCAGATCCGGCATCAGATCGAGCGTGCACTGGAGGCGGACGAGGTTTTGCCGTACTACCAGCCCCAGATCGACCTGGCCACCGGCCGTGTCTGTGGCCTTGAGGCGCTGGCCAGACTGGTCGGGCGCGACGGCATCATCCTTGAGCCGGTCGAGTTCATCGAGGAGGTGGAGGGCGACCGAGGGCTGGTGCGCCGGCTCGGCCTGGCCATGATCAGAGCGGTGGCCAACGATCTGGGCGCGCTCTCGGATGCCGCTCTGGATGTGCCGGTCGCCGTGAATATTGGGGCGCGTCATCTGCTCGCGCCGGGCTTCAAGCGCGACATCGTCGACCTGCTGGGGCGCCATCCGGACCTGCGTTTTGCGCTGGAATTCGAGATTACCGAAACCTCGCACCTGGGTGACCTCGGGCGCGCCACGGAGACTGTACGCTGGCTGCGCGAGCAGGGCCTGTCGGTGGCGCTGGACGATTTCGGCAGCGGCTTCACCTCGATGAACCATCTGCAACGGCTGGCGATACGCAAACTCAAGCTCGATCAGGCCTTCGTGCTCGATCTGGTCGACAATCCACGCGACCAGGCGATCGTGCGCGCTGTGGCACAGCTGGCCGGCGGTCTGGATATCGATCTGGTGGCCGAGGGCGTTGCCAGCGAAGCGCTCGGCACGCTGCTGCGCGAACTCGGGGTATCGCGTCTGCAGGGACATGCGATTGCGCCCCCGATGCCCTTGCCGGCCTTGATCGCGTGGCGAAATGTCTGGTCCTTGCCTGAGGATTGGCGCTAGCCGCCACCCTGTCGACACCTATTCCTCGCGCAGTGCCGTCAACGGGTCCAGGCGGGCCGCGTGGTGGGCCGGCACGCCGCCGGCAAGCAGCCCGATCAGCGCCGCGGACAGTTCGGCTCCGAGCAGATAGGCCCAGGGGGTATGCACGGGCAGTGCGGGCAGCAGCAGGTGCAGCAGCCAGGCGCCGCCGAGCCCGACGCCGAGTCCGGCAAGCCCGCCGAGCGCGGACAGCAGCACGGCCTCGCCGAGAAACAGCGCCAGCACCTGCCCACGGCGGGCGCCGATGGCGCGCAGCAGGCCGATTTCTGCAGTGCGTTCGTTCACCGCGATGGTCATGATGGTGAAAATGCCGACCGCGCCGACCAGCAGCGAGATGCCGCCCAACGCCCCCACCGCGAGGGTGACGATGCCGAGGATGTTGTTCAGGGTGGCGAGCATGTCCTCCTGGGTGGTGATCGTGAAATCCTCGCTGCCGTGACGCCGTTCAAGCAGGGTCGCGATGCGCCTGGCGACGGTGGAGGCCGAGCTGTCCGCCGGATAGGTCACGTCGATTTCCATCAGGCTGTCGCGATTGAACAGGGCGAGCGCGCGGACGGCGGGAATGTACACGGAGTCGTCGAGATCGATGCCGAGTATCTGTCCCTTCGGCGCGAGGACGCCGACGATGCGAAAGGTCTCGCCACCGACGCGTATGCGCTGTCCGAGAGGATTGGCATCCCCGAACAGTTCGTCGCGAAGCCGCGCGCCGAGTACCGCGAATGCGCGCGCATTGCGGGCATCTTCGCGCGGCAGGAAACGCCCGATGGCGATGCGCGCCTGCCAGACTTCGGGGAGTGCCGCGCCGGCGCCGAAGACCGTGGTGCGCCGCGTGCGGTCGTTGGCGGCCGCGAGCGCATTGCCCTGCACGACCGGGACCATGGCCTCGACCTGCGGCAGGCGGGCGATCGCTTCGGCGTCGCCCAGCGTCATCGGGCGGACGTTGGCGATCACCCCGCCGGGCACGCCATGGGTGGTGGTGCGACCGGGGTTGATGGCGATGAGGTGAGTGCCGAACTGGGTGAATTCGTGCAGCATGAATTGGCGCACGCCCTCGCCGATCGAAGTCAGCAGGACGACGGCGGCGATGCCCACCGCAATGCCCAGCGCGGTCAACAGGCTGCGCGTGCGCTGTCCGATGACGGCGTTCAGGGTCAGTCGCAGGTAGTCGCCGCCGAGCATGGCCGATTCAGTGTTTCGCCAGTGCCTGGACAGGGTCCAGGCGGGCAGCGCGGCGTGCCGGCAGCACGCCGAACAGCAAACCGCTGAGCAGCGCCACCCCGATGCCGGCGAGCGCCGCCCACAGCGGCGCGGTCAGCGGAAAGCGCGGGAAGGCCAGCTCCAGCGCGAAGATGCCGCCGTAGCCGGTTGCGAGACCGAGCGCGCAGCCGAACATCGACAGCAGCCCGGCCTCGACCAGAAACAGGCGCTCGATGATGCGCGGCGGCGCACCCAACGCCTTGAGCAGCCCGATTTCGGCGGTCCGCTGCGACACCGACACCAGCATCACGTTCATGATCAGGATGCCGGCCACGATCAGGCTGATGCCGGCAATGCCGGCGACGGTCAACGTCAACGCGGTGAATATGCGATCGAAGGTGGCGAGGATGGCATCCAGGCTGATCAAGGTGACGTCGTTTTCGCCTTCGTGACGCGCGGCGATGATGGCCTCGATACGGCGCTTGGCTGCCGGCAGCGCGTCGCGGCTGCGGACCTCGACCAGGACGCGGAACATCGAGTGGGTGTCGAACAACGCCTGCGCGGCGGCTACCGGGATGATCGCCACGTCGCTCATGTCCAGGCCCATCGATTGTCCCTTGGGCGCGAGAATGCCGATCACGCGGAAGCGCCGGTCGCCGATGCGCAGGATTTCGCCGAGCGCGCGCGCATGCCCGAACAGCTCGTCGCGCAGCCGGCTGCCGATCACGCAGACCGCGCCGGCCGCGAAGGGGTCACCCGCCGGCAGGAAGCGGCCGCGCTCGAGCTCGAGATGCCGGATGCGGCGGAGCTCGGCGGTGGAGCCGATGACATTGACCTCGCGCGAGCGCGCGCCGTAGGCGGCCGGCGCACCGCCCACCACGATGGGCGCGACCGCCGCGATCAGGCTGCTGCGGCGTAGGGACAGGGCGTCGTCCAGGGTCAGATCGCGTGGCGTGATGCCCAGCATCAACGGCGCGCCGCCGGTGGTTTCGGAACGCCCGGGAATTACGGTTAGGACGTTGCTGCCGAGGCTGGCGAATTCGCCCAGCACGTAGTTGCGCGCCCCTTCGCCCAAGGCGGTCAGGAGCACGACGGCGGCCACGCCGATGGCCATGGCCAGGGTCATCATGGCGGTGCGCAGGCGGGCAGCGGCCACCGCGTGTAGGGAAAACCACAGGGCCTCGGTGATGGCCAGCGTACCGACGGGCATGTTCATGGGGTGCGCGACGTGTCGCTGACGACACGTCCGTCGACGAAGCGCACGAGTCGCCGCGCGCGCGCGCCGACATCGGCATCGTGCGTGACCACGATCAGGGTGATGCCGCGAGCATTGAGCGATTCCAGAATGTCGATCACGTCGCGGCCGGAGGCGCTGTCGAGGTTGCCGGTGGGTTCGTCGGCCAGGACCACCTCGGGGTCCATGATGGTTGCGCGGGCGATGGCCACCCGCTGGCGCTGGCCGCCGGAGAGCTGTTCCGGACGGTGGCGTGCGCGGTCGGCAAGCCCGAGCTCCGCGAGTGCCCGGGTCACGCGGGGGCGGCGCTCGGCTCCCGGTACGCCGCCGAGAATCAGTGGCAATTCGACATTTTCATAGGCCGTGAGCCGGGGGATCAGATGGAAAAACTGAAACACGAAGCCGATCTTGCGGTGGCGGACCGCGGACTGCCGGGCGTCGCCGAGGGTCGTGGTTTCCACGCCGTCGAGCAGATAGTGCCCGGCGGTCGGGCGATCGAGCAGGCCGAGTATGTTGAGCAGGGTCGACTTGCCCGAACCCGATGGCCCCATGATCGCGATGTATTCCCCGCGGGCGACGTTCAGGGTAACGTCCTGCAGGGCGTGCACCGTCTCGTCTCCGAGCCGGAAGCTGCGGCAAATGCCATGGAGGGCGATCGCCGGCGCTCCGGCCGCCGGCGTCGCAGGTCTCGCGTCGCTAGCGCGCGTTGACATCTTCGGTCCGTGCGTGGGCGCCGTCTTCGACGCCCTTGCGGTCGACGTTGGTGACCACCTGTTCGCCGGCCTTCAATCCCGCGCGCACCTGGGTCCAGGCCCAATTGGCGATGCCGGGTTCGAAGCGGGTCAGATGCAGGGTGTGGGTCGCCGCATCGTAGAGATAGACCTGATCGCCGTTGACCACGGCCTCGGTGGGCACGCGCAGCACGTTCTCTCGCGATTGCAGGATGATTTCCACGTCTGCGCTGTAGCCGGCCAGCAGTTGCCCGATGTCGTCGCCGCGCGCAAAGCGCACGTCCACATCGACGGTGCGCGCCTGTTTTTCGAGGTCCAAAACGTAGGCGCCGATGCGTGATACCGTGCCGGTAAAGCGCCGCTTGCCGAAGGCGTCGAGGGTGATGCGGACGGGCAGGCCGACCCGCACCTTGGCGGCGTCCACCTCGTCGATGGGCGCGGCGACATAGAAGCAGCCATTGTCGATGAGATCGATGACGGGCGGGGTCGGTATGCCGGGCGGGGAGGGCGTGACGTATTCGTTGACCTCGCCGTTGATCTCGGCAACCACGCCGGCAAAGGGTGCGGTGAGTACCGTGCGCGCCAGATTGGCCTGTGCCAGCAAGATGCGTGCGGCGGCGGCCTGCTCGCCGGCCCTTGCCGCAGCGCAATCCGCCGCGCGCGCCTGTGCCGCGCTTTCGGCCTTGTCTGCCTGTTCCGCGGAAACCATACCGCGACGATGCAGCGTGGTCTGGCGCGCGGCCTCGCGGGCGGCCGCGGCGGCCTGCAGGCAGACCGAGCGCGCCTGCGCCGAGGAGACCCGCTCATCGGCGCGCGCCAGTTCGAGTTGGGCTTTGAGATCGGCGTTCCAGAGGCTCAGCAGCGTCTGGCCGGGCGTCACATGTTCGCCCTTGTGCACGTCCAGACGTTCGATCTGCCCGCCGATGCCCGGCGAGAGTTTGGCGCGTCGGCAGGCCTTGACCGTACCGGCGCGGGTGTTGCTGACGGTGGCCTCGACCAGCCCGCTTGCGACCGGTTTGACGCTGACGATCACGGGGTTGGGGCGAGTCAGCCAGAACGTCAGGGCGGCGGCCGCCGCCAGTATCGATAGCGGAATCAGATAACGGGGGCGTAACAGGCGCATGGCGTCTCCCTGGGGCCGGCTGCCGTTCAAGCCTAGCCCCGCGGGACGCCTCGCGCCATGATTTGAGTCAGCCTAGTCTTCGGCCTTGGGGATGGCCTTGATCGAGTAGTAGAGACCTTGATCGACGATCGCGAACAGACGGTCGATGTTGGGGTGCGCGCCGGGGTTCGCGCGCGCGTCCTCGGTGTGCTCGGCAAACAGCGCGAGCGCATCCTCGGCGGCCTTGGGCGTCAGCCCGCCGTGTTTGACGGCGACTTCGTAGTAGACGGCCAGCGCGCCCTGGCTGCCGGGGCGGTTCTCGATCACGAAGACGGGCTCGTAGCCGTCGGCATAGCCTTCGAGGGCGGCGAGGCGCTGGTGCGGCTGCTTGAGCGCCTTGAGGTTCTCATCGAAGCGGGACATGGCGGGTGGCTTCTCCGACCGTGGGTGGATGCGCAGTGTAGTGAGCGAGGCGCGGCGGCTCAAGCGCGGGACGGCTGCTACAATGCGCCGAACCGTTCATGCAAGGATTGCCCATGCAACAAAGCGTCTACCTGCAGACCGCACTGGCCGCCGCGCGCGCCGCCGAGGATGTGATCCGTCGATACTGGGCCGAAGGCGTCGAGGTGCGCCTGAAGGCCGATCAGAGTCCCGTGACCGAGGCCGACGTGGCGGCCGAGCAGGCCATCCGCCAGGTGATCCTGGAGGCCTTCCCGACGCATGGCTTTTACGGCGAGGAGACCGGCCGTACGCGGGAGGGGGCCGAATACACCTGGCTGATCGACCCCATCGACGGCACCAAGAGCTTCATCCGGCGGACGCCGTTCTTCTCGACGCAGATTGCGTTGATGCAGGGCGAACGCCTGTTGCTGGGGGTGTCCAACGCACCGCTGTACGGCGAAATGGCCTGGGCCGAGCGCGGCGCCGGTGCCTTCGTCAACGGCCTGGCGGTCCGTACCGGCGAGGTGACGGCGTTGGCGGATGCGGCGATTTCGCTCGGCAATATCAAGTCCCTGGCGCAGGGCGAGGGCTGGGCACGCCTGGGCGACATCGTCGCGGGCGTCAATCGTACGCGCGGCTATGGCGACTTCTGCCACTACCACATGTTGGCTGCCGGCCAACTCGACCTGGTGATCGAATCGGATCTCAATATCCTCGACGTCGCTGCGCTGTCGGTGATCGTGGAGGAGGCGGGCGGCGTTTTCACGACGCTTGACGGTGGTGCGATCGGCCTGGAAACCGGCAGCGTGCTGGCGGCCGGCACCCGCGCCCTGCATACGCTGGCGCTCGACCGCCTGCGAGCGGACTGAGCGGGCCGCCGCTGCGGCAATATGTCACTTGGCGAGGCCTGCGGCAGCGCCTAGTCTGATCGTAAGCCGACCGTCCAGCCACTGACGGGGGGCGCAGGGCCGATCCGGATGGTCGGGCGGCCCGGCAGGCGAACTCGCACGGCGGGGTGGCGGCGCTTTGGACCTCCTCCCAGGGAGCGCCGGCCTTCTCAGGCCTCACGTCCGAGTCCGCCTGCCGGACCGCCCGTATCGGCAGGCCGCAGATTCCAGGCCAGCAGGGCCGGTTCCCCGTGCAGACGTCCCAGCAGGCCGAGCGCGCCCGAGTCCAGGCCGAGGCGCGCGCCGAGGCGAACGTCCTGACCCAGCCAGCGCGCCGCAAGGGCGCGCAGCAGATGCCCATGTGCGAAGATCAGCACCGGGCCCGCCTCGTGCCCGCGTACCCGCGCGATCAGATCGTCGACCCGCGCCGCCACCATTGCCGGGCTTTCGCCGTCTGCGCCTGCGCCGCCGGCCGCGAACACGCTCCAGCCAGGCGATTCGGCCTGAATCTCGCGGAGGGTCAGACCCTCGTAATCGCCGTAGTCCCATTCGTGCAGCGCCTGCACCACGCGTGCGTCGGGGAAACCGCAGGCGTTCGCCGTTTCCCGCGCCCGTCGCAGTGGGCTGGTCCAGACCGTCGCGGGCGACCACTGCGCAAGCCAGGGGCGCAGCCGTCGTGCCTCGGCGCGGCCGACGGGCGTCAGGCCGAGATCGGTGCGAGAGGTGTGCCGGCCGCAGGCGCTCCAGGGCGTCGCGCCGTGACGTACCACGATCAGGTCGGGTTGTTGTGCGGGCTCGCTGGGCATGGGCGGTGCCGCTTGGGGTCTCTGGTTTTCGACCGCATGCCCGTGCCAGGGTTCGATGGCGGGTCAGTCGGCAGCGGGCGGGCGTTCGCAGCGTTGCCAGTATTCGTCGGCATAGAATTCAAGCGGGCGGAAGCGATTCTTGTAACGCATCTTCGGCGATTCGGCGATCCAATAGCCGAGATAGACGTAGTCGAGCCCGCGCCGCCGCGCCTCGGCGACCTGACTGAGGATGGCGTAGGTGCCGAGCGAGCGCTCGGGCGCGTTGGGCGCGAAGAAGGTGTAGTTGGCCGAAAGGCCGTCGTGCAGGCGATCGGTGACGGCCACCGAGAGCAGCCGTCCGCCGGCGCGAAACAGCAGGAACTCGGTTTCGACGCCGGGCGTGCAGAGGAACTCGCGAAACGAATCCGGCGTGGGCTTGTCCATGCCGCCACCGGGGTGGCGATGCTTGAGATAGGCGCGGTAGAGGCGGAACAGCTCGTCGCTGTAGTGAGGAGGGCGCGATTCGAGCGTCAGCTCAGCGTTGCGGGCAAGGCACCGGCGCTGTGCGCGGTTGGGCCGGAAGTCGTGCACGGGAATGCGTACGGCAATGCACGACTGGCAACCCGGGCACTCGGGCCGATAGACGAAAATGCCGCTGCGCCTGAACCCCATGCGAAACAGATCGCTGAGCGTGCCCTGGTCGATGGGCATGCCCGGGTCGGTCACCACATCCACCGCACTGCGTTCGGGTAGATACGGGCAGGGGTGCGGTACCGTCGCATAGAATCTCAGTCGTTTCACATCGGCGGTATCCGTGCTGCTGTGTCCGCGTCGGCCAGGATATGCATCGTTCGCTCCCTCCTCCCTTCAGAGCATAGTTCCGACAACCCGGTTCCATGGGCATGCGTCCGCGCGTCCGCCCGGTCGCGATCGCTCAGAAAATTTGAGTGAGTCGTTGAGAAAACGTCACGCTCGGGCCTGGGCGATCGTTCTAATCTGTACGCACAAGATCGGCTGCAATCCCATTCTGGAGGAGATCGTGATGTCCGTGAAGGTTCAGGTCGTTTTCTACAGCATGTACGGCCACATATACAAAATGGCCGAGGCGGTCGCAGAGGGCGCGCGCGCGGCCGGCGCCGACGTGGACGTGTACCGCGTGGCCGAACTGGTGCCGGACGAGGTGCTCGAAAAGTACGGCGCCAAGCAGGCGCAGGCGGCCTATGCCCATGTGCCCGTGATCCAGCCGGAGCAGCTGGCCGAGGCCGATGCGATCATCTTCGGCACGCCGACCCGCTTCGGCATGATGACCGCGCAGATGCGCAATTTCCTCGACCAGACCGGCGGGCTGTGGATGCAGGGCAAGCTGATCGGCAAGGTCGGCAGCGTGTTCACCTCCACTGGCACCCAGCACGGCGGCCATGAAACCACCATCACCAGCTTCCACACGACCCTGCTGCATCAGGGCATGATCATCGTCGGCGTGCCCTACAGCGAGCAGCGCCTGCTGACCATGGACGAGATCAGCGGTGGTTCGCCCTACGGCGCCGGCACGCTGGCGTCCGGCGACGGCTCGCGTCAGCCGAGCGAGAACGAGCTCGCCATCGCCCGTTTCCAGGGCGAGCACGTGACCGGCATCGCACGGCGCCTCAAGGCCGGCAGCTGATCGCGCCCGCCGCCGGGTCGCCCGGCCCGGCGGCGTCGGCATGCTAGAATCCCGCGTTCGTTTTCACACAGCGACGCAGCCTCCCCGATGAATGATCGCGCCACGCGGCTTAAGACCGCCCTGCAGGAACGCATCCTGATCCTCGACGGTGCCATGGGCACCATGATCCAGTCCTACAAGCTTGGCGAGGCCGACTACCGCGGCGAGCGCTTCGCCGACTGGCCGAGCGACCTCAAGGGCAACAACGACCTGCTGGCGATCACCCGCCCCGAGGTGATCCGCGCCATTCACGAGGCCTATCTGGAGGCCGGAGCGGACATCCTCGAGACCAACACCTTCAACGCCAACCGGGTGTCCATGGCGGACTACGGCATGGAGGCGCTGAGCGGCGAGATCAACCTGGCCGCGGCACGGCTGGCACGCGAAGCGGCCGACGCCTACAGCGCGAAGACGCCCGACCGGCCACGGTTCGTCGCCGGCGTGCTGGGGCCGACCAACCGCACCGCCTCGCTGTCGCCCGACGTCAACGACCCGGGCTTTCGCAACATCGACTTCGACACCCTGGCGGCCGCCTACGCCGAGGCCGCCGAGGCGCTGATCGAAGGCGGCGTCGATCTGCTGATGATCGAGACCATTTTCGACACGCTCAACGCCAAGGCGGCGGCGTTCGCCATCCAATCGACCTTCGACAAGCTCGGCATCGAGCTGCCGATCATGATCTCCGGCACGATCACTGACGCCTCCGGGCGCACGCTCACCGGCCAGACCACCGAGGCCTTCTACAACTCGCTGCGCCATGCCGCGCCGCTGTCGATCGGCCTGAACTGCGCGCTCGGCCCCTACGAGCTGCGCCAGTACGTCGAGGAGATGTCGCGCGTCTCCGAATACCTCGTCTCGGCGCACCCCAACGCCGGCCTGCCCAACGAGATGGGCGGCTACGACCTGCAGGCCGCGGAGATGGCGCAGGAAATCGCCGAGTGGGCGGATGCGGGCTTTCTCAACATCGTCGGCGGCTGCTGCGGCACCAGCCCCGCGCACATCCGCGCCATCGCCCAGGCGGTGGCCGGCAAGCCGCCGCGCCGGCGCCCCGAGACGCCGGTCGCCTGCCGCCTGTCCGGCCTGGAACCGCTCAACATCGGCGCCGACTCGCTGTTCGTCAACGTCGGCGAGCGCACCAACGTCACCGGCTCGGCCAAGTTCAAGCGCCTGATTCTCGACGAGCGCTACGACGAGGCCTTGGCCGTGGCCCAGGAGCAGGTCGAGAACGGCGCCCAGGTCATCGACATCAACATGGACGAGGCGATGCTCGACGGCGAGGCCGCGATGCGCCGCTTCATCAACCTGATCGCCGCCGAGCCGGAAATCTCGCGCGTGCCGGTAATGATCGACTCCTCCAAGTGGCCGATCATCGAAGCCGGGCTCAAGTGCCTGCAGGGCAAGGGCATCGTCAACTCGATCTCGCTCAAGGAAGGCGAGGACAAGTTCCTGGAACAGGCGCGGCTGGTGCGCCAGTACGGCGCGGCAGTGATCGTCATGGCCTTCGACGAGACCGGCCAGGCCGACACGCGCGAACGCAAGATCGAGATCTGCGCGCGCTCCTACCAGCTCCTCACCGAGCGGGTCGGCTTCCCGCCCGAGGACATCATCTTCGACCCCAACATCTTCGCCATCGCCACCGGCATCGAGGAACACAACAACTACGCGGTGGACTTCATCGAGGCCACGCGCGAAATCAAGCGGCGCCTGCCGCACGCGATGATCTCCGGCGGCGTGTCCAACGTGTCGTTCTCGTTCCGCGGCAACAACCCGGTGCGCGAGGCGATCCACGCCGTGTTCCTGTACCACGCGATCAAGGCGGGGATGGACATGGGTATCGTCAACGCCGGCCAGCTCGCGGTCTACGACGACCTGCCCGCCGAGCTGCGCGAGCGGGTCGAGGACGTGGTGCTCAACCGCCGCGAGGACGCCACCGAGCGCCTGCTGGAGATCGCCGACCGCTACAAGGGCGACGGGACCCAGGCCAAGCAGGAGGATCTCGGCTGGCGCGAATGGCCGGTGGCCAAGCGCCTGGAGCACGCCCTGGTCAAGGGCGTCGATACCTGGGTGATCGAGGATACCGAGGCCGCGCGCCTCGAGGCCGCGCGTCCGATCGAGGTGATCGAGGGGCCGCTGATGGACGGCATGAACGTGGTCGGCGACCTGTTCGGCGACGGCAAGATGTTCCTGCCGCAGGTGGTCAAGAGTGCGCGCGTGATGAAGAAAGCCGTGGCGCACCTGATTCCCTTCATCGAGGCCGAGAAAGCGGACGGCGCGCGCTCCAACGGCCGCATTTTGATGGCGACGGTCAAGGGCGACGTGCACGACATCGGCAAGAACATCGTCGGCGTGGTGCTGCAGTGCAACAACTTCGAGGTGATCGACCTCGGCGTGATGGTGCCCGCGCAGAAGATCCTCGACGCCGCCCGCGAGCAGGACGTGGACCTCATCGGCCTGTCCGGACTGATCACGCCCTCGCTGGACGAGATGGCGCATCTGGCCAAGGAGATGGAGCGCCAGGGCTTCGAGCTGCCGCTGCTGATCGGCGGCGCCACCACCTCGCGCGCGCATACCGCCTCGCGCATCGAGCCGGGCTACACGCGGGCGCCGACCGTGTGGGTCAAGGACGCCTCGCGCGCCGTGGGCGTGGCGCAGAACCTGATCAGCCCCGAACTGCGCGGTCCGTTCGCGGAGAAGATCCGTGCCGAATACGCCGAGGTGCGCGAGCAGCTCGCCGCACGCAAGGGGCGCGACAAGCTGATCCCGCTCGCCGCGGCACGTGCCAACCGCATGCCGATCGACTGGTCCGGCTACGTGCCGCCCAAGCCGAGCTTCCTCGGCATCCGGACGTTCGACGACTATCCGCTGGAGGAGATCGCGCGCTACATCGACTGGACGCCCTTCTTCCACGCCTGGGAGCTGCACGCGAGCTACCCGCGCATCCTGGAGGACGAGGTCGTCGGCGAGGAGGCGCGCAAGCTGTTCGCCGACGCCCAGGTCATGCTCAAGCAGATCATCGCGGAGAAGTGGCTGCGCGCGCGGGGGGTGATCGGCTTCTTCCCGGCCAACCGTATCGACGATGACGACATTGCTCTCTACACGGACGACACGCGCGCCGAGGTGCGCACCGTGCTGCACCACCTGCGCCAGCAGACCGAGCGCCCGGCAGGGCGCCCCAACCGCTGCCTGGCCGACTTCGTCGCGCCCACCGACAGCGGTCTGGCCGACTACCTCGGCGCCTTCGCCGTGCAGGCCGGCGAAGGCCTGGACGAACACGTCGCGCGCTTCGAGGCCGAACACGATGACTACCGCGCGATCATGGCCAAGGCCCTGGCCGACCGCTTCGCCGAGGCCTTCGCCGAGCTGATGCACGCGCGCGTGCGCCGGGAATTCTGGGGGTATGCGGCCGACGAGATGCTCGACAACGAAGCCCTGATCAAGGAGGCCTACGCCGGCATCCGCCCGGCGCCCGGCTATCCGGCCTGTCCGGAGCACACCGAGAAGGGCACGCTGTGGTCGCTGCTCGATCCCACGGACCATGCGGGTCTGCAGCTCACCGAAAGCTATGCCATGTGGCCGGCGGCGGCGGTCTCCGGCTGGTACTTCGCCCACCCGGACGCGCACTATTTCGGCGTCGGCAAGATCGGCCGCGATCAGGTCGAGGACTACGCGCGTCGCAAGGGTTGGACGATCGCCACCGCCGAGCAATGGCTGGCGCCGGTGCTGGCCTACGACCCGGATTGACCCCGCCGCACGTCGGCGCTATCACCACAATATTCCGAACGCGATTCAACAACCCGAGGCATGCCAATGTACGACGTATTCAAACCGCAACAACCCGTTGGCCTGATCGATTTCGTCAAGGCCGCCAAGTCCTGCGTGAGCGAGATCGGCCCCGACGAGCTGCAGCGTATGAAGCAGGAAAAGCCCGACCTGCTGATTCTCGACGTGCGCGAATCGTCCGAGCATGAGCAGGGCCATATCGAAGGTGCCCACCTGGTGCCGCGCGGCATTCTCGAAGCCGCGGCCGACCCGGCCTTTCCGAACCACGACGAAATCCTGGCCGCCGCCCGCAACCGTCCGGTCGTGACCTACTGCGCCACCGGCGGGCGTTCGGCCATGGCCGCCGCCGTATTGCAGATGATGGGTTTCGCCGAGGTCTACAGTCTGGTCGGCGGATTCGGCGGCTGGTCGCAAGCCGGCAAGCCGGTGGTGCACGAGGCGCGCTACGTCTGAAACGCCCGACACACGGCCCTTGCGGGAGGAGGTCACGACATGCAGGCGGATTTCTGGCTCGAACGCTGGCGCAACCAGCAGATCGGTTTCCATCAGGATCGGGTGAATGTCCATCTGGAGCAGTACTGGCCCGCGTTGCACGTGCCTGCCGAGACGGCCGTGTTCGTGCCCCTGTGCGGCAAAAGCCGGGACATGCTCTGGTTGGCGGGACAGGGGCACCGGGTGATCGGCGTCGAACTCAGCCCGCTTGCCGCGGAGGCCTTTTTCGTCGAAAGCGGATTGTCGCCGACCGTGACCCGGGAAGGGGATTTCGAGTGCTATCGGGTGGGCGAGATCGAGATTCGCTGCGGCGATTTCTTCGACCTGGGCGCGGTCGATCTGGCTGGCGTGGCGGCGGTCTACGATCGGGCCTCATTGGTCGCGTTGCCGCCGGACATGCGCCGCCGCTATGCGGCGCATATGGCGACCCTGCTGCCGGCGGACGCGCAAACCCTGCTGATCACCTTCGACTACCCGCAGTCCGAGATGCAGGGGCCGCCCTTCGCGGTGAGCGAAGACGAAGTGCACGCGCTGTACGATGCGGCCTTCGAGGTTGTCGCGCTGGTCGCCGAGGACGTGCTGACCGAGAACGAGCGCTTCCGCAAGGCCGGTCTGTCGCGGATGCAGGAGCGCGTGTTTCGGTTGCGGCGCACTAGCGCCTGACATCCCCGCCGCCGCGCGGGCCTGCGTCCTGTCAGCTGCGAATGAGCGTGATGCCCGCCTGCAGGAATACCGTTGCGGCGTAGATCATGATGGCGGTGACCGCGATGTTGATCGCCCGCCACACCTTCGGACGCTTCAGCCAGCGCGAAAGCGTGGCCGCGAGCAGGGTGATGCCGAAGAACCAGAGAACCGATCCGCTGATGGCGCCGCCCGCGAAGGCCGCCCGTTCGCCGCCATGGTAGCGTAGCGAGAAGGTGCCGAGCAAAACCGCGGTGTCCAGCCAGGCATGCGGGTTGAGCCAGCTCAGCGCCAGTGCGTTGAGCGCGATCCCGCGGCGTCGGGGGGGGGCGCCAATGCCGGCGGTTTCGACGGTCAGCGCCTGCTTCGCACGGACTGCATCGAGCCCCGCGCGGTAGGCGTGGTGGGCGAGAAATGCGGCGCCGCCAAGGTAGAGTACGGTTTCGATTCGCGGACTGGCCTGGATGACCGCGCCCAGCCCCATGACCCCGAGCAGGATCAAGCCGAGATCGCTCAGGCTGCACAGCGAGGCGACCAGCCAATGGTGCTCGCGCCGGATGGCCTGTCGCAGGATATAGGCGTTCTGGGCGCCGATCGCGACGATCAGGCTGAGGCCGAGAAGCAGACCGCTGGTGTAGCTGCCGAACATGTTGAGTCTCTTGAATGGGCAGTCCACCAGTCTATCAGGCATTGCGCAACGCTGGCCGCAGGGCCGTCGTGCGGCTAATCTGTCTGCCAGGACGGATGGAGAACGGCCCATGGCCTTCGAGGATTTTTATCGTCTGAGCGCGCACGCGGTGATCACCGACGACGCAGGGCGCATTCTCATGCTCAAGGCGGATTATGCCGAGCGTCACTGGGGACTTCCGGGCGGTGCCGTCGATCCCGGCGAGACGCTGATCGAAACCCTGATTCGCGAATGTCGCGAGGAACTGGGCTGCGAGATCGAGGTCGCCTATCTCAGCGGCATCTACTATCACGGCGCCGTGAATTCGCATTCGGCGATCTATCGCGCCAGCCTGCGCCTGCCGGCACGCATTGTGTTGAGCGAGGAACATTCGGAGTGGGGTTATTTCACGCTGGATACCCTGCGCCCGGTGCAGCGCGCGCGTGTGGAGGACTGCCTGAATTTCAGCGGCAAGGTCGCATACGCGGCCTATTGAGCGTGCCGCACCTTGCGCAAGGTGCGGCACGTCGAGACGCCCGGATTAGAAAACGATCTGTCCGCCGAAGCCGATGCCGTAGCGTGCGCTGCCGTTGCTCAGGCCCTTGTCGACATAGAGCTGGAAGCCGCTGCCCGCACGCGTGACGTTGTGGTTCCAGGCGACGATCACGTCGGCCGGACCGGCATACCCCTTCTGCTCGGATTGCGAACCGGAGAACATCGCGGTGAGGATGTTTGCCTGCGAGCGGGGCAGCACGTAGCTCGCGCCGAAATCGTAGGTCATGATGTTCTGTAGATTGGAATTCGCGGGTTTGCCGACCAGGCGGTAGCCCACGTGCGCGAAGGGAAAGGTGTAGCCGCCCGCACGCCCGTCCAGGCCGACGCCGAATTCATAGTCGTTGTGGCCTGAGCCGAGACCGGCCGAATGCGAGGCGGTCGCGATCTTGATCTTGGCGTAGGGGTGTACGCCGATATGTCCGTCGCGCGCGTGCGTGGCCGCATAGCGCACGGTCAGCCAGGTGTCGCCCATGCCGGACGCCGAGCGGGTCTGTGTCTGCGTGCCGCGGGTGGACAGGTTGCTGCCCGCGAGCGTGGCGCCCTGCGGCAGGCCTGTGACCGATTCGTAGGGCACGGTCAGCTTGATGCGCAGGCGATCCTTGCGGTACTGGATATAGGTCGGCAGGTAGAAAATATCGATGGTATTGGCGGTGCCGTACTTGCCGGTGAAATAGGCGGGAACGCTGCCTACCGTCCACTGCGCGGCCTGCGCATGGGCGCCGCCGGGGAGCAGGGCCGTGCCGAGTGCTGCGATGGCCATCCAGGTCGTGGTGCGGAGCGTGTTTGTCATGGGTGTCTCTCCCTGAATCGAATCTTGTTGTTATGGCTTGCCGAAACCGGACGCGACACTGCCGGCGGTTGGCCGGCAGTGTCGCGATACCCGGATGCGGCTGGTATCAGTGGTCGACCTCGGGGGTCTGCACCTCGGGACGCTGGATTTCGGGCTGCTGAATCTCGGGACGGGATACGTCGGGCGTCTGCACGTCCGGGCGTTCCACCTCGGGCTTCTCGATCTCGGGTTTTTCGACCTCCGGCTTCTCGATGCCTGAGTTGCCGACGTCGGGGGTTTCCACGTCGGCGCTGCTGGTCCCGGTGTTGAGCGAATCCGTGTCCGGCGTCGGATTGATGCCGGGAGTGGTGATCACGTCCGGGCTGGTGTCGACGGCAGCGGCGGCAGCGCCCAGGGCCGCGAGATTGACGCCGAAGGCGGCGATCAGGGCGATGAGCAGATGGCGCGTATGCGAGAGTTTGTTCATGGTGTCGGTCTCCTGGACGTGTTGTCTTGTGATGATGTCGGCGCGCTTGCGTCGCGCTTATCCCAAGACACGCGGAGACGGGGGAAAAGGTTCCGTGGGAAGGGAATGAAATCCGGCTGGCGCCGACGCGGCCGGCCCTGAGGCCGGCCGCGGGCGGGAATCAGATCTTGAACTGGTTGACCAGCGACTGCAGCTCGGCCGATAGCTTGGCGAGTTCCTCGCTGGCGCTCGCGGTCTGTTGCGCGCCGGCGGCCGTCTGGTCGGTCGAGTGGCTGATGTTGCTGATGTTGCGGTTGATTTCCTCGGCGACGGTGGACTGTTCCTCTGCGGCGCTTGCGATCAGCGCATTCATGTCGTTGATGCGCGCCACCGAGGTGCCGATCTCGTCGAGCGAGGTGCCCGCCTCCTGGGCCTGCGTCACGCTTGCCTGGGCGCGTTCGCGCCCGGAGGCCATGGCTTCCACCGCACCCTTCGAGCCTGCCTGCAGGCGCTCGATCATGCCGCGGATTTCCTCGGTTGAGTCCTGCGTGCGTTTGGCCAGGGTGCGCACCTCGTCCGCCACCACGGCAAAGCCTCGGCCCTGCTCGCCCGCGCGCGCCGCCTCGATCGCCGCGTTCAGCGCCAGCAGATTGGTCTGTTCCGAAATCCCGCTGATCACTTCCAGCACGCGCCCGATCTGCGCGCTGTCGCCCTCGAGCGCATGGATGACCTCGGCGGTGCGTTCGACCTCGTCGGCGAGCTGACTGATCGCCTGGATGGTGCTGCCGACCACCTTCTGCCCTTTCGTGGTGGCGCCGCTGGCATCCTGCGCGGCCCGTGCCGCGTCGTTGGCGTTTTTCGCGACTTCCTGCACGGTGGAGGACATTTCGTTCATCGCCGCGGCCACCTGTTCGGTTTCGCTTTGCTGGCTGCCGACGTGGCGATTGGTTTCCTCGCTGGTGGCGGAGAGCTCCTCGGCCGCCGCGGCAAGCTGCGCGGTGGACCCAGCCACCTGGCTGACGACCTTCTGGATACGCTCCACGAACTGGTTGAATGCATCGGCGAGCTGGTCCAGTTCGTCCTGTCCGCGGGTACTCATGCGGCGGGTCAGGTCGCCCTCTCCCTGGGCGATGTCGCGCATGGTGCTGACGGCGGTGCACAGGCGCTTGCGCATGCTCAACACGGCCGCGCCGATGAGGCTCGCGCCCACGAGCAGGGCCAGCATGAGCAGGCTCAGACTGAGTATCTTGGAGACCTGCAGATCGTGGAGCACCTGTTCCTTGTCTTGGGTTGCCCGCGCCTGCACCTGCTTGATCAACGCGGTTAACTGGCGGTCGATTTCCTCGGATTCCGGATAGGCGACGGTCACCAGCTCGCTTTGGGCGGCGGCGAACTGCAGCGATTTCAGACGTTCGATGGTCTGCTCGTAGTCGGCTTTGCTCTGCGCCCAGAGCACGCCGATCTGGTCGAGCTTTTCCTTGAATTCCGGGTAGTCGGCCACGATGGCCTCGGCCTGCCGGTAGGACTTGTCGGCGTCGTCCACGTAGCGACGCGCGGCCGCGACGTATTTGCCGTCGATACTGTCCTTCATCAGTTTTTCGACCTGCTTGGGGTCCATGCCGCCGGTGCGCGAAAGATTCATGTTGAGTACGTTGTCGCGTATCGCGACGCCGGTGCGCAGGGTGGCGCTGTTCATGTGTTCCAGCGTCTGCAGCAGCGTGGCTTCCTGATCGCTGCGCAGGGTGTCGCGCTTGATGATGCTGCCGAACCAGACGGGCGTGAGCACGGCGGTGATGGCGAAGAGGGCGGCGACGCCGACGCTGGCCATGATGCGCGCGGAGATGGTGCGGACCATTAGGGTCATGGCGGTTCCTTTCTTATGGTGGGTTATGCGCTTTCCGCACCGCGGTGACCTGTCGAGCTACCCCCCCCGGCGGTACGGGTACGCGATACTCATGCAGCTTATCGGCTTGCCATAAAAATCCTTTAATGCCGGATTATCGTTGTGTTTTGTGAGCCGTTACGCAGGCTTATAGATCAATCCAGTGCCATTTGCAGGCGCAGCAGCAGCACGGTGGCGTCGCGGGCAGTGCCGGCCACGTTGCGGATGTACTGGATGTCCGGCTGCAGCGCGAAGCGCCGGTCCAGCGCAAGCTGATAGGTCGCCTCGATGGCGGTTTACGCCCGCAGGCCGCGCAGGTCGGCACGCGTCATGCCGAGGGAGAAATGATCGTCCGGCCGCGATGCCAGTGGCGCGGAAACGTCGACCCCCAGACTGAGATGGCGCGGCACCGTGCTGTCGCCGCCTGGCGCCAGCCCCAGACGCAGAAACGCGCGGACATGACGCGTCCCCGGGCCGTTAAGGGCCTGCGATAGATTGAGGTAGCCGCCGTCGAGCGCGGTGGCTGCGAGCGCGGTGTCCGGCTGACGGTAACGCCACAGCCCGATGCCGATCTGCGTGGGCGCTTCCGCGCCGTAGCCGTAGTCGAGCTCGACAATGGTCAGTGCGCCGTTGCCGAGCGGCCGCATGCGCTGGCCGGGGTCTGCCTGGAATAGACCGGCGTGCAAGGTCAGCGCGCCCTGTCTGCGGCCGTAGACGAGGCCGTAACCCGGTTCCGGATAGGTGGAGACGGGCAGGTTGCCGCTGAGCGTCGGATCGAGTCCGAAGGAGGCGTTGAGCAGCAAGCCGGCGGCATCGGTCACGTCGAATAGGGTGTTGAGGTCGATCAGACCAATCTGCAGGCTGTTGGCGTGCGACCAAGTTTGTCGATACCAGGCGCTGTAGAGTCGAGTGGCGTCCGGGGCCTCGATATTGGAGGCGGTCTGAAAATCGCCGATGTAGCGGCCGCTGGGCAGGCCGCTGCGCACGGCGAGGAAGGACAGGTGCACGCTGCTGTGCGCGCCGGCATCGCCGGTGCCTGCGTCCAGCGCGGCCAGCAGCATGCTGTCGTAGGTGGTGCCGGCGCGCAGGGCACCGTCAGGGGTGTAGACGGCCTCGTTGTTCCAGATGAGACTGGTGTCGAGCGACGGGGTGGCGGCTGCGGCGCCGGCCGCAAGAACGAGCGGCGCCAGGCAAAGCCGGCGCAGGAGACGGGTATTCATGTGCATGGGTTTCGGTCGTCTTATTTTATAAGAATGAGAATTATTATCACAAGACGAGGGGGCGGGCAATCCATCCCTTCCCGCTATGCCGACTGCCGACGCCCCCAGCGCAGATAAAGCGCGGGCAGCAGATTGGTGCTCAGCAGCGAGCTCCACAGCACGCCGCCGAGCACGACGATGGCGAGCCCCTGCTCGGGTGCGGCGCCGAGTCCCCAGCCGAGCGCGGTCGGCAGCATGCCCAGGGCCGCCGTGAGCGTGGTGAGCACGATGGGGCGGAAGCGGGCACGCACGGCCTCGCGTACGGCTTCTTCGGGCGACTGCCCGGCGCGTTCGTTGGCACGTGCGTAGCTGAGCAGCACGATGCCGTGATTGAGGCTAATGCCGATCAGGGTGAGGAATCCGACCAGCGCGGTCGCGTTGAGGCCGACGCCGCTGGCGGCGAGGGCCAGCGCGCCGCCGGTGAAGGCCAGCGGCGCCTGCAGCAACAGAATGCCGGCCAGACGCAGGCCGTCGAACTGCAGGGACACGATGCCCAGCGTCAGCGCCAGCGCGCCGAGTGCGGCCAAGCCCAGCACCCAGGCGGTATGCATCAGCAGCGGGTACAGCCCGCCGAAGGCGTAGCGATAGCCGCTCGGCAGCTTGAGGTCATGCAGTGCCTGCCGAGCCTGGGCGGTTACCGTGCCCAGTGGCGCCAGTGGCGTGGCCAGGATCTCGACGGCGCGCGCGCCGTCGAGATGTCGGATCTGGTTGGGCGTCTGCGTTACCGTCAGGTCGGCCAGCTGCCCAAGCGGCGTCCAGCCGTGAGCGGTGCGCAGCTGCAGCCGGCGCAGGCCGACCAGTCCGAGCGCTTGCGGATGCGGCAGCCGCAGATAGATCGAGAGCGGCCATTCGCCGTCGGGTACCCGTGCCAGTGTCCGCCCGCGCAGCAACAGCGCCATCTGCCGGTAGAACCCCTGCGGATCGAGGCCGTGGGCGCGCAAGGCGTCGTCACGCGGCTCGACCCGTAGCACGGGTACGGGATAGCTGTCGTTGTTGAACACGTCCGCCAGCGCGGGGACGTGCCGCAGGCGCGCGGCGATTTGCCCGGAGAGCGATTCCAGGGTGCCGAGCCGGGCGCCGTAGAGCGTGATTTCGAAGGGTTGGGGCAGGCCGGAAAGGCTTTCGCCCAGGCGCTCGATGGTGGGGGTATCGATGCTTTGCTGTACGCCGTCGATCGCCGCTTCGTTCAGTAGCCGCGCGGCGACCTTGCTGAGCGAGGCGGTATGCACGCCCGGCTTGAGCACGATCTGTATTTCACCGGCGAAGGCGCGTTCGGTGTAGGCGGTGCCGCGCGCCGAACCGATGCGCGCGAAGGTGTGCGCGACGTCGGGGTCGGCGCGCAGGTGGCGGGTGAGCTGGGCCACGGCACTGCGTGTCTGGGCCAGCGTGCTGCCGGGCGGCAGGGTGAAACCGTCCAGCAGCACGCCTTCGTTGGGCAGCGGGAGAAAATTCATCGGGACGACGGCCAGGGCGATCAGGCTCAGCAGGAACAGCCCTGCCGCGGCCAGCGCGCTGAGGCCTGGCCGGCGCAGGGTCAGCCCCAGTAGACGGTGGTTGCCGCGTTGCAGCCATGCGAGCAGGCTGCCGCCGCTGCGTGATGTCCGGCCGGCCGAGCCGATGTGGGAGAGCAGCAGGGGGATGAGCGTCAGCGAAACCAACAGGGAGGCGAGCAGTGCGAGGCTCATGGCGAGGGCAAAGGGGTTGGAGAACAGGCCGGCCAGACCGCCGACCGCGAGCAGCGGCAGATAGGCGGCGACGGTGGTCAGCGTGCCGGTGATGTCGGCGCCGGCGATGTCCTTCAGCCCCGCACGCACGCCTTCGATGCCGGCCACGCCGCGTTCCCAGCGATGGTAGATCGCCTCGAGGACGATGATGCCATCGTCGGCCAGCAGGCCGACCGCGACCGTGAGCGCGCCCAGCGTGAGGAGATTGAGGCTTTGTCCGAATGCGTATAGCCCGGCGATCCCGAGCAGCAAGGACAATGGGATACTCAGGGCGAGCACCCACACACCGCGATGCACGCCCAGCAGCCACAGGAGTACGGCGATCGCGAGCAGGCCGCCGGCCAGCAGATTGCGCCCGAGATCGCTGCCGATCAGTCCGACAAGGTGGCTTTGACGATAGATCGGCACCCAGCGCACGCCGTGCGGCAGCTCGGCTTGCAGACGTTGCAGCGTGGCGGCAACCGCATGGTCCACGGGCAGGGTCGACGCCCCGGGTTGCTTGAACACGATCAAGCCCAACGAGGGATGTCCGTCCAGCGCGACGGCGCTATGGATGGGAGTGGCCGCCCGCGCGACGCGGGCGAGCGCGCCCAGGGGCACATCGCCGTGGGCGGTGGGGATCGCTATCGCACGCAGCGCGGCGCCGGTCAGCGGCAGATGCCGGGCTTCGATCAGTACGTCCTGGTGACCGAGATCGAGGTGGCCGGCGGGGCCGAGCACGACCTGCCGGCGGACGGCGTCGGCGATCGCCGAGATGCCGATGCCGTAGCGGTGCAGCGCAGCGGGTTCGGGCTGGATCCACAGGGCCTCGTCGCCGCTGCCGAACAGTTCCACCCGTTGCACGCCAGGCACCGCTCGCAGAGCCGGCAGGATACGGGTGCGGATGGCGCGCTGTACTCGGTAGGCCGGTATTTCTGCTGGTATTTCAACGCTGTAGTCGGCGATTTCGTTGATCGCATTGCCCATGACTTCCGCATAGGGATGCACGCCGGCAGGCAGGCTGCCGCGGGCGCGGTCTATGGCAGCGTACACGGCCTGCAGATCGGGCTGCGGGCGCGTGCCCTCGTCGAAGCGGATGGTCAACTGGGCGGTCCCCTGGCCCATGCTGCTGCGCAGGCTGCGCATTCGGGTCAGTCCCATCAGGCGGCCTTCCAGCGGGCGGACGATCAGGTTTTCCATCTCGGCGGCCGTCGCCCCGGGATCATGAACGACGATGCCGATCTGCGGGTAGCCGAACCGCGGCAGCACCTCGACGGGGATGTGCCACAACGCGTAGAGCCCGTAGGCGACGAGTGCCGCGAACAGCCCGACCCACAGCAGCGGCCGCCGAAGCAAAGGAGGAATGGCCATCAGTCCGGAGGCGTGTAGTGCGCGGCGAAATCGCGGTGGAAGAGCAGGTAGGCATTACGCACCACGACCTGCGTGCCGGCAGTGAGACCGGACAGGATGAGGGTCTGAGGGCCGCGTGAAGGTCCGGGCGTGACCTGCGTGCGTTGCGGCTGGTCATGTCGCATGGCGAGCACCCACCAGCGGCCCTGGTCGAAAATCAGGGCCGAGGTGGGTACCGTGACCGCCGGACGTGCCGGTCCGTACAGCACGACGCGTCCGCGTTCTCCCACGATCCAATGTACGGTGCCGCTGGCGCGCAAGCCGATGTCCCGGCCGCCGTCGGAGCGGCGTTGCGGCAGCGTGCTGACGACACGCACCGCCACCGGTGCGTCGCCGTCGGCAGGCAGGAAGCGGCCCGCCAGCCCGGAGGCGATGTCGTGTGCATCGTCGCCGTAGTAGGTCGCCCGCAACCACAGCGCATTGTCGGGGAGCAACCGGAGAATCGCCGAGCCGGTGTCGACGCGCTCGCCGTTGCCGGCGTCGAGATCGACCACCTGGGCGTCCGCCGGGCTGCGCAGCACGAGTTGCCGGCGCAGCCGCGCCAACGCGACTTCCGCCTGCCGCAAGGCGATGCGGGCATCCACTTGCGCCGCCTTGGCGCGGTCGAGCGCCCGACGGTCGGTAAATGCGGGGTAGGTGCGTTGAGCGCTGTGTAGCGAATCGGCCGCGAGCGTCGCGTGCTGGCGTGCCGCGGCGAGGCGCGCTTTGGCATGTGCGAGGTCGGCGGTTGCGTCAGGCCCGGTTAGTCTGGCGAGGATCTCGCCGCTATGCACGCGACTGCCGGGGAGAAGCGTGAGCTTGTCGATCAGGCCGGCGTGATCCGCGCGCAGTGTGATCCAGTGCAGGGGTACGACCTCGGCGTAGGCGGTGTAGGTCGGCCGATAGGTCACGGTTTGCGCGCGCGTCGTGATCGGCGTGCCCGCCTGGGCGGCAGCCCAGGGCAGGGCGCACAGCCACAGCCAGCGCCGCAGTCTGAGCGTCGCGTATGCATTCATGGTGCCAGTCTGAGGCGGCGGCTGCCGCGCCGCCAGTTACGATCTGGTTAGGCGGCGCCGTCGCTGCCGGTATTTTCCTTGGCTTCGGCTTCGGCTTCGGCTTCGGCTTCGGCTTCGGCTGGCGTCTCGGCTTCCGGTGCGCGCGAGAGCGCCTTGACCGCCATCCGGCAGATTTGCTTGAAGCGATCGAACGTCGACTCGTCGATCTCGCACGAAGGGTAGCGGCGGTCGGCGTAGACCAGTCCGACCGCGCGCCCGTGAACGAAGATCGAACAGGCGAGGAACTGATCGGTGCCGATCAGATTGTGGATTTCCGTCGGCACCAGATCCCAGGCGGCCTTTTGATTGCGTCCCTTGAGCCGGAAGGCCATGGGTTTGGCCATCAGGCGGCTGAACAGGTGGCCGCCTTCAAGAGAAAGCTTGAACCGGTTGAATTCGGGTTCGTAGTCCGTGCCGATCACCGCCTCGGCGATCAGCATGGGGAACGGGTCGCGCTCGAGTCGGGCATAGATTACCCGGTTGAGTCCCAGCCCGCGGTGCAGTGCGAAAATGAAGGATTCGATGATGGCGTCGTGCTGCTCGCGGTCGAGCGAGACCAGGCGCTGTTCGACTCGGCCGTAGACGTCGGGTTGTGGCGCGAGGCAGAAGGCCGGCTCCTGCGCCTTGGGTTCCTGGAAGGGGACGTGCCGGAGCATGGGGATCGGCGCAAGGCCGTAATCCTGGCAGCGGTTGTTGAATTCCAGCAGGGCGTCGTCGACCAGCACGGCGAGTCCGCTCTGGTTCATGCCGAGGTAACCGGCCATCAGCCTCAGGTCGCTGGTCAGGCCCGGTTTTTGCCAGTGCGAAACCGCGTGCCACGCAATCTTGGACGCGAGCATGACGCCGAGTGCGCGCGGCTGCAGGGCATTGGTCGGCTCCAGAGACCGGCACAGCAGCTCCGGCAGGTCCCAGGCTTCCGCCAGGGTCCGGCCGGCATCCTCGATGCCGGTGCCGAAAACCACGTATTCGGCTTCCTGTGTCTGTACGCCCGGCTCGCCTAGCAGTGAGCTGAGGGTTTCCATCTCGGCGGGGCTGACCGCCCAGAGCGCGAGTTCGCCGAGCGGCGAGAGCAGCCCCGCGAGCGCGACCTCGCCGGGTTCCAGGTCACGGCGCTCGTAGGCGACGGTCAAGGCCAGGATGCCGCCGAGCGCGGCGCGGCCCATCAGGTTCATGTAATGCGGGAGGCGTCCCGCGCCCAGGCGTTCGGCGGCTTGCGGCAGGCCTTCGGCCAACTCGGTGACCGTCTTGATGCCGAGCATCATGGCGGCCTGGCGCAGGGTGCTGATGGGGTTGCCCAGGTGGCGGTGCTGTACGTGAATGGCATGATAGACGACGGCGGCGGCCAGCGCGGGGTCGGTGGCGACCGCGCGCCCGACTTGTTTGGCCGACAGCTTGGGATCGCTTGCCAGCTTTTTCAGGCGGGCAATTGTATTGGGCAGGCATGGGAATTCCGGTTTCTGCATGGGTTATATGCCTTATTTCTCCACGCGGTTGGGGATGCGTCCCGTTTGGGAAGCCTACATCAGCGATGCGGCTTTCGCTATGATGGGGCTGGCGGGGCCGTGTTCCGTCGCACATCCTTACAATCAATATCGGGGCGGCATCAGAGGTTCTTGCGTGAATACCATTATCGGTTTTCTTATCGTCTCCGGCAGCGTGGTTGGCGGATACATCCTGTCACACGGGCATCTCGCCACCCTGCTCCAGCCGTACGAACTATTGATCATAGGCGGCTCGGCCTTCGGCGCCTTCATGGTCTCCAATCCGATGAGCCTGGTCATCAAGACCTTCAAGGGTGTGCCGACCCTGCTTTCCGGATCGAAATACAACAAGGCCACCTATCTGGATCTTCTGACGCTGATGTACGAGCTGTTCACCAAGGCCCGCAAGGAGGGCCTGATGGCGGTGGAATCCGACATCGAGGAGCCGGAGAGCAGCGAGATCTTCTCGAAATATCCGAAAATCACCAAGAATCACCACGTCCTCGAATTCATCGTCGACTACATGCGCCTGATCGTGTCGGGCGGCATGAATCCCTTCGAACTGGACAACCTCATGTCCATGGAGCTGGAAGCGCATCACCATGAATCGCACGAGGCGCCCAGTGCGCTGACTCGCGTGGCCGACGGCCTGCCGGGTTTCGGTATCGTGGCGGCGGTGCTGGGCGTGGTGATCACCATGGGCAGTCTCGACCAGCCGCCACAGGTTATCGGCGCGCATGTCGCCGCGGCGTTGGTCGGCACCTTTCTGGGTATCCTGCTGGCGTACGGTTACGTCGCGCCGCTGGCGGTGGCCCTGGAACACCGGGCGCAGGAGGAAGCCAATTTCTTCGAGTGCATCAAGACCTGCATCCTGGCCCAGGTGCAGGGCTATAGCCCGCAGATCGCCGTCGAGTTCGGTCGCAAGGCGATGTATGCCTCCGTACGCCCCGGCTTTCAGGAGCTTGAGGATCACCTCAAGGGCAACAAGGGCTAGGCTTGCGCCATGGACGACAAGAAGCAACCGATTGTCATCAAGAAGGTGGTCAAGGGCCACGCCCATCACGGCGGTGCGTGGAAGGTGGCCTATGCGGATTTCGTGACCGCCATGATGGCCTTCTTCCTGCTGATGTGGCTGCTCGGTTCGAGCACCAAACCGCAGCGGGAGGGCATTTCCGATTTCTTCAAGCATCCCAGCGCGATCCAGGGGCCCGGCGGCGCCAGCACCAGCATGATCAAGCTCGGCGGCACCAAGGACATGCCGACAGGACCGACCCAGATGCACAGCCTAGGCGGCGCGCGCGCGCCCACGGCCGAGGAGATGCGCAAGGCGGCGGAGGCGCGCGAACACCAGCGCATGCAGACGCTGGAGGTCGAGCTGCGCAAGGCCATCGATCGCAGCCAGGCGCTGCGGCCGTTCAAGGATCAGCTGCTGATCGACATCACGCCGGAGGGGCTGCGCATCCAGATCGTGGACAAGGAAAACCGCCCGATGTTCGACCTTGGCAGCGACATCCTCAAATCCTATGCGCGTAGGATTCTCGAGAAGATCGGCGATTTCCTGAATCATGTGCCGAACAAGATCAGCATCACCGGACATACCGATGCGCACCGCTTCCTCAATGCCGATATGAGCAACTGGGAGCTGTCCACCGAGCGTGCCAACGCGGCCCGCCGTGCCTTGATCGCCGGCGGCATGAACAGCGACAAGGTCGCCCGCATCGTCGGCCTGGGCGATACCGTGCTGTTCGACAAGCAGAATCCGCTGGCGGCGGTCAACCGGCGTATCAGCATCATCGTGCTTAACAAGCAGACCGAGGCGGCCATGGCCAAGGGCGACGCCTATGTCAGCGGCGCCACGCCGACCGCGGGCGGCGCTGCCCCGGCAACGGCGGAACCCGCAGCGCCTGAGGCAGGCACGCCTGCCGGCGCGGCGGCGCCATCGCCGGCGACGCATACGCAGTGAATCGTACGGCCGCAGTGCGTGCGCGGCTGAGCCTGCCGCGCACGGTAGTGGTGCTCGGCTTCGTGTCCTTCCTCAATGACGCGGCATCGGAAATGATTACGCCGTTGCTGCCGCTGTTTCTCACCATGACCCTGGGTGCCGGTCCCGCGGTCGTCGGTCTGATCGAGGGGGTTGCCGAGGCTACCGCGAGTCTGCTCAAGCTGGTCTCCGGCCGACTGGCGGACCGCGGCGTGTCGCCCAAGCTGCTGCTGCTCGGAGGGTACGGCGTCTCCAATGTGGCGCGTCCGCTGATCGGGATTGCGCTGGGCTGGAGCTGGGTGCTGGGGCTGCGTTTTCTCGACCGCCTGGGCAAGGGCGTGCGCACCTCGCCGCGCGATGCCCTGATTGCCGCCGCCAGCGGCGAGCGTCGCCGCGGCCATGCCTTCGGCTACCATCGCGCGATGGACAATGCCGGCGCGATGGTCGGCCCGCTGATCGCCTTCGCGCTGTTGAGTCTGTCGGTGCCCTTGGGGCATGTGTTTCTACTCTCGGTGGTGCCCGGCGTTCTGGTACTCGCTCTCCTGTTGTTCGGCCTGCCCGGACGGCGAAGCGTTAGCCTGGACGCTCCCGCCGGGCCGTTGCCCAGCCTGCGCTGGTCGAGCCTGGATGCGCGCCTTAAGGGGCTGCTGCTGGCGGCGGGCGGGCTGGCGCTGGCCACGGTGCCAGAAGTGTTCCTCGTCCTGTGGGCGCAGTCGCGAGGCCTGGCCGTGGTCTGGGTACCGCTGATATGGGCCGCCGCGAGCTTGGTCAAAAGCCTGCTGGCCTGGCCTGCCGGGGCACTGTCGGATCGAGTCGGGCGTGTGCCGGTGGTGGTCGTGGGGTGGTCGATGCGCGTGGCCCTGCTGTTGGCGCTGGCGCATGCCGGGTCGGGCGAGGCCGTGATCTGGGGGCTGTTTTTGGCCTATGCGGGCGCCTTGGCGTTGACCGAGGGTGCCGAGCGGGCGTTGGTCGGCGACTACGCGCCCGCGCGCCTTAAGGGTACGGCCTTCGGTTTGTATCATTTGATCACGGGAGCCCTGGCCTTGCCGGGCGCGGTGATGTTCGGCGTAGCCTGGCAGGTTTTCGGCGAACACGTAGCCTTCTACCTGGCGGCCGCGCTGACTGCGGCGGCATCGGTCGCGATGCTGGCCGTGCTGCGCAGGGTCTGAGACCGTGCACGCCTGGCTGCAGCTCGTGGTGTCGTGGGTTGCCGATCATCCGGGCCTGGCCGGGCTGGTGGTGTTCCTGGTTTCGCTGGGCGAGTCGCTGGCCGTGGTCGGCCTGCTGATACCGGGCGCGGCGATGATGTTCGCCATCGGCGCGCTGGTCGCTGCGGGTGCCCTCGATCTGTGGACGACGCTGGCCGCTGCGGTCGCCGGCGCGGTGGCGGGCGACAGCCTGAGCTACTGGCTCGGCTTTCACTACCGGGATCAGGTGCATCGCCTGTGGCCATTCAGCACCCACCCGCAATGGCTGCTTAGCGGTGAGCGCTTCATCGAAAAACATGGCGGCAAGAGCGTGCTGCTGGGGCGTTTCGTCGGGCCGGTCCGTCCGATCGTGCCGGTCGTGGCCGGGATGATGCGAATGGCGCCGCGTCGTTTTTTGCTGGCCAACGTCAGCTCGGCGCTGCTATGGGCGCCGGTCTACCTTGCCCCCGGCATCGGCTTTGGCGTGGTTTTCGACCTGTTCAGCCGCATCGCACTCCGCCTGGCACTGTTGTTCGGTGTGATGGTGGCGTTGTTGTGGCTGACCGGTTGGGGCGTGCACCGCCTGCACGCCTGGCTGGTGCCTCGCGCCACCGCAGCCCTGGCCGCCATTGCCAGGCAGCGCGCCCGGCGCCCGTGGCTGGGGCGGCTGGCCGGCCTGCTGATCGATCCGCGCTCGCCCGATCTCGGCGCGCTGGCCGCCGCAGCGGTGGTGCTGGCTGTTGCCGGTTGGGGTTTGCACGCCCTGGCCGAGGGCGGCGCATGGCAACGGGCCGACGGCGCCATATTCCGATATCTGGCGCAGATGCACTCTGTTTCCGGAGATCGCGCCATGGCATGGCTGGGTGGCTTGGGTGCCACGGGATCGCTGTTTGCGGTGGCGATGTGGGGCGGTCTTTGGCTTGCCATTCAACGCGAATGGCGCCAGCTCCTGTA
The DNA here is from genome assembly GCF_000754095.2 of Acidihalobacter prosperus. Taxonomy (NCBI): domain Bacteria; kingdom Pseudomonadati; phylum Pseudomonadota; class Gammaproteobacteria; order Chromatiales; family Ectothiorhodospiraceae; genus Acidihalobacter; species Acidihalobacter prosperus. The sequence goes on from NZ_JQSG02000006.1 coordinate 729,944, forward strand.
CTGGCTGGCCGGTTCGTTGCTCGGGTTGGCGCTGCTGGGTCTCGGGGCGGGAGGCGTCTTGGGGGCGCCGGTGCGCCTGAGCGCGAGCAGCGCCTGGCAGGTGTCGTTGTATGGTCTGATCGCCCTGCAGACCGCCAGGCGCCTGCGCGGCGATTTGAGGTGGTTGCCGTATTCGCTGGCGGGGCTGCTGCTCTCGGCCAGCGGGCTGGCGCGGGTTTATCTCGGACTCGAAGGTTTTTCGGGGTGGCTGGGCGGTTTGTTGCTGGGCATGGCATGGGTGACGCTGGTGGGCGTGGCTGGTCTGGCCCATGCCGGGGTGGAGCGCGCGGTGAAAGGGTTGCTCGTCGGCGCCGTGCTGGCGGGGCTGGTCGGGCTGGCGGTGGATCATCCCGCGCCTCCTGCGCGCCTCGCGCCCGTGCCGCCTGCTTCAGTCGAACGTCAGATGTCCGTCGCAGCCTGGTGGCAGAGCGGATGGCGCACACTGCCGGCACGCCGCCGCCGCCTCGATGGCGATGACGGTGAGTTGCTGAATATCCAGTGGGCCGGAACCCTGGCGGAGATTTCCGCTTTCCTGGGCGCACACGGCTGGCAGGTGGCGCCGCCGCTGACGCCGGCCGATGCCCTGGACTGGTTGCTGCCGGGGCGCGACGAGCGCCAGCTGCCCTTGCTGCCGCGGCTGCACGAAGGGCGGGCGCCGGCATTGGCGCGCATACATGCGATCAAGGGTGATGAGGCGCGAGAACTGGTACTGCGGCTGTGGCCGAGCGGCGTACGCCTGGACGGTGGTCGCGAGGTCTGGATCGGCAGCCTGCGTCAGCGACGTCTGCTGGCACCGTTGGGCCTGCTGCTGTTGCCCCGTTACGGTGAAATCGCAGTCGCCGACGTGCCCTGGCTGCGAGGGGCGGGGGTGCGATTGCGTCAGGCGCATCGCAAGGCCGCGGAGGACCGTGGCGTCGTGTTGTTGCTGCGGATGGCGTCGCCGCGAGAATGAGGCGGCGGCTTGGCAGGCTCGGCCGGCCTGTCATACAGTGGCGCATACACCCAGTCGGCCGAGGCCTGTTGCAGCATGTCCCATTCGCATGATTCCCACGTCCACCCTGAAACCGGGGCCGCGCAGGCGGCCGGGCACGGGCATCATGCCCATCATCACCCTGGCGGTGGCGCCGACCGCAGGCGCTTGCTCTGGGCGCTGTTGCTGACCGCAGGTTTCATGCTGGTCGAGGCCGCAGGAGGCTGGTGGTCGGGGTCGCTGGCGTTGTTGGCGGACGCCGGGCACATGCTCACGGATACCTTCGCGCTGGGCCTGGCGTGGCTTGCGGTCGGCATGGCGCGCCGCCCGGCGGATCACGATCGCACCTATGGCTATCACCGGCTGGAAGTGCTGGCCGCCTTCGTGAACGGTCTGGTATTGCTGGCGGTGGTCGGCGGCATCTACTACGAGGCCGCGCTGCGTCTATTCCACCCCGAGCCGGTGGCGGCCGGCGAAATGCTGCTGATCGCCATCGTCGGCCTGTTCGCGAATATCGCGTCGTTCATGCTGCTGCACGGCGGCCATCACGATCACGGCAATCTCAATCGCCGCGCCGCGCTGTTGCATGTCTTGGGCGATCTGCTCGGCTCGGTCGCCGCGATCGTCGCCGCGCTGGTGATACTTGCCACCGGCTGGATGCCGATCGACCCGTTGTTGTCGATCCTGATCGGACTGTTGATCCTGCGCAGCACCTGGGCGGTGATCCGCGAGAGTGGTCAGGTGCTGCTCGAGGCCGCGCCGGCGGACATGGACGTGGCGTCGCTGGGCGGGGAACTGCAGCGGGAGGTGCCGGGCGTCCTCGATGTCCATCACGTGCACGTGTGGTCGCTGACCCCTGAGCGGCCCCTGTTGACCATGCACCTGCGTGCGGCACCGGACAGTGACAGCGCGCAGTTGCTGGCTGCCGTCAAGGCCATGCTGGCGCGCCGTTACGGCATCACCCACTCCGCGGTGCAGATCGAACAGGGCCCCTGCCCGGATGGCGATGGCGCCGAACCCGCCGGCCGTGGCCACGCGCACGGCTGTTGCTGATCTTGCAGGGTCCGTTCAGCGGCGCTCGAAGGGCTGTGGCCTGAGCTCGCCGACGAAGGCGTAGTAGTGACGCAGGGTCACGCCCAGGCGCGTGAGCGCGAAGTCGCCCAGCGGCTGGTAATGGACGAACAGGCGCGTCAGTTCCCAGGGATGCGGGCTGTGGCTGATGAAAAGGCCGTTGGTGCCCGCCGGCGGCGGGTGCTGCCAGGCCAGATAGGCGCTGCCCGAGCCGACCTCGAACGGGTCGTAGGTCGCGGGCCGTCCCTGCATATCGAAGGCGAGCACGCTGGCGATCTTGTAATTCGCGGCCACGATCCAGGGCGCCCGGCCCTCGTGAGTGTGCGCGGCACGCAGGCCGTCCGCCCAGCGCGCGAGCGCGCTGCGGTCGAGCGGGAAGGTCAGCGGATAATTGGCATACGGGATCAGAGGGTGGGCGACCTCGATATGCGCATACAGTGAGACCGTAGCCGCGCAACCTACCGTCAACCACGCCAGCCAGCGCAGGATGCGCCGCCGGTGGTGGATCAAGGCGGCCATCAGACCGCCGGCGAGAGGCAGCGCGGTGACATAGGCGGGGGCGCTCCAGTTGGGGCCGCTGCTCTGCAGGAAGCTGGCGGCGCCGAACACGCCGAAGGTCACCAACGCGGGCATCAGCAGAAACGGCCGGATTTCGCCTGGCGACAGCGTGTTGCCGGTCGGGATCTCGCCGTCGCCGCTGCCTGTGGCCGGGCGGCGCAACAGGGCAAAAGCGAGCGCGCCCAGCGTCAGCGCGAACACCAGCGGCGTGAGCACGCCGGCTTGTCCGAGCAGATACTGCGCGAAGGTCGCGAGTCCGGTGGCGTGGTCGTGGGCGCCGGCGGCCGGGCCAAGGCCCTGCTTGAGATGAAAGGTGATCGAGTCGAGATTGTTGCGGTACTCCCAGATGATCATGGGCAACGACACCAGCACGGACACGCCGAGCGCCAGCCACGGCTTGATACCGGCCAGCGCGCGACGTCCGCGCGCGCTGGCCAGCAGGGCGAGCAGCAGCGCGAGATACAGCAGGATCATCGGAAACTTGCTGAGCATGCCGAGACCGGCGCAAGCGCCCATCATCAGCCAGTCGAACACGCGCCCGCGCTCGAGTGCGCGCAGGGTCAGCAGGATGGTGGCGGCCCAGAAAAACAGCAAGGGCGTGTCCGGGGTGCTGATCATGTTGCCGACCGCGAACAGCGGGGTGGTGACGGTCAGCACCAGCGCCCACAAGCCGGCTTGCGAGTATTGCCAGTAGGCCTTGCCGAGCCGGTACATCATCCAGGCCAGGGTGATCGCCAGCATGCCCGGCACCAGGCGTACGCCCAGCGGGTTGGTGCCCACCAGCCGGGTGCCTGCGGCGATGAGGTAGGCGATCATCGGCGGATGATCGAAATAGCCCCAGGCCAGGTGCCTCGACCATTGCCAGTAGTACGCCTCGTCGAAGGTCAGCGGGGTTTGCGAGGCGAACAGGATGCTCAGAATGCCGGCACTGATCAGCAGAATGACCACCCAGCTGCGCGCGATCAGTTCGCTTGGGCGAGGGAGTCCTTCCGGCTCGGCTTCGTCACCGGCGGGGAAGGCCCAGCGCCGGCTGCCGTAGAAATTCCACAGGCTCGCCAGCAGCACGCCCAGGATCAGAGCGATCTGCTCGATGGTCAGCGTATGCACGATCGCCGCCCAAAATCCGCCGGCAGCCGGCGGCGGCAGATTGACGATGAATTCGAACAGCAGGCTGCGCATCGCGAAACCGGCGAGGCTGACGGCCAGGAACACGCTCATGCGGGCGTGATTGCGCCGCTCTCGGAAGGTCCACAGTCGGTTGAGGGCGAAATTGAAGCGTGCCGCCACCAGGAAGGAGAGGGTTTGTGCAAAGAAGCCGCCGAGGGTCGGCCCCAGGGCTTCGAGTCCGACATACCAGTAGGCGAGGCCGAAGGTCGCCGAATCCACGGCCATGCCGAGCAGGCCGACGAGACCGAACTGCAGATAGCCGACAAGGCGCGGGAATCGCGCGCGATAGAGCGCGCCGAGCTGGACCAGATAGGCCAGGATCACGGCGCCGCCGAGCTTGCTGGTGCCGCGCGTGCGGTCGCGGAAAACGAAGGGCACTTCGACGGTGCGCCGTCCAGGCAGGCGCGCGAACAGCTCCAGCCCGATCTTGTAGCCGCGCGGCACGAAGTCCACGGCTTCCAGGCACTCGCGGCGTAGGGCGAAGTAGCCCGAGGTGGAATCCTTCACCGGGGTGAGCGGCTTGGCCAGCCAGCAGGCGACGCGCGAAATGATGCGGCGCTTGAGCGGCCAGCCCTCGGTACCGCCTCCCGGTACGTAGCGGCTGGCAACCGCGACGTCCGCGCCCTCGCGGATTGCGCCGAGCAGCGCCGGCAGCTGTTCCGGTGGGTGCGACAGGTCCGCATCCATGACCGCCAAGACGTCGCCGCGCGCAGCCGAAAAGCCGGCGGCGACCGCCTTGGCCAGCCCCTTGTCGGTAGTGCGGGTAATCACCCGCACCCGCTCGCCGGCCTGATGTGCGGCCGCGGCTTCGATCATCGCCGCCGAGGTGCCGTCCGGCGAGTCGTCGTCCATGATCAGCAGTTCGACCGGCTCCTCGATGCGGTCGAACGCGGCCAGTGTGCGGCGGATCAGCTCCGTGGCGTTGTCGCGTTCGTTGTAGGTGGGGACGATGACGGACAGCATGCGTTCAAGGCGCCTTGGCATCGGATGCGGTCGCGGGTTCCGCGGCCTTGCTTGTGCTGGCCGGTTTGGGCGATGCGTTCAAGAAATCCTCCGCCAGGGCGCGGTAGATGGGTTTGGGGCAGACCAGCCTGGAAGTGCCGTAGGCAATGAAGGCGGTTGCCATCAGCGGAATCAGAAGATCATTGTTATGGGTCATTTCCATCACGATGACGAAGGCGGTGATGGGCGTCTGCACCACGCCGGCGAAGTAGGCAACGGTGCCGAGCAGGACCATGGCGGCCAGCTCGGTGTGAGGAAACCAGTGCGCCAGATGGGCGCCGAGGCCTGCGCCGGTCGCAAGAGAGGGTGCGAAAATGCCGCCAGGGATGCCGCTCCAGTAGGAGATGGCGGTGGCCAGCAGCTTGAGATAGGGAAAGCTGTCGTCGACGGCGCGCGTCCCCTGCACCAGACCGCGCGCCGCATCGTAGCCGGAGCCGTAGGTCAGGCCGCCGGAGGCCAGCCCGATCAGGGCGATGGCAAGCCCGCAGATGCCGGCCACGGTCAACGCGCGCCGTTTGTAGATCGGTCGCAGCCAGCGTTGACCGCGGATCAGCAGGCTGCTGAACAGTCCGCCGAGCAGTCCGCCCGAGATCCCGCAGACGAGTACCGGCAGCAAACCGGTGCGTACGGAGACATTGGCTGGCACGATGCCCAGGTAGGTGTAGTTGCCCAGCAGTGCGATCGAGGTGACGCCGGCCAGCAGCACGGCCGTGATCAGTGTGCCGCTGGTGCGTTCCTCGAATGAGCGGCTCATTTCCTCGATCGCGAACAGAATTCCTGCCAGGGGCGTATTGAACGCAGCGGCGATGCCTGCGGCACCGCCGGCCAGAATCATGCCGCGGTCCATGTAGTGGAAGGGGAAACGGCCCAGGCGGCCCAGGCTGAACAGCAGTGCCGCGCCGATGTGCACCGTGGGACCTTCACGGCCGATGGAGGCGCCGCTCAGCAGGCCGAGCAGGGTGAGCACGATCTTGCCGAAGGCGATGCGCCACGACAGCATGCGTGCCCTGACCGATTCCTCGTGGATGTCGAGGGCTGCGATGCATTGCGGGATACCGCTGCCTTCGGCGCCGGGGAACCAGCGCTGCGTGATCCAGGCGGCGAGCATGATCAGGCCGGGCGTGACGACCAGGGGCAGCAGGGGCGAAATGGCGACCAACTGGTGGAACAGTTGATCGGCATAATCCGCGGCCCGTGCGAAAAAGCTCGCGACGAGGCCGACCAATACCGCGCCGACCCAGAATATCAGCCGGATTCGCCAGCCGTCCGGGGCGAGCCGGCCGAGAGTCGATTGCACGAGCCGTCTTAACATGGGGCCTTTGGACGAAACAACGAGGATGGGCGCGCCGTAACGTAACGGCCCGCAAAAAGGCACATATTGTTGAGTATGCACCGGGGGAACGCAAGCCGGTCGTCGCCTGTGGCGTCCGCCCCCCGTGGGCATATAAGATGTCGCTCCATTATGGACAGCAATGGATCGCAAATGGATCGGATTCGCGTCGGTATCGTGGGCGGCACCGGTTATGGCGGCATGGAGCTCGTGCGCCTGCTGCTTGATCACCCCGCCGCCGAAATCGCCTGTCTGGTCTCGCGTAGCGAGGCAGGGCGACGTGTCGACGCGGTCTTTCCGCATCTGCGCGGACGGATCGAGCAGACATTCCAGGGGCCGGACGATGCCGATCTGGCAGCCTGCGATTTGGTGTTTTTCGCGACACCCAATGGCGTGGCGATGCATCAAGTACCCGGGCTGCTGGCGAGTGGCGTACGGATCATCGATCTGGCCGCCGACTTTCGTTTGCGCGATCCCGCGGCCTGGACCCAATGGTATGGAGAGGCTCACGCCTGCCCCGAGCTGCTGGCAGATGCCATATACGGACTGCCGGAACTCGACCGGGATGCGATACGCAGCGCACGTCTGGTGGCCAACCCCGGATGCTATCCCACCGCCGTGATCCTCGCCTTGTTGCCGCTGTTGCGCGCCGGCCTTGCCGGCCCCGGGGCCTTGATCGCGGACGCCAAGTCCGGTGCGAGCGGCGCCGGCCGCGGCGCGGTGGTCGGCAACCTGTTGACGGAACTGAGCGAAAATTTCCGGGCCTACCGCGTTGCGGGCCATCGACACTTGCCCGAGATTCGCCAGGCGCTGGACCGTCTTGCCGGGCAGGCGCGCGAACTGGTCTTCGTCCCTCACGTCGTGCCGATGATTCGCGGTATTCACGCGACCTGCTATGCGGAGGTCGACGCCGGCATCGACCTGCAGGCGGTTTACGAGGATGCCTATGCCGGCGAGCCCTTCGTGGACGTGCTCGCGCCTGGCGAACACCCGGAAACGCGCAGCGTGCGCGGCGCAAATCTGTGTCGTATTGCCGTGCACCGCCCACCCCAAACGGGGCGTGTGGTCGTGCTCTCCGTGATCGACAATCTCGTCAAGGGCGCGGCGGGGCAGGCCGTGCAGAACATGAATCTGATGTTCGGGTTGCCGGAAACCAGCGGGTTGACTTCCCTGCCGATCGCGCCTTGAAGATGCGACGTCCGGCGACCAGGGGCTACGAACTTCGAAGCCACAATCCCGTGCGCAAGGGCGTGGCCCTTGCGCTCGCGCTGATGCTGTTATGCGCTGCCGGCGTCGGGCTTTACTGGGCTGGCTACCGGGCATCCGGCACGGCCTCCACGCACGTCCGCGAGGAGTTGTCGCAGCTGAGCAGCCAGGTCGATTACCTGCAGAAACGCAATCAGGAGCTGCTGGACAAGAACGCGCAGCTCGGGCGGGCGGGCGAGATCGATCGCGAGGCGATGCGCCGTGTGCAGACCATGCTCAACCAGATGCAGGGCAAGCTCGCCGATCTTACCGAGGAAGTGTCCTTCTATCGCAGCATCGTGTCGCCCTCCAAGCTGAAGCCCGGGCTGCACTTGCAGCGTTTCGAGGTGAACGCTGGCGCAGCGAAACGCGAATACCGCTATCACCTCGTGCTTACCCAGGCTCAGGACAAGCACAAAGTGGTCAAGGGACGGGTCGACGTACAGATTGTCGGACGCTCCGGTGCCCAGACCAAAACCCTGGATATGGGCAAGCTGGCTGGTAATGGCCTCGACTTCTCGTTCCGCTATTTCCACGACTTCAGCGGAAGCTTCACGTTGCCCGAGGGCTTCGTGCCGCAGCGTGTCGAAATCAAGGTGACGCCATTCACTCGCCGGGTGGCCGGCGTCACGCAAACGGTAACCTGGAAGCAGGCGATGACAGGGGAGGGTTAGCTCATGTGGAACGGCAAGAAAAAATTCAATGCGGTCAGGGTGGATACTCTGATTGGCAAGGGCACGGTGATCACCGGAGGGGTCAGTTTCGTCGGTGGACTGCATGTGGACGGCCGTGTGCAGGGCAACGTGACCGCGGGCGATACCAGCGGCACCATGCTGGTGTTAAGCGAAAATGGCGCGATCGAGGGGGAGGTGCATGCACCCAATATCGTGCTCAACGGCACGGTGGATGGTGACGTGCATTCGTCGGAGCATCTTGAGCTGGCAGCCAATGCGAAGATCCGCGGCGATGTCTATTACAACCTGCTCGAGATGGCGGTCGGGGCTGAGGTCAATGGCAATCTGGTCCATCGCAAGGGCGGCAAGTTGCAACTCGAAGATCGCCGGAACGAACAGCCTGCGGCGGATGTGGAGTCCGATTCTTGACTGAATCAGTCAACTTAAGCTAGCGTGTTCGCCTATCAGAAACCCCTGCGATGGAGGGAGTGCCCCAATGAGTACCGAAGTGGCCGAAAACACGATGCCCGATCCCCTGCTCTTCACCGATTCGGCAGCGAGCAAAGTCAAGGAGCTGATCGACGAGGAGAACAACCCCAACCTCAAACTCCGTGTGTTCGTCACGGGAGGCGGGTGCTCCGGCTTTCAGTACGGATTCACCTTTGACGAAAACGTCGGCGATGGCGATACCACGGTGGAAAATGCCGGCGTGACCCTGTTGATCGACCCGATGAGCTACCAGTATCTCGTCGGAGCCGAGATCGATTACACCGAAGGGCTCGAGGGTGCGCAGTTCGTCATTCGCAACCCCAATGCGACGACCACCTGCGGTTGCGGTTCGTCATTTTCCGTCTAGCCGTTCCGGTGAGCGCGGGAATGACGGGAAGGGGCGGCCATGAGCCGCCCCTTCCGCGTTTGGTGCTGACAGAGCGCCCCTGATGATGCCGACCAGTCTGCTGACGGCACGCGACCCGACACCGCTGATCCAGGCTCGAGCAGACGGCGCCGGCTGCTTTTGTCTCATATGCGAGCATGCCGGGCGGGTGGTCCCCGCGCGCCTGGCTCGCCTGGGGTTGAGCGAGGATGCCCTGGCATCGCATATCGGTTGGGATATCGGGGCGCATGCCGTGGTCGAGGCGCTGTCGTGTCGCTTCGACGCCCCTTGCGGCCCAGGCCTACTCACGGTTGGTATGCGATTGCAATCGCCCCGAGGGGCACGCCGACTGTATCCCGGTGCGCAGCGAACAGGCCGACATAGCAGGTAACAAAGGCCTCTCGGACACGGGTCGGCGGCTGCGCCTGGGCGAAATCTGGGCGCCGTTCCAGCAGGGCGCGCAGGCGCTGCTGGATCGCCGGCAGGCACAAGGGTGATTGCAGACGCTGGTTTCAGTGCGCAGCTTCACGCCGGTGTACGCGGGTGAATCACGGGACATGCACTGCGGACTGCTGTTTCGCGAAGACCGCAGGCTGTCGGTGGCGGTCGGAGGGTATCTGCGCCGCGAGCCGGGATTGATCGTCGCCGACAATGCGCCGTATTCCTTGTTCGAGCTGCGGGCGTATACCGTTCGTACACACGTTGAAGCACGTGGCCTGCCCTACCTGCTGGTCGAGATCAGGCAGGATCTGATCGCCGATGCCGCGGGACGACAGGTCTGGGCCCGGTGGCTGGGGGATGCCATCGAGCGGGTGCTGGGGGACTGAGGAGGTTGGTGCGTTGGCCGGCGGGCGCCGCCGTCAGAGTCGTCCCGGATAGATCGTGCCGAGAATCACGGGATGCCGTGCGCCGGTGACGGAGGGTAGGTTGCCCGGCAGGCCTCGCAGGGTGCGGTCCGCTAGCCAGGCGAAAGCCGTGCCTTCGACCCATTCGGGCGCGACGCCGCAGGTTGCGGTCGATGCTACTGGCAGGGGCGCCGCAAGCGATTGCATTCGATGCATGAGATGCAGGTTGTGGGCGCCGCCGCCGCAGATCAGTATATGCCCGCAATCCGGGGCATGCTGCCGGATTGCGTCACGGATGCTGCGTGCGGTGAGTTCTGTCAGCGTGGCCTGGATATCGGCCGGTGGCGTATGTGGTCGCGCATCGGTTTGAGCTTGCAGCCAGGATGCGTTGAAGTGCTCCCGGCCGGTGGTCTTGGGCGGCTGCAACGAGAAGTAGGGGTCGGCCAGCATGGTGGCGAGCAGCGCGTCGTCGACCTGCCCGCTTGCGGCCCAGGCGCCGGAGGCATCATGTGGGCGACCTAGATGCGTCAATGCATGTAGATCCATGAGTATGTTGCCGGGGCCGGTATCGAACCCGGTAGGCGCCCGTTCCGGCAAGGCGGGGAGAATGGTGATGTTGGCCATGCCGCCGATGTTGACGATTACCCGGGTGGTGCCCGGGCTGGCGAAGCGGGCATGGTGAAATGCGGGTACCAGCGGCGCCCCCTGGCCGCCGGCCGCCATGTCGCGTCGCCGGAAATCGGCGACGGTGGTGATGCCGGTGCGCTCCGCGATGCGGTTGGGATCCCCGATCTGCAGGGTGAAGGGCGTATCGCTATCCGGCTGGTGCCAGAGGGTTTGCCCATGGGACCCGATCGCGCGTATGTCCGCGGGCCGGCGGCGGCTGCGCGACAGAAGCTCGAGGGCGGCGGAGGCGAATAATTCGCCCAGCCGCGCGTCGAGCGCACCCAGTCGGCGCAGGTCGACGCCAGCGGGCTTGCCAATCAGTTCCAGTATTTCTCCGCGCAGCGCTTCTGGCATGGGGGCCGTGATAGCGTCGAGGTGCGCGGTACGCGTTTCGTCAATTTCGACCAGGACGGCGTCGATGCCGTCCAGGCTGGTTCCAGACATCAGGCCGACGTATAGCGCCGGCATCAGGGTCGGGCGTCGTTCAGGGCCAGCGCGGTACGTCTGTATTCGGTCATCATCGCAAGCAGCGGGGTGCTGCGACGCTCGAACGCCGCTTTGTAACGCGTGGGTAACGGCGTTGCGGCTGGCAGCGTCACGGTCAGCGGATTGCGATGTACGCCGTTGACGCGGAACTCGTAATGCAGATGCGGGCCGGTTGCGAGGCCTGAACGGCCGACATAGGCGATCACCTCGCCTTGCCGGACCCGGGTGCCGGGCTTGATTCCGCGTGCAAACCGGGAGAGGTGACCGTACACCGTGCTGTAACTATGACCGTGACGCAGGATGACGACGCGGCCGTACCCTCCCTTCCAGCCCACGAATACGGCCTTGCCGTCGCCGGCGGCACGCACCGGAGTGCCGATGGGCGCGGCGTAGTCGACCCCCTTATGCGCCCGCATGCGGTTCAGAATCGGGTGCTTGCGCATGCCGAATCGCGAGCTGATGCGGGTGAATTTGACGGGGGTGCGCAGGAACGCTTTGCGCAGGCTGCGACCGTCCGGCGCGTAGTAATCGACGCGCTCGTCGTGCGCAAACCGCACAGCCTGGTAGCGATGCCCGCGGGTGGTGAATTCGGCGGCGAGTATGGGGCCATCGCCGATCTTTTCGCCTTGATCATAAAGCGTGTCGTAAATCACGGTAAAGTGATCGCCAGGCCGTATGTCTTGGGCGAAATCGATATCCCAGGCGAAGATGTCTGCGAGGGCCATGATCTGGGCATCGGAGAGCCCCGCTTTTTGGGCGTCGATGAACAGCGAGTCCTTGATTACCCCGTGCGCCTGTGCCTTGCGGTGCTCATAGTGTCGTTCGATGACACTGGCGCGGTAACCCGAGTCGGCGCGCACGTATCGCGTCAGGCTGCCCGTGCCGTTCGACATGTCGAGTCGCTGCAATTCGCCATCGGCGATTGCGATCTCGACCATCTGACCAGGGCTTATCTGGTTGAGCCGGCCGATGTGCCGATCCGCTTGCAGCAGCTTCCCAAGCGCCTCGGCGGCCCCCACAGAGGCCAGAATCGCAGATAGCGTGTCGCCAGTCTCAACCTTGTGCTGGATGGTGGTCGATGTTTGTTCCGTGGTGCTGGGCACCGGTTGTGCGGAGGCTGCGGGAGGGGCGACGGCAGGATGGGGCAGTTGCAGGGTCAAGAGGCGGCGTGCCGCAGCGGGCGCTTTTTCGTTATGATCGCCCGCCATGCGAAGATGATTGGTGGGCCGCAGGTCGCGCGTGTCGTCATCCTTTGTCGACATGCCGGCCAGTGCGACTCCAAGGATGCCGACCCCGGCAGCGAACAACGTATAGCGCAGGCGCCAGCGCGCGTTCGTGGACCGTCGATCAGGCCGGTCTTTGAAGTCCTGTCGGAGCACCGTGTCGTATCTCCATGATGTATGGGCTGCGACTCAACATAAACGCGGGACGACGATGGGTCAATCGTCGCCCCAAGGCAACGGAGTGGTTTAATGGCGAATGTATCGGTTGACGACACGCTGGCCGAGTTGCAGCGGGGAGTGGACGAGGTCCTGCTGCTGGACGACTTGCGGTCGCGTCTCGCGTCCGGCAGGCCGCTGCGGATCAAGGCCGGCTTCGATCCGACCGCGCCGGACCTTCATCTTGGACA